>JANMYQ010000391.1:0-40538 GCA_031382215.1 Methylibium sp.
TCGCTGTACACGATCACGCAGCTGTTCCTGTTCCGCGAAGGCCGGCGCAACAACGACGCGATGATTGCGCTGGCCAAGCCGATGAAGGACGCCGACCTGCGCGGCTTCTCCGACCACATCGGCACGCTGCCGCCAGTGCCGGCACCGCCCCCGGCTGCAGCGCCCGATGCGGCGAGCATGAGCAAGGGCCAGGCCCTCGCTCACGAGCACAAGTGCACCTTCTGCCACGGCACCCTTCTGGAAGGTGGCCAGCAAGTGCCGCGCGTCGGGGGCCAGAAGGAAGACTACTTGCGCGCGACGCTGCAGGGATTCAAGTCGGGCACCCGGCCGGGCTACACCCGCGCGATGACCGAGGCCTTGAGCCAGGTGCCCGTGGCGGACCTGGACGTACTGGCTTACTACGCAGCCCACCTCACCGGCAAGTAGACCCGGCCTACACCGCCGGCGCGTGCGCAAGCGGTCGGCCGGTTTCGAGGAAGGTCTTGAGGTTCGACAGAACCTTCGGCCAGCCGCCGGAGATGCCTTCCAGCATTTGCGGATCGTTCGCCAATTCATCGTGCGTGACGGTCAGGCGGATCAGCCCGTCCGAATACGGCTCGATGTCGAATGCCACGCGCGAGTGCTTCGCGTCGTTGCCGGCATCGCCCGGTCGGGCCCAGGTGAACACCAGCCGGCGCGGCGGTGTGGTCTCGACCACCTTGCCAACCATATCGACGATGCCGCTGCCGTCGGCGCGGGTGTGTTCCCAGCGCGAGCCGGGCTTCCAGTCCGACACGTTCACGCGCGCACAACCCGCCGCCGGGTCGACCCACCACTGGCGCATCAGGTCGGTCTCGACCAGCGCGCGCCAGGCTTTCTCGGGCGTCGTTTCGATGTAGGTCACGTACACGTAGTCAGGCTTTTTCATCATCATCACCTTCCAGTTTCATTTTGAGTTGGTGCAGCGCGCCGAGGCGGCTGCGTTCGAACTTGGCAATCCAGCGCTCGTAGATCTCGTGCAGCGGTACCGGGTTGAGGTAGTGGAGTTTTTCGCGGCCCTGCCAGACGATGGCGACGAGGTTGGCGTCTTCCAGCAATTGCAGGTGCTGCGTCACGGCCTGGCGCGACATGCCCATGCCCTCGCAGAGTGCCGTCAGCGTCTGGCCGTTGTCGCGGTGCAGCAGGTCGAGCAGGCGCCTGCGGGTCGGGTCGGCCAGCGCCTTGAAGAATTTGTCGATGTCCAGCCGCTCGACCACGCCGCTCCTCTCGGAATTCAGTCCGCCCCGTCGCCGCTGATGTGCGGGTCGTTCACTCTGCTGCCGATTCGAAGCGGGATGTCCGCCATGATTTCTCCTTTCAGGGTTGCCGATGTCCAAGACGTGAGCGAATGATATGCAAGTATTTGCTTGCATGTCAAGGTGCGGCTTTGTCCCGGCGAACTGAAGGGAAAGTTCACGTGATGCGGTAAACGTCGAGCACCACGCGCGCGGCCTCGCGCTGCCCGCAGGCCAGTGCCAGCACCTTGTTCAGGTGGGCCCACTGCGGCGCGCCGGTCTGGAAGCGCATCACGGTGCGGAAGAAGTACTCGTCGCGGCCGACCACGTCGCCGCGTGCCAGCCGAGCCATCACCTCGGCCGGGCCGTGGCGCATGCCGTCGCTCTGCACTTCGATCAGCGCGCCATCGCTGGTGCGGATGACGTAGTGCGCGGCGATGTCGAGCACGCCATCGCTGCGGTTGACCTGCCAGTCCACACCCCCTTCGACGAGCGTGCCGTTGAGTTCGGGCCCGTGAACCGTGCCGCCGCCGAGCGGCACGTAGCGCCGCTCGCCGTACTTGCCCGGGCCGAGCGTCACGAGCGTGCCCACGTCACACAGAACCTGGGCCATCGGGATCAGGGCGGGGGGCGGGGGAAGAGGATTCATCGAGACCTCGCTGGATGGGGATGCAGGCGAGATTCTGGCCGGAGCTTCGCTCCGACCTCTATTTCGACTGCTTGAACAGCCACTCGCGCATCTCCTCGGTGCGGTACGCCGGCACCCACGAAAAGTGCGCCATCGGGAAGAAGAAGGTCGAGGTGTCGTACTCGGTGTAGCGCGGCTGGCCGCCCACGGCACGCACCGCGGCGACGGCCTTGCGCGTGAAATCGGCGGGCACGATCGGGTCGGCCGCGGCATGGAAGGCCCAGATCGGCTTGTCCTTCAGCACGGCCACCTGGCCGGGGTCGGCCCCCCCGCACACCGCCACCATCGCGGCGAACAGCTCTGGCTGCTGGATGTTCCATGCCCAACTGCCCAGCCCGCCCTGCGACAGGCCGGTGAGGTAGAGCCGCTTGCGGTCGATGCTGGGAAAGTCCACCAATACCTGCTGCAACAGCTTCTGCACGGTGCGCAGGTCGTCGGCCGGCTCGAAGGCGCGCGACACGTCGATCTTGTTCTCGGCGTTGCGGGTGCGGCCGAAACCACCGTCCCACACGTTGCGGCCCTGCGGCACCAGCACGAAGGCAGGCCGCTTGGCCTGTTCGCCGGGCTTGGCCCAGACCGTGCCGCCTTCGTTGGCGGTGAGCGGCTTCTCGTTGTCGTCGCCGCGCTCGCCGCCGCCGTGCAGGAACACGATCAGTGGGTAGGCTTGTTTGCCGTCGTAGCCATCGGGTACGAACAGGCGGTAGGGCATGGCCTGGCCGGTCTGCGCATCGGCGAAGGTCTTCTTCTGGAACTTGGCGACGACCGGTGCAATGTCTTCGCGCTCGACCACAATCTCGTAGCGGTCGGTCACACGGCCGGCCGAGTCGCCGACCTGCACTTCGACGCGGTTCGTGCCCACGGCCAGGGGCGCCTGCATCGGCGTCTTGGCGTCCACCGGCTTGCCGTTGACGGCCACGCCGACCACCGCGCCCTCGGCGGCCGGCTGGGCATTGATGGTGAGCACGGCGATGTCGCTTTGCACCTGCGTGCGGTAATTCGTGGTCTGCGCGCTGAAGGCAGGCGCCAGCGCCACGCCGCCGTTGGCCTGAAGCGCCAGCGACTTCAGTCCGGCAGCCGCCGACAGGGCCGACGCTGCCAGCGTCATGGCCAGCAGTGCGGCGTTGCGGGCGGTGCGCGAAAGTTCACTCTTCATCGGTTCATCTCCTCGTTGATTCTCGAAATGTGCCGTGGACCGAAACGCTGGCGCCGTCCGGCGGCCACGATTCTGCGCCACCGGCGCCGGCACTGGCCTGGCCTGTTTTCCACCAATGGTTGACACTGCAACTTACCGCTAAGCTCCGGGGCCGCGCATGGGTGGTCGAGCAGGAGGCATCGGGTGGAAGTTTCGTTCAGCAAGGAAGTGAAGGCGCTGCGCCTGGGTGCCGGCGACACCTTCCACGGCGAGGGCATCCTGGCCATCACAAAGGCGCTGCTGCAATCGGGCGTGGCCTACGTGGGCGGTTACCAGGGCGCGCCGGTGTCACACCTGCTCGACGTGATGGTGCAGGCCGAACCGTACATGCGCGAACTGGGAGTGCATGTGGAGGCGTGTGCGAACGAGGCTTCGGCGGCGGCGATGCTGGGCGCGTCGATCCACTACCCGCTGCGCGGCGCGGTCACGTGGAAGTCGATCGTCGGCACCAACGTGGCGGCCGACGCGCTGTCGAACCTGTCGTCGCCCGGCGTCAAGGGCGGTGCGCTGATCGTCGTCGGCGAAGACTACGGCGAAGGCGCCAGCGTGATCCAGGAGCGCACGCATGCGTACGCACTCAAGTCGTCGATGCTGATGTTGGACCCGCGGCCCGAGCTGGGCAACATGGTGCGGATGGTTGAGGCTGGGTTCGCGCTGTCGGAAGCATCCAACATGCCCGCCATCATGGAGCTGCGCATCCGCGCCTGCCATGTGCGCGGCAGCTTCGAGTGCAAGGACAACGTGTCCCCTGCGCTGTCGACCAAGCACCTGATCGCCGAACCGGCGGCCTTCGACTACGCGCGGCTGGCGCACCCGCCGGTGACCTTCGGGCACGAGAAGCTCAAGGTCGCGCAGCGCATTCCGGCGGCGCGTGAATTCATCAAGGCGAACAAGCTGAACGAGTTCTTCGACGGCAAGCATGCAGACGTGGGCCTGATCGTTCAGGGCGGTCTGTACAACACGCTGATCCGCAGCCTGCAGCAACTCGGCCTGGCCGATGCGTTCGGCGGCAGCGACGTGCCGATCCTGGCGCTGAACGTGACTTACCCGCTGGTGCCTGAGGAGATCTCCAACTTCTGCGCGGGCAAGCGCGCGGTGATGGTGCTGGAAGAAGGCACACCCGAGTACATCGAGCACGACATCCTGGCAGCGCTGCATCGGCTCGATGTGCAGACACCGCTGCACGGCAAAGACATGCTGCAGGCCGCGGGTGAGTACAGCGTGGAGTTGATGACCTCGGGCCTGGCCAAGTTCGTCGCACGCTACCTGCCGCAACTTTCCGTCAGCGCAGCAAGCGACTGGCTCGCCGGCAACGCGCAGCGCCGCGCCGACGTGGCGAAGCAACTCGGCGGCCCGCTGCCGGCGCGGCCGCCGGGCTTTTGCATCGGCTGCCCCGAGCGGCCGGTGTTCGCTGCGCTCAAGCTCGCGCAGCAGGACGTGGGGCCGGTGCACATTTCGGCCGACATCGGCTGCCATGCGCTGGCCACCTTCGAGCCGTTTTCATCCGGCCACTCGATCCTGGGTTACGGCATGAGCCTGGCCAGCAGCGCCGGCGTGTCGCCGATGATGAAGCGGCGTGTGCTGGCGATCATGGGTGACGGCGGTTTCTGGCACAACGGGCTGCTCACCGGCGTGCAATCGTCGCTGTTCAATGGCGACGACTCGGTACTGCTGATCATGAAAAACGGCTACACCTCGGCCACCGGCACGCAGGACATCATCTCCACACCCGACGACGAGGTGAAGGCCAGCGCACCCGACAAGCACCAGAGCCTCGTCCACCGCAACACCACGATCGAGTCGACCCTGACCGGCCTGGGCGTCAAGTGGATGCGCACCGTGCACACCTACCGCGTGGCCGAGATGCGCAAGGTGCTGGACGAAGCCTTCACCACCGACTTCCCGGGCTTGAAGGTCATCATCGCCGAGGGCGAATGCCAGCTCGAACGCCAGCGCCGCATCAAGCCGTGGATCGCGGGCCTGCTGAAGGCGGGCAAGCGCGTGCAGCGGCTGAAATACGGCGTCGATGAAGATGTTTGCACCGGCGACCACGCGTGCATCCGCCTGTCGGGCTGCCCGACGCTGACCTTGAAGGACAACCCCGATCCGCTGAAAGTGGACCCGGTGGCCACGGTGATCGACGGGTGTGTGGGCTGCGGGCTGTGCGGCGAGAACGCGCATGCGGCCACGCTGTGCCCATCGTTCTACCGCGCCGAGGTGATACGCAACCCGCGCTGGCACGAGCGCTTGATCCATTCGGTGCGCGGCTCGGTGCTGCGCCTGCTGCAGCCGGCATGACAACCATGAACTCATCGCAGCGCCCGGTCACGGTGCTCGTCTGCGCACTCGGTGGCGAAGGTGGCGGCGTGTTGGCCGAGTGGCTGGTCGAGGTGGCGCTGCACGGCGGGCACAGTGCGCAGAGCACGTCGATTCCGGGTGTGGCCCAACGCACCGGGGCGACCACCTACTACATCGAAGTGTTCCCCTTGCCGAACAGTGAACTGAAGGGCCGCAAGCCGGTGTTCAGCCTGAACCCGGTGCCGGGCGCGCTCGACCTGCTGGTGTCGTCGGAGCTGCTCGAGACGGTGCGCCAAGTCGGCAACGGCATGGCCCACGCTGAACGAACGCAGGTCATCAGCTCGACCAGCCGCGCGCTCACCACGGCCGAGAAGATGAGCCAGGGCGACGGCCGCATGTCTACGCCCGAACTGCTGCAGGTGCTGCGCACACACAGCCGCGAGTCGCAGGTGTTCGACATGGCGGCGCTGGCGCAGAAGAACGGCACCGTGATCAGCGCGGTGCTGATGGGTGCGATCGCTGCGTCGGGCGCGCTGCCGTTTGCGCGCGAGGCTTACGAGCACGTGATCCGCCACGCCGGGCTGGGTGTGGACGCCAGCCTGCGCGGCTTCGCACAGGCCTTCGAACAGGTGCGCGCCACGCGCGATGCGCAAGCGGCCGTGCAGGCGGCGCTGGCGCCGGCAGCGCCCGCTGCGGCGCAGATGCCAGCGGCGCTGCTGCAGGAGTTCCCCGCTGCCACGCATCAGATGTTCGCCCTCGGCCACGCCCGCGTGCTGGATTACCAGGACGCCGCCTACGCCCGCCTCTACACCGAGCGCATGCGCCAGGTGCTGGCTGCCGAACAGGCCGGCGACCCGACCGCCGCCAACCGCCACGCCACCACGCGCGAGACCGCACGCTGGCTCGCGCTCTGGATGGCCTTCGACGATATCGTGCGCGTGGCCGACCTGAAGTGCCGCGCCAGCCGCATGGCGTGCGTGCGCAGCGAGGTCAAGGCCGACGACAGCGAACTCGTGCACCTGTACGACCACTTCAAACCCGGCGTGCCCGAGTTCGCCGCGCTGCTGCCGCAGCGCTGGGCCGACGGGCTGATCCGCTGGGACCGCCAGCGCAGCTTGAAGGGCAAACCACCGTTGGCCTTGCCGCTGAAGATCGGCACCCACACCGTGCTGGGCTTCGCGGCGCTGCGCCTGCTGGCAAGCTGCAAGGGCCTGCGCCGACGCGGCAGCCGCTTCTCGGCCGAGCAGAAGATGATCGAGCGCTGGCTCGTGCGCGTTGAGCAAGGCGCGCGCGAACACCCGCAGCTCGGCTTGGAGTTGGCCGAGTGCGGCCGCCTGATCAAGGGTTACGGCACGACCAACGAACGCGGCAAGGAGAACCTGCTGCACGTGCTGGACCACCTGGCGGGCTCGGCCACGGAGGCGGCGCACTTCGACACGCCTGAACAACGCGCTGCCGCCATCCGCAGCGCGCGCCTGGCCGCGCTTGCCGACGACGCCGGCAAGGCGCTCGACAAGGCGCTGCTCGCCCATGGCGCGCCGGGCCGGCCGATGAAGGAGCAGCCCATCCGCTGGGTGCGGGCGCGGCCGGCGCGAACCCCGGGAAGTTCATGAGCCGGCACTGGGCATCTATCCACTATCCTCGGCCGTTGCTCAATAGCTCTCGGAGATTTGCATGAAATTCCGCTCCTCGATCACCGCCGTCGCCGGCGTTGCTGCCCTGGCTTTTGCCCTGCCCGCACTGGCGCAAGACAAGCCGGTCGAAATGAAGTTCGGCTTCTGGGTGCCGGCCCAGCACGCGCTGGCCAAGACGGGCTTCGAGCCCTGGGCCAAGTCGGTCGAGGCGGCCTCCGGCGGCAGCATCAAGGTGGCGCTGTTCCCGGCCCAGCAACTGGGCAAGGCGAACGACCACTACGACATGGCGCGCGACGGCATTGCCGAGATCACCTACGTGAACCCCGGTTACCAGGCCGGGCGCTTCCCGCTCTTCTCGGCCGGCGAACTGCCGTTCCTGATGACCAAGCCCGGCCCCGGCTCGGCCGCGCTGGACGCCTGGTACCGCAAGTACGCCGCCACCGAAATGAAGGACGTGAAGTTCTGCTTTGCGCACCTGCACATCGGCACGCTGCATTCCAAGAAACCCATCACCGAGCCGGGCCAGATCAAGGGCATGAAGATCCGCTCGGCCAACGGCACCGTGGCGCAGATGATGTCGGCCCTGGGCGCGACCAACGTGCAGGTCTCGGCACCCGAAGCGCGCGACGCGATCGAAAAGGGCGTGGCCGACGCAATCACCTTCCCGTGGAATTCGATCATCTCCTTCGGCATCGACAAGGCGGTGAACTTCCACACCGACATGCGCCTGTACGCGGCTGGCTTCGTGTGGGCCATCAACAAGCCCTGGTACGAAAAGCTCTCGGCCAACCAGAAGAAGGTGATCGACGACCACTGCAACAACGCCTGGGCGGCCAAGGTCGGCGCCGACTGGGGTGCGGCCGAAGACGCCGGCCAGGAAAAGCTGGAGAAGACGCCCGGCCACACCATCGTGAAGCTCACGCCGGCGCAGCTCGACGCGTGGAAGAAGTCGGTCGAGCCGGTGGCCGCCGACTGGATCGCCACCGCCGACAAGGCCGGCGTTCCCGGCAAGGCCGCGCTCGACGACCTGAAGCGCGAACTGGCTTCGCGCAACGCCGACAAGTGACCATCGCGTGAAGCGCATCCTGGCGGCCACCGAAACGGTGGCCGCCGTCTTCCTGCTGTTCATTGCCCTCGTCACCGCCGGCAACGTGCTGTTGCGCGACCTCTTCTCGATCCAGATCCCTGACTGGTTCGACGGCTCCAAGCTGGTGATGTGCATCGCCTTGTTCTGGGGCATGGCGGTGGCCACTTACCACGCCGGGCACATCTGCGTCGACGTGCTGTGGGAGCACCTCGGCCCGGCCAACCGGCGCCGGCTCGACCTGGTGGCCAGCACGGTGACGCTGGCCTTCCTGGTGCCGCTGGCCTGGATGGTGTGGGCCAAGGTGCTCACCACCGGCACCCAGACGACGATGGACCTGCGCCTGCCGCTGGTGTGGTTCTACGGCTTGGCGGCGTGCGGCGCGGTGGCCGCCGCGGTGCTCGGCGTGCGCCGCATCTGGGACCTGTGGCGCGGCCACGACCCGAATGACGAGATGATCGACGTGTCGGACCTCGACAGCGGGCGGCCCATGGACAGCGCTCGTGGATAGAGACCTCGTCGCCCTGCTCGGCTTCGTACTGATGTTCGTGCTGATGGCCTTGCGCGTGCCGATCGGCATCTCGATGGGCATCGTCGGCGTGGTCGGCTTCGGGCTGTTGTCGGGCCCGATACCGGCGCTGAACCTGCTCGGCAACGTGCCGCTGTCGGTGCTGACCGACTACAACCTGTCGGTGATCCCGATGTTCATCCTGATGGGCGCGTTCGCGTCGCACTCGGGCATGAGTCGCGAGCTCTTCCATGCCGGCCGCGCCTGGCTCGGGCACCGGCGCGGCGGGCTGGCCTACGCGTCGATCGCGGCCTGCGCGGGCTTTGCCGCCATCAACGGTTCGTCGGTGGCGACCGCGGCGACGATGACGCAGGTGGCGCTGCCCGAAATGCGCAAGTCGGGCTACGACGCCGGCTTCGCCGCGGGCCTGATCGCGGCCGGCGGCACGCTGGGCATCATGATCCCGCCGTCGGTGATCTTCGTGCTGTACGGCATCATGACCGAGACCGACATCAGCCAGCTCTTCGCCGCCGGTGTGGTGCCGGGGCTGATGGCGGTGCTGTTCTACTTTCTCACCGTGCAGTTCATGGGCTGGCGCAACCCGCAGAGCATGCCGCTGGGCGAGCCACACAGCTGGGCCGAACGCTTCTCGAGCCTGCGCGACCTGTGGGCCGTGTTGCTGCTGTTCGTGTTCGTGCTGGGCGGCATCTACGGCGGGCTGTTCACGGTGCAAGAGGCCGCTGGCATCGGCGCCACCGGCACCTTGGTGATCGGCATGCTGCGCGGGCGGCTGCGCTGGCCACAAATCCGCGCTGCACTGATCGACGCGCTGCGCGTCTCGTCGGCCATCATGCTGATCGTCGTGGGCGCCTACCTGTTCGGCTACTTCCTGACGATCACGCAGTTCACGCAAAAGGCGGTCGGCTTTCTCACCCACCTGCCGATCGGCGCCTACGGCGTGCTGGCACTCATCATGGTCGGCTACCTGATCTTGGGTGCGGTGATGGACGAGCTGGCGATGATCCTGTTGACCGTGCCGATCGTCTTCCCGGCCATGATGCAGCTCGGCTTCGACCCGGTCTGGTTCGGCGTGATCATCGTGATGGCGGTCACCTTCGGCATGATCTGCCCGCCGGTGGGCATGAACGTGTTCGTCATCAGCTCGATCGCGCGCGACATCGGCCTGTCGCGCATCTACCGCGGCACCATGCCGTTCATCGCGGTCGATGTGATCCGGCTGGTGCTGCTGTGCGCATTCCCGGCGCTGTCGTTGTGGTTGCCGGGGTTGATCGCCAAGTAGCGTAGCGCAGCCGATGGTAGATTTGGTTCCGGCGATGATCCTGCTGGACACGCGCCTGGTGCTGTGGGCTGCGCTGCAACCGCAGCGCCTGCCCGCCCGTGTCGCCAAGCTGCTGGGTTGGCGCGATGCCGATGCATCACGGCAGACGCCGCGCTCAAGGCCTACGGCAGTGCGGTGAAAACGCTGGCCTGAAGTACCGCGCTGCAAAGCGCTTCAAAGCAATCCCGGGCCCACCCGACTTGGGCACACATTATCTTTATGGATTTTATAAAATCCGTAATACACTGCCGCCCATGGACCCGCTCAACACACCGACCTACCTGCGCCTGCGCGAGCAGATCCGCACCGACATCGTCTCCGGCGTCTGGGCGCTGGGCAGTCATGTCACGCTGATCAAGATGAGCGAGCACTATGGCGTCAGCGCAAACCCGGTGCGCGAGGCATTGCTGCAGCTTCAGGGCGAAGGCATCATCGAGATGCGCATGCACCGCGGCGCGGTGATTCCGGGCGTGGACGAGCGCTACATCGACAACATCTACAAGCTGCGCGGCGCCCTGCAGGTGATGCTGGCACGCGAGGCCGCGCTGCGCGCCACGCCTGAGCAGATCGAGCAGTTGCAGCGCCTGCGCGAGGCCCACGAAGCTGCGGTGGCCAGCAGCGACGTGGCCGCCTGCGTGCAGGCGAACCGGGCCCTCCACCACCACATGGACAGCCTGGCCGACAACCCGCCTGCGCTCGACGTGCTGGCATCGCGATCCTGCCTGGTCGATGCCTTCCGGCGCGCACGCGGCTACGGCGTCGGCCGGCTCGACGCGGTGGTGGCGCAGCACCGCAAGCTCGTGCGCGCCATCGCGCGTGGCGACGCCGACAAGGCCGCGCAGGCCGCGTTCGAACACACTGAGGCGTCCCGCCGCGACCTGCTCGCCGCGCTGACGACCCGCACGCCGGCATGAAGATCACCCACCTGCGCTGCCACCTGATGCAGGCCGGCGCGCCGCCACACACCGGCTGGACGGCCACCGGCCGGTCGGCGCTGGAAGGCAACCGCAACTGGCTGTTCGTCACGGTGCACACCGACGAGGGCGTGGTCGGTACCGGCGAAGGTTCCGGCTGGCCTCGCGTGGTGGCGCAGGCGGTGGCCGACCTGGAACATCTGCTGGTCGGCGAAGACCCGCGCGACATCGAGCGGCTCGGCCAGAAACTGCGCGTGGCGATGATGGGCCACGGCCAGACTGGCACGGTGGGCGGTGGTGCGCTGGCGGCCATCGACACCGCGCTGTGGGACATCAAGGGCCGCGCACTGGGCACGTCGGTGGCCAACCTGCTCGGTGGCACGGTGCGCAAGCGGGTGCCCTACTACACACACGCAGCGAACGTTGAAACCGCGCTTGCGGCGGTCGCGCGGGGTGTGCGTGCGGTCAAGGTCGGCGGCATCGCCGGCATCGTCGAGCGCACCCATGCGATCCGTGCTGCGCTGGGCTCCGAAATTGATCTGATGGTCGACTTGCACGGCCCGCCGTGGCTGGCAGCGGCCGATGCAGTGGCCATCGGCCGCGCGCTGGAGCCGCTGAACCTGCTGTTCCTGGAAGAAGCGGTGGCGCCCGACAACCTGGACGGATGGCGGCGCGTGCGCGACCAGGTGGCGTTGCCGCTGGCCGCGGGCGAGCGCCTCTCGACCTTGGCCGAGATGCGGCCTTTCGTCGAAGAGCGCTTGCTCGACGTGCTGCAACCCGACACCGGCCGCTTCGGTGGCCTGACACAAATGCGCAAGCTCGCCGGCCTGGCCGAAGCACACGGCCTGACGATCGCACCGCACTCGGGCTCGCTCGGCCCGGTGGCAGAGTTCGCCGCGGTTCACCTGATGTCGGCCATCCCCAACGGATTGATGCTTGAGCGCATGGAGCCCGACTGGGCCGGCCGCGCCGAGGTCATCACGACCGCATTGGTGGCGCGCGACGGCCGGCTCGACGTTCCCGACGGCCCTGGGCTCGGCGTGCAGATCGATGAAGCGTTCGTTGCCGCCCACCCGAGCGTGCGCAATGCCGGCCTGCCCGCGGGCGGGTGGAACGAGGGCACCGCAGCCGAAACCGTCTACCTGCAGCCGCGGCGCCAGCGCACCTCGCTCAGCCGCTCCACCCCAACAACGCCGATGAAAGACGCCGATGACTGACACCGCCCCTGCCGGCCTGACTATCCCGGTCAATCGCTTCAAGCATGCGCTCGCCGCAGGGCAAGTTCAGATCGGCCTGTGGAACAGCCTGGCCAGCGCCGTCGCGGTCGAGGTGATCGCTGGCGCGGGCTTCGACTGGATGCTCGTCGACATGGAGCATTCGCCCAACGACCTGCCGCTGCTGCACGGCCAGTTGCAGGCGCTGATGGGGCACCCGCACACGGCCCCGGTGGTGCGCCCGCCGTGGAACGACATGGTCACGATGAAGCGGCTGCTCGACCTGGGCGTGCAGAGCTTCCTCATCCCCTGCGTGCAGAACGCGCAAGAGGCCGCCGCGGCCGTGAGCTACACGCGCTACCCGCCGAGCGGCGTGCGTGGCTTCGCCAGTGCATCACGTGCCACCGCCTTCGGCCGCATCCCCGGCTACTGGCAGCGCGCGCACGAAGAAATCTGTGTGCTGGTGCAGGTCGAAACGGTGCCAGCCTTGACCGAGATCGAAGCCATTGCCGCGGTCCCCGGTGTAGACGGCATCTTCATCGGCCCCGGCGACCTGTCGGCCTCGATGGGTCACCTCGGCCAGCCGTCACACCCCGAGGTCATCACCGCCATCGACGCGGCGATGAAGCGCATCCATGCCACCGGCAAGCCCAGTGGCTTCCTGACCGGCGATGAAAAGCTGGCGCGCCACTACCTCGATCTGGGTTGCCAGTTCGTGGCGGTGGGTGCCGACCTGGGCCTGCTGGCGCGCGCCGCGGACGCGCTGAGCGCCCGATTCAAGCCTGCCGCGCTTGCATCAGATCGGCAGCGGTCAACGGCAGCCGGGTGACGCGCACGCCGGTCGCGTCGCGCACGGCGTTGCTCACCGCGGCCGCGGCCGCGACGATGGCGGTTTCACCGGCACCCGTGGGGGGATCGCCTTCGTCCACGATCAGGACCTCCATCGCGGAGATGTCGGGGAAGCGCGGAATCGGCGAGTCGGCAAACGTGCTGGCCGCGATGCCCGAGCCGGACACCGGCAGCCGCTCCGTCAACGCCATGCCGATGCCCCACACCAGGTTGCCTTCGCACTGCGCGCGCACCTGGTCGGGGTTGATGACGCGCCCGCAATCGTGGGCGCACCACAGCCGGGTCACCCTGACCTGGCCGGTCCGGGCATCCACTTCCACGTCGGCCACCACGGCCACGTAACTCGCCGCCTTGTAAATTCCGCAGGCGACACCGCGGCCCCGCTTCGCATTGCCTTCTGGTGATGCTGGCTTGCCGTTCGCACGCCAATCCGCTGCCTCCGAGGCTCGGTGCAACACCCGCGCCAGACGTGGGTCGTCAATGTGGTCCAGCCTGAACTTCACAGGGTCGATCCCCGCCTTGCGCGCGCATTCGTCAATCGTGCTTTCGATGGCAAAGCCGTTCGGCCCGGCGCCCAGCCCGCGCCACGGGCCGGTCAGCACTGGCAGGCGCACCAGGTCGAATTCGATGCGCTGCGCCGCCGCGCGGTACGGCAGCAAGGCGCCACGCGCCACGCCATCGTCGCCGATCACGTCGGTCAAACGCTGCATCCACGCTGGAACGATGGCGTTGGCGAACAGGATGTGGCTGCTCGCAAAAGCATGCCACCAGTCGGTAAGCCGGCCGTCTTTCAGGCGCGCACGCAAGCGGTGGCTGGACGGCGGCCGGTGAAAGCCGAGTTGCAACTCCTGCGCCCGCGTCCACTGCACTTTGATCGGCGTTTTCGCAGCACGCGCCAGCAGCGCCGCTTCCAGCTCCACGGTGCAGATCGTCTTGCCACCGAAAGCGCCGCCCACGCGCAGGCCGTGTATCGTGACCCGAGCTTCATCGAGGCCGAGGCGTTTGGCGATCACGTCGCGTTGGTAGAACACGTCTTGCGTGCCAGCCCACACCTGCAGGCTGCCGTCGGCGCTGAACGCAGCCACCGCCGCGCGCGGCTGGATGGCCGCGTGCGCGGCCAGCGGGATGTCGATGCGCAGGTCCACGTCCCAGGGCGCATCAGTGGCCAGGCGGTCGCTGCGCAAGCGCTTGTGCAAGGAGCCTGCGGCCAGGCGCCGGTGAATGTCGATGGCGGCGTCGATGTCGGCCTGCTCGAACGGGCCCTCGACCTTCCACTGCGGTGCCAACGCCGCCTCGATCCGGTCGAGCGCGCCGGGCGTGCGGGCCACGATTCCCAAGCCCTCGCTGGCGGTCAGCGTGAGCCACGGGTCGCGCACCAGCATCACGAATCCGGGCACGGCGCGGGCGGCGACTTCGTTGGCGGACACCAGGGTCGACACCCGTTCCGGTGACGCGGGCGCCCTGATCACCCGGCCGAACAGCATGCCGGGCAGGCGCACGTCGGCCGCATAAAGCGGCTCACCGCGCACGATGGCCAGGCCTTGCTCCAGCGGCGCGGCCTGCCCCACCCACCGCGTGGCGGTTCGGAACGAGCGCAGCGCCGAGGCCGGCAGCGGCTGCGCTTCGATGACGCCGCTGCCGCGCCCGGCAGAAAGTGCCTCGCGCAAGGTGGCGCAGGCCTGGGCCAGCGGCAGCGCGTAGTCCTTGATCGACTCGCTGCCCACCGTGGCCCGCACCCGGCGGATGCTGGCCGTGTCGTGCAGGCGCACGTCGAGCCGGGCCCACTCGATGCCCAACTCTTCGCAGGCGATCTGCTTCAGCGCGGTGCTGATGTTCTGGCCCATCTCCGCGCGCGGAATGAACAGGGTGTAGCGGCCGTCGGCATAGCGAATCCACGACCGTGCATCGTCTGGCTCGGGTGCCGGCCGCTTGGGGATGAGGGGCAGCGCGCAGCCGGTGACGAAGGTGACGGTGAGGACGGCGACACCGGCTCCGGCGGCCGCCAGAAAGCCGCGCCGCTTCATGCCTGCCCTCGACCGGCGCGGTGCACCGCCAGGCGAACGCGCTGTTGTGTGCCGCAGCGGCACAGTTGGCCGGCGAGCGCTGCGTCGATCTGCGCGTCGGTGGGCCGGGGGGTGGTGCGCAGCAAGGCCGCGGCGCACATCATCTGCCCAGCCTGGCAGTAGCCACATTGCGGCACGCTTTCGTCCAGCCAGGCTTGCTGCACCGGGTGCAGCGTGCCCGCGGGCGCCAGTCCTTCAAGGGTGGTGACGCTGCGCTGGCCCACATCGCGAACGGCCAGCAGGCAGGCGCGCTGCACCTGGCCGTCCACCAGCACAGTGCAAGCGCCGCACTGGCCTGCGCCGCAGCCGAACTTGGTGCCCACCAGGCCCAGGTGTTCGCGCAGCACGTTCAGCAGGGTTTCGTCGGCCCATTCGGGTGCGATGGGGTGCGGGTGCTGGTTGACGAGCAAGTTCATGGCGCGCTCCAAGGAGGTGGCTGTGGTGTGGCGGGTAGTGAACGCGTCATGATCCCGTGCCATGCTTGCGCTGTCGTTATCCTTTGATAAGTCTCCGCATGAACAGTGAACCCTTGGCCGCCCAGGGCCTGCTCTTCGCACTGGCCGGCGCCGACTTGCCGGGCTGGAACGAGTTTGCGCAAACCGTGCGCCTGCGCCGGGTGGCGCGTGGCGGGCAGCTGTTCGCGCAGGGCGCGCCGAACCCGTTTGTCTACGTCGTGAGGCGCGGGCTGTTGAAGCTGGTGTACGTGGCGGAGAACGGCGACGAGTGGGTCAAGTCCTTCATCGGTGAGGGGCAGTTCTTTGCCAGCCTTGCCGCGCTGGCGCCCGGCGGCAGCACGAGCTTTGTGGCCGTGGCGATCGAAGACGCCGAACTGGAGCAGCTCGACCACCGCGAGATCGCACGCCGCGCGAAGGTGAGCCTGCCGTGGCAGACCGCGCTGGCCCAGGCCCTGCTGATCTACGGCGCGCGCAAGGAAGCGCGCGAGCGCGAGTTGCTCACGCTGGCACCCGCCGAGCGCTACCGCTTGCTGCTGAGCCAGTCACCGGGCATCGTCGAGCGCGTGCTGCAAAAGGACCTGGCGCGCTACCTGGGGGTGACGCCGGTGTCGCTGAGCCGGCTCAGGGCCAAAGAGCGCACGGGCGCAGCTCAAGGCAACGCGCCGAGGCGCTGACCTCGTCGACGACCCGCCCCTCGGCCAGCCACCGAGTCAGACTTCGCCGCACTCCTTGGCTGCGGCGTAGCGGCGCAAGGTGTCTTCATCGGGCGGGTACACGCCCTGGATCGAACGGCCGGCCTCGATTTCCTTGAAGAGGAAGCGTTCGCGGCGTTCCATTTCACTGGCGTCGGCGCCGATCTCGGCGGCCAGGTGGCGGGGGATGACGACCACCGCTTCAGCGTCGCCAAAAATGATGTCGCCCGGGTACACGGCCACGCCACCGCAGGACACCGTCACGTTCATGTCGGCCGCGTGATGGCCGACGTAATTGGGCGGCACCGACGCCCCGGCGCAATAGACCGGCAAGTGAATGGCCTCGAACGCCCGCGTGTCGCGCACGCCGCCGTCGAGCACCACGCCTTCGATGCCGCGCGTCACCAGCCGGCGGCCCAGGATCGAGCCGATGCCGGCCACGTCGGTCACGCCGCGGCAGTCCATCACGAAGACGCAACCCTGCGGAATGCGTTCGATGGCCTGGCGCTGGAGGTTGTTCGGATCAGCCCCCGAGCCGTAGGCGTCGAGGTCTTCCCGTGCCGGCACGTAGCGCAGCGTGAAGGCCGGGCCCACCATCGGCGCAAGGTCCCGACGCAGCGGCCGCACGCCGCGGATCGCCACGTTGCGCAACCCGCGGCGAACCAGCTGCGTGCTGATGCTGGCCGAAGAGCAGCGAAGGTAGAGGGCTCGAAGCGCTTCGGGCAGAGCGTCGTTCATCATGATCGTCTTTCTTGGATTTTATATAATCTGTAATGTACACTCTTACTAATGCCCGCCCACCGGAGAAAAGCCGTGTCGAACAACCCATTCAGATCTTCCTTCACCTTGCTGGCAACCGCCCTCGCCTGCGCCGTGATGGCCGGGCCGGCGGCCGCGCAGACCTGGCCCGACAAGACGGTGACGCTGGTGGTCGGCTTCCCGCTCGGCGGCGCGCTGGACACCATCGGCCGCGCCCTTGCCGAAGAAATGTCCAAGTCGCTCGGCCAGAAAGTGATCGTCGACAACAAGCCGGGTGCCGGCGGCAGCCTCGCGGTGACCACGGTGCTGAATGCCCCGGCCGATGGCTACACCTTGCTGATGGCCGCCATCAACCTGGCCACGGCACCAGCCCTCACCGGTGTGCGCTACGACCCCAAAACCGACCTGAGCATGGTGTCGCAGATCACCAGCGTGCCGGTGCTGATGCTGACATCGGGCAAAGGCAAGATCAACACGCCTGCGGACGCGATTGCCGCGTCCAAGACGACCGATGGTGGCTTGAAGCTGGGATCGGGCGGCATCGGCACTTCGGGGCACCTGGCGATCGAACTGCTGATGCGCAGCCAGAAGATTCCGGCCCTGCACGTGCCCTACAAGGGGGGCGCGGCGGCGAACATGGCCGTGATCAGCGGTGAGGTCGACATCATCTACGACCTGGGCTCCGGCGTCCTGAAGAGCTTTCTCGAAGCCGGCACCATCAAGCCGCTGGCCGTGATGCAAGAGGTGCGCTCCGGCGCGCTGCCTGGCGTCAAGAGTGCCAAGGAGCTGGGGTTGCCGGCCGACACTTACATCCGCAGCTGGCAGGGTGTCGCCGTGAAGGCCGGCACGCCGAAGGCCATCGTCGACAAGCTGTACAAGGCGGTGGTCGCAGCCGCCGACACACCCGCATTTCGCGCACGCGCCTGGCAATTGGCGTCCGACGTGGTGACGAGCAAGACGCCGGCCGACTTTCAGCGCTTCCACGACGCCGAACTCGAGCGCTGGACCACGCTGATCAAGGCGGCCGGGATCAAGCCGCAATGAGCCTGGGCTGCATCCTCGTCACGGGCGCGGGCGGCAAGGTGGCGCGCTCGGTGCGTGCCCACATCGGCACGCTCTGCAGCGAACTGCGCCTCACCGACATCGTGCCCCTCGAAGCCACTGCGCCCAACCAGACGCTGCATGTCGCCGACCTGGCCGACGCAAGGAGCCTGCCCGCGCTGGTGAACGGCGCGGACGCCATCGTGCACTTTGCCGGCCACCCGCGCGAGGCCGACTGGCCGGTACTGATCGACGCCAACATCCGCACCGTCATCAACCTGTGGGAGGCGGCAGTGGCGGCCGGCGTGCGGCGCATCGTCTACGCCAGCTCCAACCACGCGGTGGGCTATTACGCACGCACCGAACACATCGACCACCGGGCGCCGCCGCGGCACGACAGCCGCTACGGCGTGACCAAGGTCTTCATGGAAGCCACCGCCAGCCTGCACGCCGACAAGCACGGCCTGCGCGCGATGGGCGTGCGAATCGGCTACTGCGGGCCTGAGCCCGTCGAGGCGCGCATGCTGTCGCACTGGGTGCACCCGGAAGACCTGGCGCAACTGATCCAGGTCGGCCTGCAGGCCGATTACCACCACGAGATCGTCGACGGCGTGTCGGCCAACAGCGCCACCTGGTACGACAACCACCGCGCCGAAGCGCTCGGCTACCGGCCGCGCCACAGCGCAGACCGGTTTGCGGCGGCCCTTGCCGACGTGCGCAGCGGCAACGCCGTGGCCGAGCGCTACCAGGGCGGCAGTTTTGCCGCCGCGGGCCACGTCGGCGAAACCGAGCGGCCCGCACGCGGCAGCTGAAACGTTCATCGCGGTGGACGTGCTGCGGCGGGTGGCTTCCGGGTCGATCGCGCAGTAACAGCGCATCAAGTCCTTCGCCGCCGTGCCGATAGAACGGGCTGGGTCCATGGCGGCCCCTCATTCGAAGGCCCGGCATGAACACCCTGAAGCAACTTCTGAAGCGCGCCCGCGCCAACCCGCGCAACCTGCTGTGGGGGCTGGCGGCGGTCGCGTTGCTCGCGGGCCTGGTGGTGCTCAACGGCAAGGCGGCCGAAGAATCCAACGCGCGCAAGAGCCCGGAAGCGCTGTTGTTCGAGAAGTCTCCCGCCGACTGGCTGGCGAACCCGAAGAACGTGTCCGAGTTCAGAAAGGCGCTTGACGCCGACGCTGTGGCTGCTGTCGGCCTGGCCAACGCCCAGCCCGGCCTGCTGCTGTACACGCTGAAAGACGGCAGCAAGGCCAGCTCGACGGTGCCCAACTGCACGGCCGCCGGCTGTGGCGGCACCGCGCTGGACCGGCTGGCCGACCGGAGCGCCGAAGCCGGGTTTGCGCTGGTCCGCGTTGACGTCGACCCGCGCACCGCCAGCCACCGGGCGCTGGACGCGATCTACGGCATCGTGTCGCCGCTGCTGCTGGTGGGGATCCTGGTGGTGGCGCTGTTCTTCGCCGCCAAGCTGCAGACCGGCATGGGCGGCGGGGCCTCCAAGCTCACCGAGCGCCCCACCTTGCAGTTCGCCGACGCGGTTGGCAACGACGAAGCCAAAGCCGCATTGAACCGCGTGAAGGCCTTCATCCGTGACCCGGCGCAGTACCGCAAGCTGGGTGCCGCAGCGCCGCGCGGCGTGCTGCTGGTCGGCCCGCCGGGCACCGGCAAGACCTTGCTCGCCAAGGCGTTGGCCGGTGAAAGCAAAGCCAACTTCATCGCGGTTGACGGCTCTTACTTCAGCGCGATGTACTACGGCGCCGGCGTCGCCAAGGTCAAGGCGCTGTTCAAGCTCGCACGCAAGAACGCGCCGTGCGTGCTGTTCATCGACGAGGTGGACGGCATCGGCAAACGCACGCGCGGCGGCGAGGGCCCGGGCAGTGGCGCCGAGTCGGAGCTGAACCGCATCATCAACCGCGTGCTGGTGGAAATGGACGGCTTCGATGCGCTCGACAACGTGGTCGTGGTGGCCGCCACCAACCACGAAGACAACATCGACGAGGCGATGCGCCGCCCCGGCCGCTTCGATATGCTGGTGCGGCTGGCGCTGCCCACGCTGCCCGAGCGCCGCCAGCTGTTCGAGCTGTACATCAACAAGGTGACGCACGACGGCTCGGCCGACAGCACCGCGCTGGCGCGGATGAGCGCAGGCATGTCGCCCGCCGAGATTGCCAACACGGTGAACAAGGCGGCATCGAGCGCGGCCGAGGCCGGCGCCGAGCGCGTCACCGGCGAACACTTTCTACGCGCGATCGAAACTCACCAGCTCGGCGGCGAGGTGTCATCCATCAAGGGCCTGCTGAGCGAGGGCACGCGTGAGCGGCTGGCGTACCACGAGGCCGGGCACGCGCTGATCGGCCACTGGCTCGACGTGGGCTCGGTCGAACGCGTGACCATCGAGCCGCGCGGGCAGGCACTGGGCGTCACGCACATCTCGCGCGACAGCGAGGACCCGCTCTACAAGCAGGCCGAACTGACCAGCCGGTTGGCGATGATGCTGGGCGGGCGCGAGGCCGAGCTGCTGGTGCTGGGCAGCGTGTCGAGCGGCGCGTCGGACGACCTGAAGCGCGCCTCCGAACTGGCGGTGAAGATGGTCGGCTCGCTCGGCTTCTCGCAAGCCTTCGGGCTGCTCAGCGTGGCCGGCGTGCCGAAGGAACTGCTCGGCCCCGACATCCAGGCGGCCGTGCTGAAGGAGGCCCGCGCGCTGCTCGAACAGGCGCAGGCGAAATGCCAGCAGTTGCTGCGCTCGCAGCGCGGCCAACTCGACGCTCTGGCCCAGCGGTTGCTGGAGCGCGAGGTGTTGAGCGGCGACGAACTGCAGGCCTTGCTCGGGCAGCGGGCGCAGGCCGGAATCGCAGCCTAGAGGCGCGCCTGCGCAGGTGCGGCGTGCCGCCCGCTGCCCTTGTCAGCTCCCCTCCCCTACTGCGACAGCGACAGCGTGTACGTCCCGTTCGTCGAGCCGGTTCCGCCGCTGATGCGCAGCACCCTTGCGTAGACCGTGACCGCCGCAGCGCCGGTGTTCGTGAATGTCGCGGTGTCCACCAGCCCGGTGCCGCGTTCGCTGCGCGCAATGATGCTGCCGCTGGCGTTATAGATCAGCAGGTTGTAGTTGGACGTGGCGTTGGGCGCGAGCGTGGCGGTCAGCGTCTTGCCGGCGCCGAGCGTGACGCGGTAGTAGTCGGTGTCGTTACTCGAGCTGATGGTGCCGCTCACGAGCGCCGGGTTCAGCGTGACGAACTGGGCGTTGCCGCGCGAGTTGTTGTTGGCGGTCGTTTCGGTCACCGTGCTGACCGGGGGCGCGGCGGTGACGGTGACGCTCTGCGTTTCGCTGTCGGACGTGCTGCCGTCGGACACGGTCAAGGTCACGCTGAAGGTGCCGGCTGCGGCATAGGTGCGGCTGGCGCTTGCGCCGCTGGCGCTGGTGCCGTCACCGAAGGTCCATTGCCACGACGTGACGTTGCCGCTCGAACCGGCGCCGTTGAAGTTGCACACGAGGTTGGTGCAGCTCGTCGTGAAGGCCGCGTTCAGCGCTGGTGGTGGGCCGGCGACGATGTTGAGGAAGGACGCCGTCACCGGGCCCCAGGTGCCGGTTGCGTCACGCGCATGCACATAGACGAGGTGTTTGCCGACGGACAGGCCGGCGGTGTTGATCGCGCCGGTCAGGCCCTCGGTGCTGGCGTTGAAACCTCCGTCGCTGGCACTCAGGTCCGTGGGGACTGCGCCAACCTCCCACGGCGCTTTGCCGATGTAGTACACGGCGCCGTTGATCGCCTGCGTCGCCTCGGTGCCGTTGCTGTTGTTGAAGCGCGTGTCGGTGGCTGACGCCGTGAGCGTCACGTTCACCCCCGCCGGCACACCGGCGCCGGCAGCGTCGTTGCTCAAGCTGAGCGTGGTCACATCGGGCCCGCCCGGCGTGGTGTAGGGCGTGCGCACCACCTTGGCGGCGTAGATCAGCGCCGGCAGGTTGCCCGGCTTGATCACGTTGTTGTAGTTGGTGCAGCTCTCGAAGAAGGCCGTGCCCAGCTCAATGGTGTAAGCGGCCACGCCCAGCTCGCCGTAACTCACGCCGTCGCTGGTGCCGTCGGTCGGGTACAGGCCGATCGACTGCTGCGGCGTGTAGCCGTTGAAGTACGCGAACCTGCGCCCCAGGGTCTGCAGCGCAGTGCCGTTGGGCGCGGGCGTGCTGGTGGTGCCCCAGGGCCACAGCACGAGCTGGCTGTAGCTGTGGATGTCGAGGTGGATGCCGCTGGTGTCGGCCGGTGCGGCGTCAGTGGCGAGCGGGCCGCGGCGGTCGGGCCACAGGCTGCGCACATAGGCCTGGATCGCCTGCGTCTCCGGCTCGGAGCCGGCCGACGGGCCGCGGTAGGTCAGGTTGCATTGGTCGCCGCTGGAGCCCTGGCCGGCGGTGCTGTTCCAGCTGAAGCTGAAGTTGCGGTTCAGGTCGATGCCGCGCGTGTTGGTGTTGGCGCAGAAGTTGTTGTTCGTGTTCTTGCGCCACGACAGGCCCGTCTCGGCCTGCTTGCGGCCGTCGGGGTTGGTCTGCAGCATCAGGTGCACTTCATGGTGGTCGAGGATCCAGGTCGCGTCGGCGTTCGTGCCGTGGCCGTTGACCAGCCAGCGCGCGAACTCCAGCACCAGCGGCGCGGTGGTGTACTCGCGCGCATGGATCGCGGCGTTGACGAACAGCTTGGGCTTGGCGCCGGCAATGGCGCTGTTGGTGAGCTTCAGCACGCGAATGTCGTAGCCACCCAGGCCATTGGCTTTCTGCCACGAGTCACCCACGTCGTTCCACGTCGCCAGAGAGGGTTTGGTGGTGACGAAGCCCTGCGCGGCGGCAAAGGTCTCTTCCACCGTCTCGTAGCAGGAATAGTTCGGGATCGACTGGATCGTCACGTCGCGCGCCACTGTGCCGGCGGGGCCGGTGGTGGCTGTGGTACCGGCCGCGCCGCGCGCCGCCTGCTGGCGCTGCAACTCGCTCAGCACCTGGTTACGGCGCTGGATGAACTCGGTGGCCTGCTCGAAGCGAAAGCCGAACGCACGCAGCTTGTCCATGTCGTCGGCGTCGAGCTCGAACACCAGGTAGCCGCCAGCGTAATTGCTCTCGAGCAGCTGGCCGTGGAAGGTGATCGCGGCCTTGCGGGCAAGCTCCTGCGTAGGGAAGTACGCCTTGTAGATATTGACCGTCTGCTTCTCTTCTTCGAGCAGGCGGTGCTGCGTGTGCACGTCGGCAGCGGCAACCCAGAATGGGCATGCGGCCAGTGCGGAAGCGGCCAGGGCCAGGTGGGCCAGGGTTCTTTTCATCATTCACTCCTCCTTGAGGTGATAGAAAGCAATATGAGCTATTCGATACGGCGGCGCCAACTGAGCCTGGCCGCGGCGGTCTGGTGCGGCGGCATGACACTGGTCGCTCGGCACGCTTTGGCTCATGCGGCCGAGGGCGACGCAGCGCGCACCTACCGCACGCTGCGCCCGTTGCGCGGGCACTTCGACGGTGGCCGCTGGAGCGACGATGTTGACCGCTGGCAAGGCCGCAAGCATGTTGCGATGCAAGCCCTGGCCGCCGAGATGCTGCGAGAGCGCGCGCGCGCCGCACAACTGCGCAAGTCGATGGGCGAGCCCGACGCGATGCTCGAGCCCGGTCAACCGGCCCACGCCCGTGCGCTTGAACAGGCCCAGTGGTTGAACGCGGCCCCGGCTCCGGTCACCACCACAACGCTGTGGCTCTACCGCTGGCGCGGCCGGCACGACCAGCTCATGTTCGCGCTTGCGCAGGGCCGCGTGGTCGCGGCGGGCTGGCTGCATGAGTTGGAATGAGCCTGGTAACGAGCGCGGCACGAGCCACCCTTTGCGCGGAAAGGTTGGCACCATAACAGCGGTGTCCGAGCCGCGCAAGCAAAGCGCAGACCGCGTCAAAGCAAGCAATCAAATTTCGCCGAAAGGCCCACAGAACCATGACATCGACCCACACATTTCACGAACCCACCGGCGCGACCCCGCGGCCCCGCATCGCCGTGGTGACCGGCGGTGCCAAGGGCATCGGCTGGGCCACGGTGCAGGCGCTGGTGAACACCGGTGCAACACCGGTGCTGTTCGATCGCGACGAAGCCGCGCTGGCGCGCGCGAGCGCGGCGCTCACTCAGCGCGGCATCGACCATCTGGCCGACACCGTCGACATCACCCAAGAGCAGGCCGTGGACAGCGCCTTCGCCAAGCTCATGGCGCATTACGGCCGGCTCGACGTTCTGGTCAACAACGCCGGAATCGCGCTGCGCCGCCCCACCATCGAGCTGAGCACGGCCGACTGGCAAGCCGTGGTGGACGTGAACCTGACCGCCGTGTTCCTGTGCTGCCGCGCCGCCGCTCGGCTGATGATCCCGGCGCGGCGCGGCGCGATCGTCAACGTCTCGTCGATCATGGGCCTGTCGGGCGGCGGGCTCTACCCCAACGTGTCGTACCAGTCGACCAAGGGCGCGCTCGTGAACATGACGCGCGCGCTGGCGGTGGAATGGGCCCCCAGCGGCATCCGCGTCAACGCCGTGGCGCCCACCTGGGTGCGCACCGAACTGACTCAGGGCCTGTTCAGCGACGCCGACCTGATGGACCGCGTGCTCGACATGACCCCGATGCGGCGCCTGGCCGAACCGGCCGACGTGGCCGACGCGATCGTCTTCCTCGCGTCCGACCAGGCCCGCCTGATCACCGGGCACACCTTGCCGGTGGATGGGGGCTTTCTGGCGCAGTGATTTGGCGCAGTAGACGTGGCGCTGACGTGGCCCTGGTGCCTTGCACGACGTGCCTTGCCTGACATAGGATTGCAGCCGGACAACGCGCCTCGAAGCGCGGCCGCTGGGCGTTCGATTGTCGAACTCCAGTTCAACACTCGGATTGGAGACAAGCATGTTCAGGATCGATCGTTCCCCCTTGCGCGTGGCCACCGCACTGGCCGTGACGGCGGCGCTGGCCCTGGCCGCCACACAGGCTGTGGCACAGGAGAAAAAGAAGCTCGCCTTCGTCGTCAACGCGGCGTCCGACTTCTGGAAACTCGCCGAAGCCGGCGTCAAGAAAGCGCAGAAAGAGCTGCCCAAATACGAGCTGCAGTTCAAGTACCCGGCCCAAGGCACCGCGGCGCTGCAGAACGCGCTGATGGACGACTTGGTCGCCGCCGGCACCAGCGCGATCATGATTTCATCGGTCGATCCCAAAACGAGTATCGATGCGTTCAACCGCATCGCCAAGCAGGTTCCGCTGTTCACGACCGACAGCGACGCACCGGCCAGCAACCGCATTGCCTACCTCGGTTCGTCGAACACCCTGGCCGGCGTGCAGGCCGGTGAAGTGGCCGTGAAGGCGCTGCCCAAGGGCGGCAAGTGCATGGGCTTCGTCGGCTTCCTCGGCGCCGACAACGCCAAGGAGCGCATTGCCGGCTTCCGCAAGGCCGTCGCCGGCAAGGGCATCGAGCTGGTCGATGTGCGCGGCGACGACGTCGACTTCGCCAAGGCGCGCAGCAACGTCGACGACGTGCTCGCCGCCAAGCCCGAGATCAACTGCATGGTCGGCTTCTACTCGTACAACCCGCCCAAGATCTACGAGGCGCTGAAGGCCGCGAACAAGGTCGGCAAGATCACCGTGATCGCCTTCGACGAAGACCCGATTACGCTCGGCGCGGTGAAAGAAGGCAGCTTTGCCGGCACCGTGGTGCAACAGCCGTTCGAGTGGGGCTACCAGGGCATGAAGCTGATGGCCGCCTACCTGGAAGACAAGTCCAAGGTCAAGCTCCCGGCCGACAAGCTGATGATCGTGCCGACCAAGATCATCACCAAGGCCAACGTCGACGAGTTCTCGGCCAACCTGAAGGCAACGCTAGGCAAGTAGGCCAAGCAGGCGCATGTTGGTGCAGACCACCGCGCCTTTTCTCCGCCTTGACGGGATCAGCAAGACCTACCCGGGCGTGACCGCGCTCGACCGGGTCTCGCTGCAGGTTCACCCCGGCGAAGTGATCGGTCTGGTGGGCGAAAACGGCGCGGGCAAGTCGACCTTGATGAAGATCCTGGGCGGCGTCGTGGCGCCGTCGGCGGGCCAGATTCACATCGACGGTGCGCGCTTCGACTCACTGTCGGTGGCCGATGCGATTGGCGCCCGCATCGCTTTCGTGCACCAGGAACTCAGCCTGTTCGAGAACCTCGATGCGGCGGCCAACACCTTCATCGGCCGCGAGCCGCTGCATGGCGGTTTCCTCAAGCTGGTCGATCGCAAGAAGCTGTATGCAATGGCGCGCCCTTGTCTCGAGGCGCTGGGTGTGGACTTCGCGCCCGACACGCTGGTCGCCGACCTGTCCATCGCACAACGCCAGTTGCTCGAGATCGCCAAGGCGTTGTCGCTCAACTCGCGCCTGTTGATCCTGGACGAGCCGACGTCCAGCCTCACCCTGGCCGAAACCGACCGGCTGATGCAGGTCATCAAAGGCCTGAAGGCCAAGGGCGTCAGCGTCATCTTCATCTCGCACCGATTGAACGAATTGACGGCCTGCGCCGACCGGGTGGTGGTGCTGCGCGATGGCGCGGTGGTCGGTGAACTGGCCAAACACGAGATCTCGCACGCCGCGATGATCCGCATGATGATCGGCCGCGACCTGAAGGCGCTTTACCTGCCGCCGGCCGCGCCACCGGGCGCCGGCATGCTGGAAATTGCCGACGCGCGCACCGAGGCCTATCCGAGCCACCCGGTGTCGCTGAGCTTGCGCCGCGGCGAGATCCTCGGCCTGGCCGGATTGATCGGCGCCGGCCGCACCGAACTCGCCCGCGCGCTGTTCGGCATCGACCGGCTGCTCGGCGGCACGCTGACGCTCGACGGCGAGACGGTCGACTTCGACACGCCGCGCGACGCGATATCTCACGGCGTGTTCCTGGTGCCCGAAGACCGCAAGCGTTGCGGCCTGCTGCTCGATCAATCGATCTGCGAGAACATCCTGCTGCCCAACCTGCCGCAGTGCTCCGCCGGTGGCCTGGTGCAGGAAGCGAAGGCGTTGGACAACGCCGAGTTGCAGAAGCAGCGGCTCGGCATTCGCGCTCCCAATGTCCACATCGAAGCCGGTGCCCTGTCGGGCGGCAACCAACAAAAGGTCGTGCTGGCCAAGTGGCTGAGCCGCAACCCGCGGGTGCTGATCTGCGACGAACCGACACGCGGTGTCGACGTCGGCGCCAAGAGCGAGATCTACCGCATGCTGCGCGACCTGGCCCATGCCGGTGTCGCCATCCTGATGATCTCCAGCGACATGGAAGAAGTGATCGGCGTCAGCGACCGGATCGCCGTGATGCACGAAGGTGCGATCAGCGGCTTTCTCGAACGCGCCGAGTTCAGCGAACAGAAAATCCTTCGGCTCGCCGTCGGCGACCGGAGCCATTGAGGCATCCACCCATGCTGAAGAAAGACCTCGGTCTGCTCGTGCTGATCCTGATCGTCGGGACGGTCGTGGCCCTCATCAACCCGCTGTTCATCTCGCCGATCAACCTGGCGAACACCGCCAACCTGATCGGCCTGTTCGGCATCTTCGCGATCGGGCAGGCGTTCGTGATCATCACCGGCGGCATCGAGCTGTCGGTCGGCTCGATCATTGCGCTGCTCGGCGTGCTGTTCGTCGACCTGCTGGTGAACTTCGACGTCGCCTGGCCGCTGGCGCTGCTGCTGATGCTCGTGATCGGCGCGGTGATGGGGCTGGCGCACAGCCTGCTCATCACGCGGCTGAATCTGCAACCCTTCATCGTCACGCTCTGCGGCCTGCTGATCTACCGCGGCGTGGCGCGTTACTACACCGCCGACGGCACGGCGGGTTTTGCCTTCGGCGCGAGCTTCCCCACACTGGAATGGCTCACCACCGGCCGAAGCGGGGGCGTGCCGCACTCGCTGATCGCGATGATCGTGATTGCCGTGATCATGTGGGTCGTGCTGCACCGCTCGGTGTTCGGGCGCTACCTGTACGCCGTCGGCAAGAACGAAGAGGCGGCGCGCTATTCGGGCGTCAACACCCGTGCGGTGATCGTGGCGGCCTACATGATCTGCGGCGTGCTGACCGCCATTTCGGCGATCTTCTTCGCGATGTACACGCGCTCGATTTCGCCCTCGTCGCACGGCAACTTCTATGAGCTTTACGCCATCGCCGCCTCGGTGCTGGGCGGCTTTTCGCTGCGCGGCGGCGAAGGCTCCATCGTGGGCGTGGTGCTCGGCACCATCTTGCTGCAGGTGCTTCAGAACCTGGTCAACTTGCTGGGAATTCCGAGTTCACTGAACTTCGCGGTGATGGGCTCGGTGATCCTGATCGGCGTGCTTGCCGATACGCAGTTTGCGGAGTACCGCAAGCGCAGGGCGGCGGCGAAGGGTGCCGCGCCGAGCCTGTGAGTGGGCAAGAACCCGTTCGTGCCATCAGGCGCGGTGGCGCGGGTGCTTGTCGCCGAACAGGCGCATGCCGTAGGAGGCAAGCCGCACGGGTCGCGCATGCCCTCGGAGGCGGGGGCATCGATGCCGTTTGCTGGAAGCCGGCGAACAGCTCCATGCGCTCCCACGCTGAGTGCCTGGTTCAGCCGCCCGCCGAGCACACCTCGCGAACACAGCCGCGCAGCCAGCGGTGCGCCAGGTCGCCGTCGAGCCGCGGGTGCCACAGCAGTGACACCGTGAGCTCCGGCACGTCGAACGGCAGCGCAAAGCTGTGCAGGCCGGCGCGCAGGCTGCCGGTGTGGCGCTCGGGAACGCTGGCCACCAGGTCGGTGGCCCGGGCCAGCGCCAGCGCGGCTGAGTAGCCGCCCACTGTCGTGGCGACCTCGCGCGCCAGCCCGACAGCGGCCAGGCCGTCATCGACCGGGCCCTTGTCGGTGCCCGCGCGCGCCACGCGCACGTGCCGGGCGGCGGCGTAGCGCGCCGGGGTGACTTCGCCCCGACTCAATGCGTGGCCGCTGCGCACGGCGCCAACGAAGCGGTCGCGGAACAACGCCTGCACCCGCACTTCTTGCCCGGTCGCCAGGCCGACCACGCCGGTCTCCAGGTCGACGGCGCCGTCGCGCAGCGGCGCGCTGTCCTTGTCGGCCTTCGGCACGAAGCGCAGGCGCACCCCGGGTGCTTCGGCGCCGACGCGTGCCAGCAGCGCGGCGCCGAAGTTCTCGACGAATCCTTCGCTGGTGCGCAGGGTGAAGGCCCGGTCCAGGCCGGCCAACTCGATCTGGTCGGCCGGCCGCAGCACCTCTTCAGCGTCCTGCACGAGCCGGGCGACGCGCTCGCGCAATTCCAGCGCGCGCGGCGAGGCCACCAGCCCGCGCCCGGCGCGCACCAGCAGCGGGTCGCCGGTCACCTCACGCAGGCGCGCCAAGGCGCGGCTCATCGCCGACGGGCTCAACCGCAGCCGGCGGGCAGCGCGCGCGACGCTGCCTTCGGCGAGCAGCACGTCGAGGGTGACAAGCAGGTTCAGGTCGGGTCGGGTCATGGCTGGGTCATGGCGTTGGGTGCACGTATCGAGTGCAAATGATGCGCCTTCCGCCATGCCAGGCAAACGCCTACCTTTGTGATGGCTCCAACTCCGGAGTCGCCAGACAGATCGGACTCACAGTGAAAGTTTCAGCTTGGGGCAGTGCGGAGGCAGGCGCGGCGGACCGCCGCCCGGCGGTGGCGTGGGTGCTGGCCAGCCTGGCCTTGTGCATGTTGTTGCCGTCGCTGGGCACCAGCATTGCCAACGTTGCGCTGCCGACTTTGGCCGAGGTGTTCGGCGCTTCGTTCCAGCAGGTTCAATGGGTCGTGCTGGCCTACCTGCTGGCCACCACCACGCTGGTCGTCAGCGTGGGGCGCCTCGGCGACCTGTTCGGCCGGCGGCGCCTGCTGATGGCCGGCATCGGGCTGTTCACTGCGGCGTCGGTGGGCTGCGGCGCCGCGACGGATCTCTGGCTGTTGATCGCCGCGCGCGCGGCACAAGGGCTCGGGGCCGCGGTGATGATGGCGCTGACGATGGCGTTCGTCGGCGAGGCGGTGCCGAAGGCCAGGACCGGCAGCGCGATGGGCCTGATCGGGACGATGTCGGCCGTCGGCACGGCGCTCGGCCCGACACTCGGCGGCGTGCTGATCGCTGCGTCCGGCTGGCCGGCAATCTTCTTCGTCAACCTGCCGTTGGGCATCGTGGCGCTCGTGCTCGTGGGGCGCTGTCTGCCTGCCGACCGTCCGGCGCCGCAAGGCGAGTGGGAAGCCGGCCAGAAAGCCGAGCGAAAGGCCGAGCGGCCCGGCTTCGACGCCGTCGGCATGCTGCTGCTGGCCCTCACGCTCGCCGCCTATGCGTTGGCGATGACGGTGGGGCGTGGCCGCTTCGGCCCGCTCAACGCGGCGCTGTTGCTGGCCGCGGGCGTCGGCGCGGCGCTGTTCGTGTGGGCCGAGGCCCGCGCCGCCTCGCCGCTGGTCCGCCTGGTGATGTTCCGCGACCCGGTGCTGGCCACCGGCCTCGCGATGAGCGCGCTGGTCTCGACGGTGGTGATGGCCACGCTGGTGGTCGGCCCCTTCTACCTGGCGCATGGGCTGGGCCTGGCGGCGGCGGTGGTGGGCATCGTCATGTAGTGGGGCCGGCCGCCGCCGCGCTGACCGGCGTGCCCGCAGGGCGTCTCGTCGACCGCTTCGGCCCGCAGCGCACGACCGTCGGCGGCCTCGCCGCGATGCTGCTCGGCTGCGCGGCGCTCGGCACGGTGCCCGCGGCCTGGGGCATCGCCGGCTACGCCATCCCCATCGTCGTCGTCACCGCCGGTTATGCGCTGTTCCAGACGGCCAACAACACCGCCGTGATGGCCGACGTGGCGCCCGACCAGCGCGGCGTGGTCTCCGGCCTGCTCACGCTGTCGCGCAACCTCGGCCTGATCACCGGTGCCTCGGCGATGGGCGCGGTCTTTTCGCTCGCAGCGCAAGCGAGCGGCTCCGCTGTCGCGAGGCCCGCGGCCGTGGCCGTCGGCATGCACACCACGTTTGCGGTGGCGGCGGCGTGCGTGGTCCTTGCGCTGCTCATGGCGCTGACCACGCTGCGTAAGATTCAGCATGTTTGACACACGCATCATCTGCCTCGGCTCGGCGCTCTGGGACACGATCTTCAGCGTCGATCACGTCCCGTCCAACGGCGGCAAGGTGTTGCCGACGATGGCGGTGCAAGCGGCCTCCGGCATGGCCACCGCGGCGGCCGTGACCATTGCGCGGCTGGGCGGGCAGGTGAACCTGCTGGCGCGGATCGGCGACGACCCGATGGGCCGCCTGTTCATCGACGACCTCGCGCGCGAGGGCGTCGGGACCGATGGCATCCGCCGCGTGCCCGGCGGTCGAACGCCGATCTCGACCATCCTCGTCGACCGCCATGGCGAACGCCTGGTCGTTCCGTACTTCGACCCGACGCTCGATGCCGACCCGGGCTGGCTGCCGTTGGAGAGAGTTGCCGGCGCGGGTGCGGTGCTGTGCGACATGCGCTGGGTCGAAGGGGCGCGCGCCTTGCTCACCAAGGCACGCAGCGAAGGTGTGCCCACGATCCTCGACGCCGACGTGGCGCCGGTCGCCGACCTGCGCGCCCTGATTCCGCTGGCCGAGCATGTGCTGTTCTCCGAACCCGCACTGGCGTCGCTGGTGGACCTCAGCGAACCGGAAAGCGCCGTGGCCGAGATGGCCCGGCAGTTGAACGCGAAGGTGATCGGCGTAACCCTGGGCGAGCACGGATCGGTGCTCTGGGAGCGCGATGGCGCTGGCGGGAAGATGCATCGTTTCTCGACCCCGCGGATCCGCGCCGTGGACACGCTCAATGCTGGCGACGTCTGGCACGGCACGTATGCGTACGGCCTGGTCCATCAATGGGGCTTGGCGCGAACGGTGCGGGCAGCGAGCGTGGCCGCCGCGATCAAGTGCGAGACCTTCGGCGGCCACCGGGGCGCGCCGACGCTGGCGGTGTTGCTTGAACGCCTGCGGCAATGGGAGGCCGAACTTTCCACGAGCCTGTGAGAGACGCCTCAGCGCTTGTCGCGGCCCGCCCGCTTCGGCACTCCCGCCAGCACGAACAACGCCGCGTCCATCGCCACCAACTTGTGGGTGCGAATGCCGCAAGCTCGACATCCGGGGGCGGGTCAGAAATCGACACGCCCGAACGAAGCTGCTAGGGTAAGGCCCATGTCCCACCCGGCACGATTTCGAAACAACGGCAGCGGCCTTCTCGCTGCCCTCTTAGGCGCTTGGCTCCTCATGCTCGGCAGCGCGGCGCTTGCGGCCGAGCGAATCGCGCTGGTCATAGGCAATGCAGCCTACGATGGCGCTCCGCTGGAGAATCCGATCAACGACGCCAAGGCGGTCGCCCAGGCGCTGCGATCACTCGGCTTCACCGTCGTCCTGCTGCTGGATGCCGACAAGAAGCAGATGGAGCGAGCGGTGACCGAGGTGCGTGAAGGGCTCAAGGGCCGCGACGCCGTGGGCCTGCTGTATTACGCGGGCCATGCGATCCAGCTGGAGTGGCGCAACTACCTTGTGCCGGTCGATGCGAGGCTGTCGCGCCCGCGCGATGTAGCGACGCAAACCGTCGACCTGCAAAGAATCCTCGATGCCTTCCGCGACGCGGGCAACCGGATGAACATCGTCGTGCTGGACGCCTGCCGCGACAACCCTTTCGGGGCCACAGGTCGCGGACTCGGGCTCGCCCCACTGGATGCGCCACGCGGGACCTACCTCGCCTACGCGACCGCTCCCGGCAACGTGGCCGAAGACGGCGCCAGCGAAGCCGGCCACAGCTTGTTTACCGCGCAGTTCGTGAAGGAGCTGCGGCGGCCCGACTCACGCATCGAAGACGTCTTCAAGCGCGTGCGGCTGCAGGTACGCCAGCGCACCGCAGGTCGCCAGATTCCCTGGGACAGTTCGAGCCTGGAAGACGAGTTCTATTTTGATCGAGGCCTGCAGTCCGGCGCTGGGGATTCGCGCTCTCGCGAACGAGAGTTCGCGCTCGAGAAGGCCGAGTGGGATCGCATCAGCCGCTCCGACGACCCGAAGGACTTCTTCGCCTATCTGGAGAAGTATCCAAGCGGATTGATCAGCGAGCTCGCGCAATCGCGGCTGGATGCGCTGAACAAGGCGCGCTTGCCGGAACAACCGCGGCGCGATGGGGCGCCCGCAGGCGACAGGCGCGACCACATTCGCGACGGTGATCGCTTCTGGTACTGGACGACGAATGGCCTCACCAACGCCTTCACCGGCCACGGATTCCTGCGCATCGAAGTGCAGGGCGACGAGATCAGTGAAGTGTGGGGCCGCGGCGGCAGCATGGTGTCGGTGCGCACGAACCTCAGCGGCTTCACCATCGAAGACGAGTCAGGCCGCTACGACCCCCCCTATCCGAGCGTGCCCGGCGGCGTGCTTCAAGTAGGCAAGCGATTCACGTCGCGTTCGATCTTGAAGCCTTGGACCGGGGCTTCTCAGTGGGTCGACTTCGATGCGCAGATTGTCGGGATCGAGTCTGTGACCGTGCCAACCGGAACCGTGCAAGCCTACAAGGTGGAGTTGCGAGGCCAGCGCCAGGACGGCGGTCGGTTGACGCGCACCGCCTGGTTCGAGCCGGGCTGGTATGCACCGATCAAGGTGATCCAGGAGACTCGGGTCGGGTGGCGGGTCGAGAGCTACGTTCGCGAGCTGACGGGGCGGGAGCGGCGGGACTGAACCATACGGACGGGCGCGGCGGCGGTTGGAAGGTCCGGGCCAGGTTTTGTTCAAGGGCTCGCTTCGATGGATCGGATCAAGGCGGCTGCGATCTTCAGCCCCTCGTCGCGAGTTGCATCGCGCCGCACTGGCCGGCGCGCGCGCTGGTACCAGTAGTCGGCGTTCGCCAGGTCGCCTTCGATGCGGTGCAGCCAGGCATGCACCCAGGCGCCTTCGGCGTCATCTTGCGCCTGGGCGAGCTCGTGCGCGGCTTCCCATTCGCCGCGCAGGCCATGCCAGAGCGCGTGCAGCATCGGCGTGGCAAACGGCGGCGGCGCGGCGAGATCGATGCTGAGCACGAAAGCGTCGATCGTTGCTTCAGTCGTCGCCATTCGCACCCTCCCTACTTCAACCCCACCCACCAGCGCTTGTTGCTGCGCGGCTGGCCCACGGTCATCACCTCGCCGATCTCGGGGGTGGCCAGGTCGATGTTCTTGGCCGCGGCCAGATCGGCCAGCCGGTTGAGCGGGTCTTGCCAGGTGTGGAAGGCCAGGTCGAAGGTGCTGTTGTGCACCGAGTACAGCAGCTTGGCGCGCAGGTCTTCGAAGGCCTGGATGCTTTGTTCGGGCGTCAGGTGCACGGCGGGCCAGTAGGCGTCGTAGGCGCCGTTCTCGATCAGCGCCAGATCGAAACCGCCGAAGCGCTCGCCGATCTGCTTGAAGCCGCTGAAGTAACCCGAGTCGCCGCTGTAGTAGATGCGCTGCGTGCCGCTCTCGATCGCCCACGAGGCCCACAAGGTGCGGTTGCGGTCGTTCAGGGTGCGGCCCGAGAAGTGTTGCGCCGGCGTGGCGGTGAGTTGCACGCCAGCGTGCGTGGCGGCCTGCCACCAGTCGAACTCCTGCACGCGCTCGGCCGGCACGCCCATGTCGATCAAGCGCGCCTTCACGCCCAGCGGCACGAAGTAGCGCTGCACGCGCTGCGCCAGGTACTCGATGGTCGGCACGTCGAGGTGGTCGTAGTGGTCGTGGGACAGGATCACGCCCTCGATCGCCGGCAGTTGCTCGAGCTTCAGCGGCGGCGCGTGAAAGCGCTTCGGGCCGGCAAAGCTGAACGGCGACACCCGTTCGCCGAAAACCGGGTCGATGAGCCAATACTTGCCGCGCAGCTTGAGCAGGTGCGACGAGTGGCCGAGCCGCACCACGTGGTTGGCCTGCGGGTCGAGCGCCTCGAGCTGGGCCGTCGTCAGCGCCCGCACCGGGATCGGATCGACCGGCACGGTGCCGACCTTGGTGGCAAAGACGAAGCGCGACCAGATCGTCCAGGTGCCGGCGCCCGGCGGCGTCAATGGGTTGGGCGGGTTGGCGAAGAGGCAGCCTTTGAATTGCGGTGAGCTGGCATAAGGCGAGCTGCAATCGCCTTGGCTCATGCAGCCAGCCAGGGTCAGGCAGCAGGCCGCGAGGCCAAGAGACACTGAAAATTTCATGCGCGGAGTGTGCCACCCCGCCCCCCCCCCGACGCAGGCCCGAGGTTCGCACCGCGCTTACATCCCCCACCGCAACGCCGCCGTATGCACCGGCGAATCCCACAACGCCAGCGCCGCGGGGTCGGCGGCGGTGATCGTCACCGAACAGCCCGCCATCTCGAGCGACGTGACGTAGGAGCCGGTCAGGTGCCGCACGGCCTTGATGCCGCTGCCGGCCAGCACTTTCTGCACCGCCGCGACCATCACGTACAGCTCGAGCAGCGGCGTGCCGCCGAACCCGTTGATCAGCAGGATCACCTCTTGGCCGCGCTTGAGCGACAGGTCTTTCAGCACCGCGCCGGTCAGCTCGGCGGCAATGTCGTCGGCGCTCGCCATCTTCACGCGGCGGCGGCCCGGTTCGCCGTGGATGCCAACGCCCATCTCCATCTCGTCGGCACCGATCTGGAAGGTCGGCTTGCCGGCGGCCGGCACGGTGCACGAGGTGAGCGCCACGCCCATCGACGCGGTGGCCTTGTTGACAGCGTCGCCGAGCGTCTTCAGCGAAGCGAGGTCGTCGCCGCGTTCTGCGGCCGCACCGACGATTCTCTCGACGATCAAGGTGCCGGCCACTCCGCGCCGGCCGGTGGTGTAGGTGGAGTTCTCGACCGCCACATCGTCGTTGACGATCACGGTGCTGTTGCCCTTGTCGAGCATCTCGGCGGCCATCTGGAAATTCATCATGTCGCCGGAATAGTTCTTCACGATGAACAGCACACCGGCGCCGGTGTCTACGGCCTCGGCCGCGGCCAGCATCTGGTCTGGCGTGGGCGACGTGAAGATCTGCCCCGGGCAGGCCGCGTCGAGCATGCCGTGGCCGACGAAGCCGGCGTGCAGCGGCTCGTGCCCTGAGCCACCGCCCGAGATGAGCGCCACCTTGCCGGGTTTGAGCGTACGGCGGCGCACGAACTGGTATTCGGCGCCCAGGCTCACCACGTCGGAGTGGGCGGCCACAAAACCGTCCAGCGACTGGGCCAGCACGGTGTCGACGTGGTTGATCAGCTTCTTCATGGAGGGCACCTTCAGGCGTGGGGCGTTGGGACTGCGGAATCGGAGGCGAGCAGGCTGTCACAGATCGCGCCGATGATCAATGCCATCGAACGCGAACCCGGGTCCACATGGCCGAGCGCGCGGTCGCCCAGGAACGAGGCGCGGCCTTTGATGGCGTCCATCTTCGCGGTGGCGTCGGCACTGTCGAAAGCGCATTGGCGCACGCGGGTGATCATGTCGTCGCCACCGTTCGATAGAACTTTCTGCACCGGGTCCAGCACGTCGAGCAGCGTCTTCTGGCCGACCTCGGCCTTGCCCAGGCGCGTCAGCGCGGCAATGCCCGCGGCCACGGCGCGGCCCAGGTCGGCGGGGGTCGGTTGTTCGGGCAGTTCCTTGCCCAAGGTCACCATCAAGGTGCCAAACACCGGGCCGGACGAACCACCGACGGTGGACATGCAGGTCATGCCCATGGTCTTCAGCGCGTCTTTCAGCGACTGGGCAGCCAGTTGCTCCATCTTGGCCTGGATGGCGAGCGCGCCACGGCGCATGTTCAGGCCGTGGTCACCGTCGCCGATGGCCGAGTCGAGCGCGGTGAGTTCGTCCACGTGGTCGATCAGTGTCTGCGTGGCGTTGCGGATGTAGTCGGTGTGTGTCGTCATGGCGGGCTCTTGAATGGTGGGCGCGATGCCGGGGCTTCAGGCGGTGATGCGCTGGCCGTCGGCGTCGAACCACATCGGTTGCAGCAGCTCCACGCGCACCGCGTCGTCGTGTTCGTAGTGGCTGCCGGCCGGCGCGGCGGTGATCAGCTCGGTGCCGTTGCCGTCCAGCCCCACGTGCACGAGGTGCTGGTCGCTCAGGCGTTCGATGCGCTTGACGCGCGCGTTTGCGTGGCCATGGGTAGACGCGTGCGCTGCATTGCGCTTGTCGGATTCGCGGCCGTGGTGATGCAGGCGCAGGTGCTCTGCACGAATGCCCACCGTCACGGCTCGCTCCGGCGCGGCCAGGCCCGGCAAGGCGCTGCGCGGCAGCAGGTTGATGCGCGGCGAGCCCAGGCGCGCGGCCACGTGGCTGCTGACCGGGTTCTCGTAGATCTGTTGCGGCGTGCCCACCTGCACCAGCTGGCCGTGCTGCAGCACGCCGATGCGGGTGGCCAGCGTCATCGCCTCGATCTGGTCGTGCGTCACGTACAGCATGGTGGCGCCCAGGTCCTGCTGGATGCGCTTGAGCTCCAGCCGCAGGTCGTTGCGCAGCTTCGCGTCGAGCGACGACAGCGGCTCGTCCATCAGGTACACAGAGGGCTCACGCACCAGCGCACGGCCGATCGCCACACGCTGCATCTGCCCGCCGCTCAGCTTGGTGGCAGGGTTCTGCAGCTTGTCTTCGATGCGCAGCATGCGTGCCACCTCGGTCACCTTGCGGCGCACCTCGTCTTCGGCGATGCGGCGCATCGGCGAGCGCAGCGGGAAGGCGAGGTTGTCGTACACGCTCAGGTGCGGGTATAGCGAATACTGCTGGAACACGAAGGTCACGTCGCGCAGCGCGGGGGCGAGTGTGGTCACGTCGTGGCCGCCGATGTGCACGCTGCCGGCGTCGGGCTTTTCCAGCCCCGCGACCAGGCGCAAGGTGGTGGTCTTGCCGGCGCCGCTGGGGCCGAGCAGCACGATGAATTCGCCGCTGGCCACGTCCAGATCCAACCCCTGCACCGCCTGGACGGTGCCGAAGCGCTTGCCGATGCCGCTCAGGCGCAGGTCAGCCATGGCGGGCTCCCCGGTTGGCCGCGCGCGTGTTCGTCGGTGCGTGGGCACGGTCGTCGCGCGCCGTCTTCAGCGCACGGCCGCTGGCCTGGTCGAACAGGCTCACCGCGGTGGCGTCGAACTGAAGGCCGACCTGATCACCACGCTGGGCCGCCGAACCCACGCCGACCTTCGCGCGCAAGGTAGCGCCTTGCGCGGTGGCCAGCGTGACGATGCGGCTCGTGCCCAGGTACTCGGTGCCCAGCACCTCGGCGCGCAGTGGCGAGGCATCGTCGAGCTTCACGTGTTCGGGGCGCACGCCACACAGAAGCGGGCGCTGCGACACGCCCTCGCGCAGCGCCGGCACGTCGATGTGCGCCGGGCCGATCTGCACCGAGTGCGCGCCTTCGGAAAGCGTGGCCTCGAAGGGCAGGAAGTTCATCGACGGCGAGCCGATGAAGTCGGCCACGAACACACTCGCCGGGCGTTCGTAGACCTCTTGCGGCGCGCCGAGCTGTTCGATCACGCCCTGGTTCATGATCGCGATGGTGTCGGCCATCGACATCGCCTCGACCTGGTCGTGCGTGACGTAGACGGTGGTGGCTTTCAGCCGGTCGTGCAGCGCACGCAGCTCCTGGCACATCACCTCGCGGAACTCCGAGTCGAGCGCGCCGAGCGGCTCGTCCATCATGAAGGCCAGCGGCTGGCGCACGATCGCACGGCCCAGCGCCACGCGCTGGCGGTCGCCGCTGGACAGGCCCGAGACGGGCTTGTCGAGCAGCTCGGTGATGCGCAAGGTGCGCGCCGCCTCTTCGACTCTCTGCTTGATCTGTGCGCGCGGCATGCCTTGTGACAGCAGCGGAAAGGCGATGTTCTTGCGCACGTTCATGTGCGGATACAGCGCGAAGAGCTGAAACACGAAGGCGATGTCGCGCACCGACGCGCGCTTGAAGCTCACGTCTTCGCCGCCGAGAAAGATCTGCCCGGCGGTGGGCAACTCGAGCCCGGCGATCATGCGCAAGGTGGTGGTCTTGCCGCAGCCCGAGGGACCGAGCAGGCAGAAGAATTCGCCGTCCTTCACCGTGAAGGACGAGTCCTTAACCGCGACGAAGTCGGCGAAGGCCTTGTGCAGTTTCTCGACGCGGATCTCGGCCATACCATTCAGTCGGGAAACTTGGAAACGATCGTGAACATCAGGACGCCGGCCAGCGTTGTCACGAACGACCACGTGAAAAGGATCAGCGCGAACGGCTGCAACATCATGAAGATGCCCAGCGCGATGACGATGCACGCCGCCATCTCCATCGGGCCGCGGCGCAGCCACTTCGGCCATTGGGAAGCCCGCTTCATTTGCGCACCGCTCCAAATGTGATGCCGCGCAGCAGGTGCTTGCGCAGCAGCACCGTGAACACCAGGATCGGCACCAGGAACAACATCGTGCCGGCCGCCACCGCCGGCCAGTCCTGCCCGCCCTCGCCAATGATGATCGGGATGAACGGCGGCGCCGTCTGCGCCTCGCCCGAGGTGAGCAGCACCGCGAACGCATACTCGTTCCACGCGAAGATCAGGCAGAAGATTGCGGTCGCCACGATGCCGGTGGTGGCCTGCGGCAGCACCACCTTGCGGAAGGCCTGCAGCCGCGTGTAGCCATCGACCATCGCCGCTTCCTCATACTCGCGCGGGATCTCGTCGATGAAGCCCTTCAGCAGCCACACTGCCAGCGACACGTTGACCGCGCTGTAGAGCAGGATCATGCCGAGCTTGGTGTCCGACAGCCCGAGTTCCCGGTACATCAGGTAGATGGGAATGGCCACCGCGATAGGCGGCATCATGCGGGTGGACAGGATGAAGAACATCAGGTCGTCCTTGCCCGGCACCTTGAAGCGGCTGAACGCATACGCCGCCATCACGCCCAGGCCGACCGACAGAATGGTCGAGCCGATCGCGATGATCAACGAGTTGATGAAGCGCGGCAGGTAGTTCGAGCGGCTCACCACCACCATGCTGTTCTTGCGCGCATTCGCTTCGCAGGTGTTGGCAGCCGGCGGCAGGCTCTTGATGTACTCCTCGGTCTGGCGCGAGCGGGTGGTGAACAGGTTGCAATACCCTTCGATCGACGGCTCGAACACCACCTTGGGCGGGTAGCTGATCGAGTCGGGCGGGCTCTTGATGCTGGTGAGAAAGATCCACAGCAGCGGCACCATCGTGACCACCGCGTAGACGATCACGACGGCCATCGCAATGCGCTTGGCGAGCGCCGTCGGTTCGACGACGGAGTGGGCGGTGCTGATGCCTTTGCTCATGTGGATTGCTCCTTGGCGCTTTGTGCGTCGCGCAGTACGTGCGACCGCTTGCGCGAGCAAAGGCGCGTCCGGGCAGGCCGGAGGGCTTCGCTTCGGCGGTCTCCGCTGGCGCTCCGACTCCCTTCCGGTGCTCGGTCTCGTGGCCCGTCGCCGAACTCACTTCGCTCGCTCCGCTCTCTACGTTCAAACAGGCGGCGACAAGTCAGTTGTTGATGCGCGCTGCGCGCGCGGGCCACGAGCCCTGTGCTCCTCAGCGCCGAAGAGGCGCCCACCGACCTGCCCGAACGCACCTTTGCGGCACCGGCTCTTCTATTTGCGGCAAAGAGCGAAAACGTTTCCGCTCGCGGTGGGCG
>JANMYQ010000401.1:0-35954 GCA_031382215.1 Methylibium sp.
ACCGTCGCGCAGCTTGAATTCCGGCGCATGTTCAACAAGGCAGAAGACCCGCTCAACTGCTTCGTCGACATCCAGGCCGGCGCCGGCGGCACCGAAGCCTGCGACTGGGCCAGCATGCTGCTGCGCCAGTACCTGAAGTACTGCGAGCGCAAGGGCTTCAAGACCACGATGGAAGACGAGTCCGAAGGCGACATCGCCGGCATCAAGAGCGCCACCATCAAGGTCGAAGGCGACTATGCGTTCGGCCTGCTGCGCACAGAAACCGGCGTGCACCGGCTGGTGCGCAAGAGCCCGTTCGACTCGGCGGGCGGGCGCCACACCAGCTTTGCGAGCATCTTCGTCTACCCCGAGGTGGACGACACCGTCGAGATCGAGATCAACCCGTCCGACGTGCGCACCGACACCTTCCGCGCCAGCGGCGCCGGCGGCCAGCACATCAACAAGACCGACTCTGCCGTGCGACTCACGCACATCCCGACCGGCATCGTCGTGCAATGCCAGGACGGGCGCAGCCAGCACAGCAACCGCGACGTGGCCTGGAAGCGCCTGCGCTCGCGCCTGTACGACCACGAAATGCGCATCCGCATGGCCGAGCAGCAGAAGCTCGAAGACACCAAGACCGACGTCGGCTGGGGCCACCAGATCAGAAGTTATGTGCTCGACCAGAGCCGCATCAAGGATCTGCGCACCAACGTCGAAATCAGCAACACGCAGAAGGTGCTCGACGGTGACCTCGACCCGTTCATCGAGGCCAGCTTGAAGATGGGCGTGTGATGCTCGGCAACGCACGGGCATTGCTGTTCGACCTGGACGGCACGCTGATCGACAGCATGCCGCACCACCATGATGCATGGCTGCGCTGGCACGAGCGGCGCGGCCTGACGATCGACGGCCCGGCCTTCTTTGCCGCCACCGCCGGCCGCTCGAACGCCGAGATCCTGGCCGACATGCTGCCGCAGCACGCTGCCGACGAGCACATCGCGATGGCCGACGAGAAGGAAGCGCTGTACCGCGAGATCGCACGGCCGGCGCTGTCGCTGATCAACGGGGCCGATGCGTTCGTCGCCGCCGCGCGCGGGGCCGGCTGGCGGCTCGCGGTGTGCACCGCATCGACGCCGCAGAACATGGCGCTGGCCTTCGAGCGCCACGGCATCGACAGTTGGGTCGAGACCGTGGTGAGCCCGGCCGACCGGCGCTTCGGCGGCGGCCCCGGCGACTTTTTGCGCGGCAAACCCCACCCCGACATCTTTCTCGAAGCCGCGCGGCGACTGGGCATCGCCCCCGCCGAGTGCATCGTGTTCGAAGACGCGCCGCTAGGCATCGAGGCCGCCCGCCGCGCCGGCATGCGCGCGGTGGCGCTGACGACCACGATGGCCGCCGACGCCTTTGCCGGCTTCGACAACGTGCTGGCCGTGGTGCCCGACTTCACCGCCCTTCCCCCATCGATCCTGAGCAGAGCAAACCCCCATGCGTGAAGGCACTCCCCCGTTGATCCGCCGCCTGGACTACAGCCCGCCGGCGTTCTGGATCCGCTCCGTCGACCTCAGCTTCGACCTGGACCCGGCCAAGACGATGGTCATCAACCGCATGCAGATCGAACGCAATGCGGCGTTGGGCGATCTGCCGGCGCAGCCGCTGCGCCTGCACGGCGAAGACCTGAACCTCACGCGCGTGCAGGTGAACGGCCAGTCGGTCTCGTTCCGCCACGAAGACGGCATGCTGGTGATCGACAGCGTGCCCGACGGCGCCTTCACGCTCGAAGTGCGCAACACCTGCGCGCCCGACAAGAACACCCAGCTGAGTGGCCTGTACACCTCGGGCGGTGGTTTCTTCACGCAGTGCGAGGCAGAGGGCTTCCGGCGCATCACCTATTTCCTGGACCGGCCCGACGTGATGGCGGTCTACACCGTCACCCTGCGCGCCCACAGGACCGCCTACCCGGTGCTGCTGTCCAACGGCAACCTGCTCGAACAGGGCGAGCTCGACAACGGCCGCCACTACGCCAAGTGGCACGACCCCTTCCCCAAGCCCAGCTACCTGTTCGCGCTCGTTGCAGCCAACCTGGTGGCGCGCGAGCAGCACATCCGCACGCGCGCCGGCAAGCCGCACCTGCTGCAGATCTGGGTACGCCGCGGCGACCTCGACAAGACCGAACATGCGATGAACTCGCTGATCGCCTCCATCGTGTGGGACGAAGCGCGCTTCAAGCTGCCGCTCGACCTGGAGCGCTTCATGATCGTCGCGGTGGGCGACTACAACATGGGCGCGATGGAGAACAAGGGCCTGAACATCTTCAACACCGAATACGTGTTGGCCAGCCCCGCCACCGCCACCGACTCCGACTTCGCCGCGATCGAATCGGTGGTCGGGCACGAGTACTTCCACAACTGGACCGGCAACCGCATCACTTGCCGCGACTGGTTCCAGCTCAGCCTGAAGGAGGGCCTCACGGTCTTCCGCGACCAGGAATTCAGCCAGGACATGGCCGGCCCCGCCGACCCTTCCGCTGGCGCGTTCTCGCCTGCGGCCACGGCACGCGCGGTGATGCGCATCAAGGACGTGCGCAACCTGCGCCAGCTCCAGTTCCCCGAAGACGCCGGCCCGATGGCGCACGCCGTGCGCCCCGACAGTTACGCCGAGATCAACAACTTCTACACCGCCACGGTGTACGAAAAGGGCGCCGAGGTCGTGCGCATGATGCAGACCTTGGTCGGGCGCGCGGGCTTTGCAGCCGGCATGAGCCTGTACTTCGAGCGCCACGACGGCCAGGCCGTCACCTGCGATGACTTTGCGCAAGCGATGGCCGACGCCAACCCGGGCAGCGCGCTGGCGCAGCACCTCGAGCCGTTCAAGCGCTGGTACGCGCAGGCCGGCACGCCGCGGCTGACCGCGCGCGGCCGCTACGACGCGCCGTCGCGCACCTACACCTTGGGGCTGGAGCAGCACAACCCGGCCGCGCCCGGCGAGCCCGACAAACTTCCCCACGTGCTGCCGGTGACCGTGGGCCTGATCGGCCGTGACGGCCGTCCGCTGGCGCTGCAGCTCGAAGACGAGCCGCCCAGCAGCGCCACCGAACGCGTGCTGGTGCTGCACGAGGCGCGCTCGTTCTTCACCTTCGTCAACCTCGACGTCGAACCGGTGCCGTCGCTGCTGCGCGGCTTCTCGGCGCCGGTGGTGCTGGTCGATTCGCTGACCGACGCCGACCTGCTGACCCTGCTGAACTTCGACACCGACCCGTTCAACCGCTGGGAAGCCGGCCAGCGCCTCGGATTGCGCAGGCTGCTCGCGGCCGTCAACGGCGCGCTGACCCATGAAGTGAGCGGCGCGGCCGATGCGACGCAGGACGGCGAATTCATCGCCGCGATGCGTGGCGTGCTGCGCGACCCCGCGCTCGATCCGTCTTTCAAGGAGCTGGCGCTGACGCTGCCGAGCGAGACCTACGTCGGCGAGCAGCTCGACAGCGTCGACCCGCAGCAGGTGCACGCCGCGCGCGAAGCGCTCAAGCTGCAGATGGCGCAGGCGCTGCGCGACGACTGGGCCTGGGCCTTCGACGCGCACCAGGTGAGCGGCGGCTACACACCCGATCCGGTGTCGTCGGGCCGGCGGGCACTGGCCAACCTGAGCCTGGGCATGTTGTGCCTGGACGCAGCGGCGAGCAATGACTCGGTGTGGCCGGGGCGCGCCTTCCAGCGCTTCAAGGACGCCGCCCACATGACCGACCGGCAGGGCGCGCTGACCGCACTGCTCGACTCTCACAGCGAACTCGCCCTCCCCGCCCTGCAGCGCTTTCACGCGCAGTTCAAGGACGATCCGCTGGTGCTCGACAAGTGGTTCGCGCTGCAAGCCATGGCGCCCGAGAAAGACGGCCGCGTGTTCGCCAAGGTCAAGACGCTGCTGGCCCACCCGGACTTCACGCTCACCAACCCGAACCGCGCCCGCAGCGTGCTCACGTCGCTGTGCCGATACAACCCGGCCGCCTTCCACCGCCGCGACGCAGCCGGCTACGTGCTGTGGGCTGAGCACGTGCTGGCGCTCGACACGATCAACCCGCAACTCGCCGCACGCCTGGCGCGGGCGATGGACCGCTGGAGCTGCCTGGCCGAGCCGTACCGCAGCGCCGCGCGCGAAGCCATTGCCCGCGTGGCGGCGCGCACCGAGCTGTCGAGCGACGTGCGCGAGATCGTCACGCACGCACTCGCGTCGACCTGAACGGCAGCGCCGCAACACCCACCCCACCACGACGACCCCCAGGACCCCTCACGAGAGATTCAGCCCATGGCCAAGAAGACGAACGCTTTCTACGCACAGTCCGGCGGCGTCACCGCCGTCATCAACGCCTCTGCCGCCGGCGTGATCCAGACCGCCCGGCTGCACAAGGACCGCATCGGCAAGGTACTGGCCGGCCGCAACGGCATCATCGGCGCGCTGACCGAAGACCTGATCGACACCGGCAAGGAGTCGGCCTCGGCGATCGAGGCGCTGCGCTACACGCCCTCCGGCGCATTCGGCTCGTGCCGCTTCAAGCTCAAGTCGCTCGACGCCAACCGGCGCGAGTACGAACGCCTGATCGAGGTCTTCAAGGCGCACGACATCGGCGTCTTCTTCTACAACGGCGGCGGCGACTCGGCCGACACCTGCTTCAAGGTGAGCCAGTTGTCCGAAAGCATGGGCTACCCGCTGCAGGCCATCCACGTGCCCAAGACGATCGACAACGACCTGCCGATCACCGACTGCTGCCCCGGCTTCGGCTCGGTGGCCAAGTACGTGGCGGTGTCGACCTTGGAAGCGTCGTTCGACGTGCGCTCGATGTGTTCGACCTCGACCAAGGTCTTCGTCGTCGAGGTGATGGGCCGCCATGCCGGCTGGATTGCAGCGGCCGGCGGGCTGGTCGAAGACCACGGCATTCCGGTCGTGATCCTGTTCCCTGAAATCCCGTTCGACCAGAAGAAGTTCATCGCGCGCGTCGACAAGCTGGTCAAGGAGCACGGCTACTGCACCGTCGTCGTCTCCGAGGGTTGCCACAACGCCGACGGCATCTTCCTGGCCGAACAAGGCTCGCGTGACGCCTTCGGCCACGCGCAGCTCGGTGGTGCGGCACCGCTGGTGGCCAACATGGTCAAGGAAGCGCTCGGCCACAAGTTCCACTGGGCCGTGGCCGACTACCTGCAGCGTGCGGCGCGGCACATCGCGTCGAAGACCGACGTGAAGCAGGCGTATGAACTGGGCCAGAAGGCCGTCGAGCTGGCACTGAAGGGCCACAACGCGGTGATGCCGACGGTGGACCGCATCAGCGACTCGCCCTACAAGTACAGAATAGGCATGGCGCCGCTGGCCAAGGTCGCCAACGTCGAGAAGTTCATGCCGCGCGACTTCATCACCAAAGACGGCTTCGGCATCACCGACAAGTGCAAGCGCTACCTGCGCCCGCTGATCCAGGGCGAAGACGCGCCGAAGTACAAGGACGGGCTGCCGGTGTACGTGACCCTGAAGAACATTTCCGTCGCGAAGAAGCTGCCCGCGTTCAGCCTGAAGTGATCCGGTGGTGTTGCCGGGCTGGGCTAGAATCCGCTTTCGATTTTCGGGGCCGGACAGGCCCTGAACCGAGCCGGCGTAGCTCAGTTGGTAGAGCAGCGCATTCGTAATGCGAAGGTCGGGAGTTCGACTCTTCTCGCCGGCACCAAGTTGATGTGAAGCACAAGGCCCGACCCGCAAGGTTGGGCCTTTTTGCCTTTCGGGCTGGGGATCCATGTCGATGTCCTACGACCTGTCGGGCTGCGGGACGACGGCGTCGGCTTGGCGCGGGTCGTATAAGAGTTGTCAACTCCCCAGGACCCACCATGAACTCATCCACCACTCTGCTGCCGTCGCAGAACACAACTCGCGACGGGGACCTTGCCGAGCAGGCGCGCCCCGGCCACGGTGTCCCTTCGCAAGACCCCGACCCCGCGGCGCAGAAAGCGCTGAAGCCAGAAGAAGCCGAGCGTGAAGCCAAGTCGGTGCTGACCGGCGGCGCCGTGGTGGGCGGGGCAGCCATCGGTGCGACCATCGGCGTCGTGGTGGGCGGCCCGGTGGGTGTGGTGGTGGGGGGAACACTGGGCGCCGTGGCAGGCGCACTGGGTGGCGCCGCCGCTGGCGCTGCGGTCAACCCGAGAGAGTCGAGCGCCGCCGACACGGCGGGGCACACGCCAGCTCACGACGCGAAGCCCTGACACGGTGGTTCTGCTCTCACCCTCCCGGTTACGCGATGAGCGCGGGCCGAGCAGCCTCACGCTGCGCGAGGGCAGAATGCCGACATGCTTCTCCTTCGCTCACCGAGCATTCACCGTCGGAACTGCCTGCTTGCGGCACTGCCTTGGCTGGCCGTCCCTGCGCTGGCACAGGACGCGTTGAGCGTCGGCGCCGGCACTTTGCTGACAAGGGCGGCCGAAGCCGGCGACGTGGCGACGCTGCGCCGACTGCTGGACGCAGGCGCGCCAGTGGACACGCGCGATGCGCGCCGCCGCACCGCGCTGCTTGCCGCCACGCACGCGAACCGCATCGGCGCGGCGCGGCTGCTGATCGAGCGCGGCGCCGACGTGAACGCCCAGGACGACATGCAGGACTCGCCCTTTCTCTATGCAGGCGCGCAAGGCAGGCTGGAGATCCTGCGATTGACACTCGCCGCGGGCGCCGACCTGAAGAGCACCAACCGCTACGGCGGCACGGCGTTGATTCCGGCGGCGCACCACGGCCACGACGAGACGGTGCGCGAACTGCTGAAGACGAAAATTCACATCGACCACGTCAACCGCCTCGGCTGGACGGCGCTGCTCGAGGCCATCATCCTGGGCGACGGTGGCGCGGCGCACACCGAGATCGTGCGCCTGCTGGTGTCGCACGGCGCCACGCTGCAACTGGCCGATGCTCAAGGCGTGACGCCGCTGGCGCATGCCGAGCAGCGCGGCCAGCGCGCAATCGCCGAGATCCTGCGCCGCGCCGGCGCACGGGCCTGACATCACCGCGGCGATGCAACGACGCCATTTCCTCACGCTGATCAGCGGAGCCCACGCCATCATGTCCAGCCCCCCTGCCCTGGCCGACAGCTCCGGCCCGCAACTGGCCTCGTACTACGAACGCCACATGGCGCTGCTGGGTGGTGTGGCCCATGGCTGGGTCGGCCGCGGCGTGCCAATGCGCCTGCGCGCTGGCGTACGCCAAGTGGGCGTGAGCCAGGATGCGTATTTCGCCCTGCTAGACGACGGCCGCCTGGTCAGCTGGGAAGACCGACCCGACGCGGCCACCACCCTGATGCCCGACGTGGCCGCTTTCGCCTGCGGGCAGTCGGGCTGGTTCGCCATCGACCGCGCACACGTGCTGTGGCAGGGCGGCGGCGCGCAGCCGGCGCCGCTGCGGGTTGCAGACGACGTGCTCGCCGCCTGCATCGGTGACAGTGCCGACTACTACATCCGCCGCAACGGCACGCTCTGGGCCAAGGGCCTGGCGCACCGCGGCCAGTACGGTGACGGCCTGCTCACCGCCACCGCTGACTTCGTGAACACCGCGCGCGACGCGGTGGCCGTGAAGGCGCATACCGGCCACGCCATCTACCTGAGCCAGGGCGGCGTGGTCATGGGCACCGGCGGCAACCGTTACGGGCCGCTGGGGGCACACGGGCTGGGCGACAAGGCCGATCGCTGGGGGCGAGTGTTCGACGGCGCGCGCGCCATTGCCACCGGCTCGCGCCACTCGGTGGCGATCCGCCCCGACGGCAGCTTGTGGGCCTGGGGCGAAGGTTTCGGCACCACCCCGCGCGCGCTGATCGAGGGCGTCGTGGCCGTGGCCGCAGGCAACACGGCGACGATTGCCCTGCGTGCCGACGGCAGCCTGCTGCAATGGGACGGCGGCGCCGGGCCGCGCCGGTTGCAGTTGCAGTGAGGGACAGCACCCGCCGTCACGGCGGGATCGCCTTCATCTTCGTCGCCGTCGCGTGTTTCGGCGCGCTCGACACCTCGTCCAAGATCGCTGCCGCCACGGTGCCGGTGCTGATGGCGATCTGGGTGCGCTACTTGATCCAGACCGTGGTCACCGCCGCGGTGCTGTGGCCGCGTCAGCGCGCTGCGCTGTTTCGCACCGGCCGGCCTGCGCTGCAACTGGTGCGCGCGCTGTTGCTGATCCTCAGCAACGCACTCGCGTTCGTGAGCCTGGCCCACATGCACGTCGGCGAGTTCACCTCGATCGTCATGCTCACGCCGCTGGTGCTGACCTTCGTCGCGGCGCTGGCGCTGCACGAACGCGTGTCGTGGCTGCGCTGGGCCTGCGTGGCCGGCGGGTTCGCGGGGGTGCTGCTCGTCATGCGCCCGGGGCAGGACACCTTCCGCCTGGTCATGCTGCTGCCGCTGATCCTGGTGCTCTCCAACACCGGCTTCCAGCTCGTCACCAGCGCGCTCGCGCGGGTCGACCCTCCCGGCACGATCCACTTCTTCTCGGGGCTCGTCGGCCTGGTGCTGACGACGGCCGCACTGCCCTTCGTGTGGAAGGCGCAGCCGCTGGAAATGTGGCTGGTGATGGCCTTGATGGGCGTGCTCGGAACGCTCGGGCACTTCCTGCTGATCGTGGCCTACGCACGCACGCCGGTGGCGATCCTCACGCCCTATCTCTACCTGCAGATCCTGTTCGCCGCGCTCGGGGGCTGGCTCGTCTTCGATCACGTGCCCGACAGCTGGGCGATGGCCGGCATCGCCACCCTCTTTGCCTGCGGCGTGTTCGGCACCTGGCTGACGGGCCGCGAGCTGCTCAACGCCGAGCGCGACTCGGCGCAATCGAGCATCGCAGCCATCGCTGGCGCCGACGAGCGATAGGCCTGCGGCGCCCTTCGCGCACTGATGCCCAGATGCGTATGCACGCATACGCCGATCGGTATTTACTGCTGCGAACCCTTACTGACAGCGGCGAGAAGGCGGACCTATAGTCGCGTCCCCCTTGAGCGCGGAATGCAAGAACACGCCGGGCACATGCAGACGATGTGAACCCGACGACGATGCCCGAGGAAAGTTCATCCACATACTTTCGGTTGAAGGAGACAACATGAAGAACTCACATCTGCTGGCGATCGGCGTGGCACTGGCCGCCCTCGTTGCCGCCGCTCCCGCGATAGCGCAGAAGAAGACGCTGGCGGTGGTCGTGAAGGGCCTCGACAACCCCTTCTTCACCGTGCTCGGCGACGGCTGCGCACTGTGGAACAAGGAGAACCCGAAGTCCGAGTACACCTGCCTGTACACCGGCCCGGCCTCCAGTGCCGACGAAGCCGGCGAAGTGCAGATCGTCGAAGACCTGATCAACAAGGGCGTCGCCGGCATCGCGATCTCGCCGTCGAACGCGCCGGCCATGGCCAACATGCTGAAGGCCAAGGCGCCCAAGATGCCGATCATGACGATCGACGCCGACCTGACCGCTGCCGACAAGGGCCTGCGCAAGACCTACCTCGGCACGAACAATTACGACATGGGCGTGCTGATGGCCAAGCACCTGAAGGGCCTGAACGCCAAGGGCGGCACGGTCTGCATGCAACTCGGCAACGTCGCCGCCGCCAACATCAACGAGCGCGCCGCAGGCTTCCGCGACACGATCGGCGGCAAGAAGGGCATCGACCGGCTGAAGGGCGAAGGCGGCTGGACCGAAATCGCCGGCTGCCCGCTCTACACGAACGACCAGATCGACCTGGCCAACCAGCAGATGCAGGACGTGTTCACGAAGAACCCGGCCCTGAACGCGTTCATCCTGGTCGGCGGCTGGGCCCAGTTCGGCCCGCAAGCCTATGCGCAGGTGACCGACCAGGTGATGGCCAAGCTGAAGAGCAAACAGCTCCTCATCATTGCCGGCGACACGCTGCCGCCGCAGCTCGATGCGCTGAAGAACGGCCGCAGCCATGCGCAGATCGGCCAGCGCCCGTTCGAGATGGGCCACCGCGCGCCGGCCGTGCTGATCGACCTGATCAACGGCAAGAAGGTCGCCGACCCGCTGTACACCGGCCTGGACGAATGCGTGCCGGGGAACCTGGGCAAGTGCCCGGCCAAGTGACCGGCATCTGAAGGCAGTTTCAAGGGCGCCCGCTGGCGCCCTTGTGTTGTGGGAGATTCGCAAGCATGGCCGTGCTGGAACTGACCGGCGTATCGAAACACTTCGGTGCCATCCAGGCGCTGGTGAACGTGTCGCTGTCGCTCGAGGCCGGCGAGGTGCTCGGGCTCATGGGTGACAACGGCGCGGGCAAGTCCACGTTGGTCAAGATCGTCGCCGGCAACCATGCGCAGAGCGGCGGCACGATGGCGCTCGAGGGCCGGCCGGTGCACTTTCACAAACCGTCGGACGCGCGCCAGGCCGGCATCGAGATCGTGCACCAGGACCTGGCGCTGTGCGACAACCTGTCGGCCGCCGAGAACGTGTTCCTGGGTCGCGAAGCGATGCGCGGTTTCGGGCCGCTGCGCATCCTCGACTACCGCCACATGAACCGGCGCGCCGGTGAGCTGTTCGCCGAACTCAAGTCCGAAACGCGCCCGCACGACCTGGTGCGGCGCATGTCGGGCGGCCAGCGGCAGGCGGTCGCGATCGCGCGCACGCGCCTGTCGGACCCGAAGATCGTGCTGATGGACGAACCCACCGCCGCCATCAGCGTGCGCCAGGTCGCCGAGGTGCTGAACCTGATCCGGCGCCTGCGCGACCACGGCATCGCCGTGGTGCTGATCAGCCACCGCATGCCCGACGTGTTTGCCGTGGCCAGCCGAATTGCCGTGCTGCGGCGCGGCGAGAAGGTGGCCGACAAGGCGGTAGGCCTCACGTCGCCCGAAGAAGTGACCGGCCTCATCACCGGCGCCATCGAAACTGCATAGGGCCCCGCTGACCATGGCCGTCACCCCCGTCACCCTCGAAGAATCCATCGCCCGCCGCGAACACCGCCACTGGCTGGGTGAGCTCGCGAGCCACCAGACCTTCTGGGTCTCGATCGCCGCGATCATCGCCTTCGTGGTGCTCACGCTGACCAGCGACGTGTTCGCCACCCAGCAGAACCTGTTCAACGTGACGCGCAACTTTGCGTTCGTCGCGATCATCGGCATCGGCATGACGGCGGTGATCATCGCCGGCGGCATTGACCTGTCGGTCGGCGCGGTGCTGGTGCTCTCGGGCATGGTGATCGGCATGACGATGAACGCGGGCATGTCGATCTGGCTGGCGGTGCCGCTGGCACTGGGCGCGTCGCTGCTGGTCGGTGCGATCAACGGCCTCCTGATCGCCTACGTCGGCGTGCCGTCTTTCGTGGTCACCTTGGGCATGCTGTCGATCGCGCGCAGCCTGGCGATGGTGCTGTCGAACAACCGCATGGTGTACGAGTTCGGGCCCGACCAGCCGACCCTGCTGGCCATGGGCGGCGGCTTCGTCGAGCTGCCGCTGCCGTTCATCGACGCGATCCGCATTCCCAACCCGGTGATCGCGCTGCTGGTGCTGCTGCTGATCGCCGGCTTCGCCTTCCGCTGGACGCGCTGGGGCCGCTACCTGTTCGCCATCGGCGGCAACGAGCGTGCGGCCACCGCCACCGGCGTTCCGGTCAAGCTGGTCAAGCTCAGCGTCTACATGTTCTGCAGCCTGTGTGCGGGCATCACCGGCGTGCTCGAGGTCGGCTGGCTCGGCACCATCACCACCGGGCTGGGCCAGGGCATGGAGCTGACGGTGATTGCCGCCGCAGTGATCGGCGGGGCCAACCTGTCGGGCGGCATCGGCACGGCGTTCGGCGCCGTCGTCGGCGCGGCGCTGATCGAGGTCATCCGCAACAGCCTCACCTTGTTGGGCATCAGCACCTTCTGGCAGGGCACATTCGTCGGCGGCTTCATCATCGTGGCCGTGCTGTTCGACCGGCTGCGGGTGCGCAACGCAAACGATTGAAATGCCGCGTCCGGGCGGATTGGGCAGACTTGGAGGGTGATCAGGGGCCAATGGGTCCCCCTGTAACCCTGCCGACGTGCAAGACTCCCGCACTGTCGTTTCGGAGCCCTTGATGGCCCTCTTCGACCTGCGTTCCTTGATCCTGGTTGGGTTGATCAGCAGCCTGTTGCTGGCGCTCGCCGTGCTGCTGATCAGCCAGCGTGCACGCGACCAACCATCGGTGCGTGCCTGGGCCCTCGGGGCGAGCCTGAGCGCAGCAGGCGCGCTGGCGCTGGGCCTGCGCGACGGCATGCCCGAGGTGCTGGCGGTCATGATCGTCAACGGCACGTTGGTGGCTGGCTTGTGCTGGCTCTACTTCGGCCACCGCCTGTACCTGGGCCTGCCCCGTGGCCGACGCTGGGACGTGCCGCTCGCCCTGTTGGTGGCCCTGGTGGCCGCCTACTTCAGCGCCGTCCAGCCCAGTCTGCCCCATCGCATCGTCATCCTGTCCGGGCTGATGGCCGTGCTGGACCTGATGGCGGCCCACCTGCTGCTCACCGCCGCGGGCCCGCAGCGCCGCATGGATCGCAGCATGCTCATCATCGTCGGCCTGATGCACCTGCTGAGAGGCTTCGTCTGGATGACGCGTGCGGTGTCCACATCGCTGGCACCGATCGGCAACGACCCGATGCAGGTCAACAGCGTGATCGAAAGGCTGGCGTACGGCGGCTTCACCCTCTTCAACATCGGTTTGACGGTGGGCCTGTGCAGCCTGGTGGTGTCGCGCAGCCAGGCCAAGCTGCAGGCCAGCGAGGAACGCTACCGCGGCCTGGTCGAACAGGCCGCCGACGGCATCTTCATGAGCGACGCCGCCGGCAACTACACCGACGTCAACGCCGCTGGCGCGCAGATGCTCGGCTACCGGCAACACGAGCTGATCAGGCTCAACATTCGCGACGTGCTGGTGGCGGAGGACGCGGCGCGCTATCCGAACGACACCTCGCACTACGAAGGCGGCCGCACTGCCACCGCGCAGTGGCGCTTCCGGCGCAAGGACGGCAGCTCCTTCATCGGCGAGGTGGTCGGGCGCCCGTTGAGCGACGGGCGCCTGCTGGGCGTGCTGCGCGACGTGACCCAGCACAAGGAAGCCGAGGCCGCGCTGGTGCAGGCCAAGCTCGCGGCCGAAGCGGCCAACCGTGCCAAGAGCATGTTCGTGAGCCACATGAGCCACGAGATCCGTACGCCGATGAACGCGATTGTCGGCATGGCCTACCTGATGCGGCGCGACCCGGTCACCGCCCGACAGGCCAGCCAGCTCGACAAGATCAATCGCGCCGCAGAGCACCTGCTGGAGATCGTCAACGACATCCTCGACCTGTCCAAGATCGAAGCCGGCAGGATCACGCTGGAGCAGCGGCCGTTCCGGCTCGACGATGTGGAGCAGACGCTCGTGAACCTGGCGGCCGACCGGGCGCGTGAAAAGGGGCTGATGTTCAACATCGATTTCCACGCTCTGCCGCCCGCGCTGGTCGGCGACCGGACCCGGCTCGCGCAGGCGCTGCTCAACTTTTTGAGCAACGCCGTGAAGTTCACTCAGCGCGGCTCGATTTGTTTGACGGCAAAGGTTCTGGACGACACGGCCGACGGCGTGCGCGTCCGCTTCGAGGTGCGCGACACCGGCATCGGCATCAGCGCCGAACAGCAGACGCGGCTGTTCGGCGCGTTCGAGCAGGCTGACTCATCGACCACGCGACGCTATGGCGGCACCGGGCTGGGGCTGACGATCACGCGCCAGCTCGCCCAGCTGATGTCTGGCGACTCCGGCGTGGTCAGCAGCTTGGGCGAAGGCAGCACCTTCTGGCTCACCGCCTGGTTCGGCAAGGCCGACGTGGTGCCGGTGTCCACCGTGGCTGGCGAGCTGGCCGACCCGGCGCCCGCCGAATTCAGCAGCCACCGCGGTCGCAAGGTGCTGCTGGTGGAAGACGAGCCGATCAACCAGCTGGTGGCCACCGCGATGCTCGACAGCGTTGGCCTGGTCTACGACCTGGCACAGAACGGCCGCCAGGCGGTCGATCTGGCGCAGCGCCATGCTTACGACCTGATCCTGATGGACGTGTTCATGCCCGAGATGGACGGCATGGAGGCCACGCGCCACATTCGGGCCATGGCCCGGCACCTGCACACCCCCATCCTGGCAATGACGGCCAACGCATTCGACGACGACCGCAAGGCCTGTGCGGCGGCCGGCATGAACGACTTCATCGACAAGCCGGTCCAGCCCCCGCGCCTGTTCGCCACCTTGCGCTTCTGGCTCGAGCAGCCCATCGCTCAGGGTTGACACGGGCATTTGCCGGTTGCCTCGGCGGGCTGCTTGGCGCACCATCGTTCTCCTTTGCTTTGCCCCCTGTTTTGTCCCCTGATTTTTTCCCTGGTTACCCCCCTTTCTCCGGAGCAGCGACGATGAAAAAGGCCAGCACCGATCTTTCCCCCGCCGAACAGGCGCTGCGCGACGCCGCGCTCGAATACCACCGCTCGCCGACACGCGGCAAGATCTCGATCACGCCGACCAAACCGCTGTCCAACCAGCGCGATCTGTCGCTGGCTTACTCACCCGGCGTGGCCTATGCCTGCCTGGCCATCGAGGCCGACCCGTCGCTGGCGGCCGAGTACACGTCGCGCGGCAACCTGGTCGGCGTGGTGACCAACGGCACTGCGGTGCTGGGGCTGGGCGACATCGGCCCGCTCGCGGGCAAGCCGGTGATGGAGGGCAAGGGCTGCTTGTTCCAGAAGTTCGCCGGCATCGACGTGTTCGACATCGAACTCGCCGAACGCGACCCCGACAAGCTGGTCGACATCATCGCCGCACTCGAGCCCACGCTGGGTGGCGTGAACCTCGAAGACATCAAGGCGCCGGAGTGCTTCTACATCGAGAAGAAGCTGCGCGAGCGCATGAATATCCCGGTCTTCCACGACGACCAGCACGGCACCGCCATCATCTCGGCCGCCGCCTTGCTGAACGGCCTGGAACTGGTGGGCAAGAAGATCGGCGCGGTGAAGATCGCCGTGTCGGGCGCCGGCGCAGCAGCCATTGCTTGCCTGGACCTGATGATCGAGCTCGGCGTGAAGCGCGAGAACGTGTTCGTGTGCGACTCCAAGGGCATGCTGCACGACCGCCGCGAAGACAAGCTCGACGAGTCGAAGAAGCGCTACCAGCAGAAGACCGCGGCGCGCACCCTGGCCGACGTGATGGTCAACGCCGACGTGGTGCTGGGCTGCTCGGCGGCCGGCGCGATCACCGCCGACATGGTCAAGTCGATGGCAGACAAACCCATCATCCTGGCGCTGGCCAACCCCGAGCCGGAGATCCGCCCCGAGCTGGCCAAACAGGTGCGGCCCGACTGCATCATCGCCACCGGCCGGTCGGACTACCCGAACCAGGTCAACAACGTGCTCTGCTTCCCGTACATCTTCCGCGGTGCGCTCGACAGCGGTGCGACCAGCATCACCGAGGCGATGAAGGTGGCCTGCGTGCGCGAGATCGCCGACCTGGCCAAGGCCGAGATCAGCGCCGAGGTCGCCTCGGCCTACGCCGGGCGCGAGCTGCGATTCGGGCCCGACTACCTCATTCCCACGCCCTTCGATTCACGCCTGATCCTGCGCATTGCACCTGCCGTGGCGCAGGCGGCGGTGGCCTCGGGCGTGGCCCCCCGGCCGATCCAGGACATCGAGGCCTACCGGCAGTCGCTCACCCGCTTCGTCACCCACACCGGCATGTTCATGCGGCCGGTCTTCACCGCCGCGCGCGCCAACCCGAAACGGGTGGCCTATGCCGAAGGCGAAGACGAGCGCGTGCTGCGCGCAGTGCAGGTGGCGATGGATGAACAGCTCGTCAAGCCGATCCTGATCGGCCGCCCGGCGGTGATCGCCGCGCGCATCGAACGCGCCGGCCTGCGCCTGCAGCCGGGGCGCGACTTCGAGGTCGTGAACCCGGAAGACGATTCGCGCTTCCGCCAATACTGGGAGGCCTATCACGCGCTCACCGCGCGCGACGGCGTGACCCCCGAAACCGCCAAGGCGGTGGTGCGGCGCTCCAACACCACCATCGCCGCGCTGATGGTGAACCTGGGTGATGCCGACGCCATGCTGTGCGGCCTGGTGGGCCGCTTCGACGCCCACCTGGACCACGTGAAGGAAGTCATCGGCCTGCGCCCCGGCGCGCGCGCGGTGGCGGCGATGAACGCGCTGATGCTGGAGAAGCACACCTTGTTCATCACCGACACCTTCGTCAACGACGACCCGAACGCCGAACAGCTGGCCGACATTGCCGCGCTGGCGGTCGAAGAGGTCAAGCGCTTCGGCGTGCCGCCCAAGGTGGCGTTCCTGTCCCATTCGATGTTCGGCAGCAGCAAGCGGCCCTCGGCCCTGAAAATGCGCGCCGCGCGCGACCTGTTCGCCCAGCGCATGCCTGGCGTGCCGGCCGACGGCGAGATGCACGGCGACGCTGCGCTGAGCGAAGAAGTGCGCCACGCGCTGATGCCGGGCTCGACCCTGGCCGGCACCGCCAACGTGCTGGTGTGCCCGAACCTGGACGCCGCGAACATCTTGTTCAACGTGCTCAAGGTGACCGGCGGACACGGTGTGACGGTCGGCCCGATCCTGCTCGGCGTGAACGCGCCGGCGCACATCCTGACGCCCTCGGCCACGGTGCGGCGGGTCGTCAACATGACCGCGCTGGCGGTGGCGCACGCCGGCGCTGAGGGACGCTGAGGACTGCTGACGGCCGCTGACGGCCGCTGACGGCGCTCAGCGGATCAGCTCGAACGGCACGCCAGCCGGTGTTTCCGGTGTGCCGTTGACTTCGCGCAGGCGGGCCATGAACGAGGCCGCCGGCAGCGGGCGGCTGCACAGGTAACCCTGGAACAGGTCGCAGCCCAGTCGGCGCAACTCTGCACGCTGGGCTTCGGTCTCCACGCCTTCGGCGACCACGCGCAAATCCAGGCTGTGGGCCAGCGCAATGATCGCCTTGACGATCGCCACGTCGGTGCTGTCGCTGGGCGTGCCCGAGATGAACGACTTGTCGATCTTCAGCTCGTCGAGCGGAAAACGCTTCAGGTAGCTCATCGACGAGTAGCCGGTGCCGAAGTCGTCAATCGACAATTCGCAGCCCAGTGCACGCAGTTCGTCGAGTTGTTCGCGCGTGGCGTCCACGCGGTCCATCAACATGCCCTCGGTCAGCTCGACCACCAGTTGCCCGGGGCGAATGCCGTGGCGGCGGATCGCATCGCCGATCATCGGCACCAGACCGCCGGCCACCACTTCCTGGCGCGACACGTTGACCGCGACCTTGATGTCGCCCTGGCCGGCGGCGCGCCAGCGCGCCATCTGCGCGCACGCACGATCGACCACCCATTCGCCGATCTCCACGATCAGGCCCGACTGCTCGGCCAGCGAAATGAATTGATCCGGCGGCACCAGACCCAGGTCGGGGTGTTTCCAGCGCAGCAGCGCTTCGGCGCCGACCAGCCGGCCGCTGGCCAGACAGACCTTGGGTTGGTAGTGCAGCAGCAGTTCGTCGCGCTCGATGGCGCGGCGCAGGCGCGTCTCCATCGCCAGCTTTTCGCGCGAGGCGCTGTCGATCTCGGTTGAATAGAACTGGAAGGTGTTGCGCCCATTGCTCTTGGCCCGCACCATCGCCGCCACCGCGTTGCGGCGCAGGGTCTCGTCGTCCTGCCCGTCGGTGGGGCACATGGCGATGCCGATGCTGGGGGTGATGAACAAGTCCTTGCCGTCGTGCTGGAACGGGCGCGCCATCGCGGCCAGCATGCGCCGCGCCATCTGGCCCGCCACGTCGGCCGACTGGATGGCGGGCAGCAGCAAAGCAAACTCGTCGCCGCCGGTGCGGCTGAGCATGGGCGCGTCAGTCTGGCGCCGGCCGGCGCGCACGTCGCCGCGTCGCAGGCTCGAGCCCAGGCGCTGGGCCACGGCGCCGAGCAACTGGTCGCCGGCCTTGTCGCCCAGGCTGTCGTTGATCTGCTTGAAGCGGTCCATGCCGATGTGCAGCAAGGCCAGGAAGCCGCGCTTGTCGCGCGGCCCGTTCAGCACCGCCCGCAGGCGCTCCAGGAACACGCGCCGGTTCGGCAGGCCAGTCAACGGGTCTTCATTGGCCAGGCGGTCCTGGTAGACCTTGAACACCAGGCTGTTGCGCACCCGCAGCACCAGCTCGCTCGGGTCGAGCGGCTTGGTCAGCATCTCGGCCCCCAGCTCCAGGGCTTTGAGGCGGATGTCGGGGGCGGCCGATTCGGCCATCCCGATCACCGGGATGTAGCGCATTTGTTCGTCGAGCCGCATGCGCTGCAGGATGTCGAATCCCGACAGCCCCGGCATCGCCAGGTCCAGCAGCATCAGGCCAGGCCGGTGGCGGCGCGCCGAGTCGAGCGCCCACAGCGGGTCGTGCACGGTCACGAAGTGGCGAAAGCCCGCTGCCTGCAGGCAATTGCGGATCACCTCGGTCATGCGCGGCTCGTCGTCCACGATCATCACCGTCACCTCATGCAGGCCCGACGAGGGCGGCAGCGGCACGGCGTCGCTGGTCACGAAGTCGGACGGGCCGTGGGCCGAATCGGCCCAGCGTGCAAAGTCGGTGGCCGGGCGAAAGTCGCCGTCATCCCCGTGCACGTGCAGGTCGAGGTCGAGCTTGAAGGTCATGCCTGCCCCTCGTCAGACAACACTCGGCGGCCGGGCAGGCTCATGCAGCACACGTCCGGTTCTTGCCGGTCCGCTTGGCTTCGAACAAAGAATGATCGGCGCGCTCCAGCGTGTCTTCGATGCGCTCGGTCGAGCGGTAGCACGTCACGCCGGCCGAGAAGGTGACCATCACGTTCTTCTGCTCGTGCATGAACAGGCCGCTGCTCAAGGTGCGCTGCAGCCGGGTCAGGATCATCTGCGCGTCTTCCAGCAAGGTGCCGGGCAACAGGACCACGAACTCCTCGCCGCCGTAGCGGGCCACGGTGTCGGACGGCCGCAAGCTGTTCTTGACCAGCGCCGCGAGCGATTTCAAGGCTTCATCCCCGGCGTTGTGGCCGAGCTCGTCGTTGAGCTTCTTGAAGTTGTCGATGTCCAGCAGGCCCACGGCCAGGCTCTCGCCGTGGCGGTCGGCGCGCGCCTTGGCGATCTCGAAGTCGCGCAGCAGGCCGCGCCGGTTGGCCACCTGGGTCAACTGGTCGGTCGAGACCTCGCCGGACAGACGGTGCAGCTCGCCCTCCAGCGCGGTCACGCGCTGGGTCAGGTCGCTGGCCTTGGCGTGTTCGTCGTTCAGGCGCTGGCGAGTCACCGCCACCAGGGCCTGCACGGTGTGGGTCTCCTCCACCATTTCGCGCACCACGCCGGTCAGCATTTCGAGCGATTCGGACTGTTCGATCACGTCGGCATAACGACCCACGCTGTCATGGAAACGGCCGGTCTGCGAGCCCAGCTCGCCGAGCTCGCTGAGCATCCGGTTGATCAGCGCCTTCAGTGCGTCGCGGGCGCGGTTGCGCTCCTCGCGCATCTGGCTCTGGCGCAGGCGCGTGTTGCGCAGCAATTCGGTGACCGACTTGACGCCGCGTGCGGTGATGCCGTCTTCCAGCGTGATCCGCATCGCGTCGCACTGGCCCTTGGCCCAGCTCTCGTCTTCGGCCAATTCGGTCAGGCTGACCGTCAACTCATGGCACAGGGCGCCGAGCTGGTCGACCAGATGGTGGCGGTGTTGCAGCAGGCGCCGGGCGCGCTCGCACTGTTCTGCCACTTGAGCGACCCACTCGGGGCGGGCGCCGTCGCTGTGGATGCGCGCGGCCGTCTCGCCCAATTGCACGGCAAGCTGCTGGGCGGACGGGTCGGCCTGCGGCAGCGCGTCGGTCACGGTGGCCATCAGGTGGCGCAGCAATTCGTCCCATGCCAGGGCGGGCTGCGCCGGGCTCACGGGCAGGACCCGCAGGTCGGCCGATCCGACGCTCGCGCCGCCGGTGGCGTGTGCTGCGGTAGCGGCAGTGTCGGCGCCGGCCATGCCTTCGATCTCGACCGTCGCGTCCGGCGTGTCGGACTCCCAGTGCGTCATCAACTGGCCCAGGCGCTGCTGCATGCGGCGCAGGTCGGAGCGGCTGCCGTCGAGCACCCGCTGCAGGCTGTCCTTCTTTCGCGCCAGGGTCCATTGGCGGCCGCCGCGTTCCATGCCGCGCACCACACGGTCGATCAGCTGCGCGACCGGGCGGCCGTCCTGGCCGGCGTCACCCAGCAAAGCATCGGCACGGTCCCATTGCGACTCGGACAGGGCCTTGCAGAAGTTGCCGGCACGCGCTTCGGCTTCGTCACCCATCGCGCGCAGCGCCAGGCGCTGTATCAGCGCCAGCTCTTCGGCGGGCACCGCCGGCGGCCGGCCGCCACCCGACTCCATGCGGTAGGCGATGGCGTAGTTCTCGGGCGTGGGCTCGAGCTTGTCAATGGCCAGCCGGCGCAGCGCGTTCTTCGCCCGTTGGGCGACCGACGCGGCGGGCGCGGCGAGGTGGCTGGTGGAGGAAGTGGTCACTGCCATACAGGGTCTCGAAGATTCGGGTGCGCCACCGTTCAGGCGGCACATGCGGCTTTATCGACCGGCGCCGACTGAACAAAAGGGTGGGCCAGCGCAAATTCGGCATTTGCCGCGATCCACGCCGCATTTCTGGGATTCAAGGTCTGGTGCACCCAGGCCTCCAGGTCGGCCGGCGCCAGCGCCTTGCTGAACAGGAAGCCCTGCATCAGGTCGCAGCCCAGGCGGCGCAGCGCTTCCATCTGGCGCACGTTTTCCACGCCCTCGGCCACCACGCGCAGGCCGAGCGATCGGGCCAGCGCGACGATGGCGGTGACGATGGCCGAGCTTTGCTGCGTCAAGCCCAGGTCGCGGATGAACGAGCGGTCGATCTTCAGCTCGCTCAGCGGCAGCGACGTGAGGTAGGCGAGCGACGAATAACCGGTGCCGAAGTCGTCGATCGAGATTTGCACGCCCACGTCCTTCAGCCGGTGCAGCACCGGCATCACGTGCTGCAGGTCCTTCATCAACCCCGTTTCGGTGATCTCCAGCACGATGGCACCGTGGGAGATGCCGTGGTCGCGCACCGCCGCGTCGATCTGGCTCACCAGGTCGCCGCGCTCGAACATGCGGTTCGGCAGGTTCACGGCAATGGCATCGGCAAATCCGAAGTTGTCTTTCCACTCGCGCGCCTGGCGCGCGGCTTCACGCAGGGCCCAGGCGCTCATCTCCACGATCAGGCCGGTCTCTTCGGCCAGTGGAATGAAGTCGCCAGGCGGCACCAGCACGCCGCCGCGCTGCCAGCGCATCAGGGCCTCCACGCCGACCATGCGGGACGTGCGCAGATCCAGCTTGGGCTGGTAGTGCAGCACCAGTTCGTTGCGTTCCAGGGCCTTGTGCAGCGCGCTTTCCAGTTCCAGCTTCTCGCGCCCCTTGCCGGCCAGCGCCGGGCGGTACGAAGCTGCCGAGTTGCGCCCCTGGGCCTTGACGGCGTACATCGCGACGTCGGCGTTGCGCATCAGGTCGACCACCTGCGCACCGTCGCGCGGGTACATCGCGATGCCCACGCTGGCGGTCACGAAACACTCCTGGCCGCCCACCGAGATGGGCACGCGCATCGCATCCACGATGCGTTCGGCCACCCTTTCGGCCTCGGCTTCGTCGGCCACCTCGGGCAACAGCGCGATGAACTCGTCGCCGCCGAGCCGCCCCACCGCTTCCAGGGTCGGGTGGGCGCGCGAGCCGGACGACTCGAGCGCCGACTCGACCACCTGGTCGGAATGGCGCACGCACAGGCGCAGCCGGCGCGCCACTTCGAGCAGCAGTTCGTCGCCGGCGGCGTGGCCGAGCGTGTCGTTGACGATCTTGAAGCGGTCCAGGTCGATCAGCAGGAACGCCACGCGGTGGCTCAGGCGGCGCGCATGCTCCAGCGCCCGCTCGCCGCGCCAGATCAGCTGGCGCCGGTTGGGCAGACCGGTCAGGGTGTCGAAGTTGGCGAGGTGGCGGATCTTGTCTTCGGCGTTGCGCCGGTCGGTCACGTCCTGCACGATGCCGCTGTAAGCCTGCAGCCGGCCGTGTTCGTTGAATTCGGGTTCGGCCTCGACGTGCACGACACGCTGGCGGCCATCGGCCAGCACCACCGTCACATCGGTGTCGAGCACCGATGCGTGAGGAAGGATCTCCTTGAACATGCCCACCAGCACGCTGCGGTCCTCCTTGGGCACCATGCGCAACAGGGCACGGAAGCTCGGGTCCTCGCCCATGCTCAGGCCCAGCACGCGCAGCCCTTCCATGGAGAACTCCGGGGCGCCGTGGCCGAGCTGCCAGTCCACGCTGCCCATGCGCGCCAGGTCCTGCGCACGCGCCAGGCGCGCCTTGCTGCGCTCCAGCTCCATGCGGGTGCGCGACGATCGCAGCAAATAGCCCAGCCGGCCTGCGAGCAAGGTCCATTGGGGCGACTTGACGAAGAAGTCGGTCGCCCCGGCTTCATAGGCCCGGGCGATCGAGGCATCGTCGTCCAGCCCGGTGAGCATCAACACCGGGATCGACGCGGCACCCGGCATCGCGCGCAGTTGGCGGCAGGTCTCGAAGCCGTCGAGGTCGGGCATCAGCGCGTCTAGCAGCACCACGTCGGGCACGCTGTCGGCCAGGATCTCCAGAGCCTGCTTTCCGCCGCTCGCTTCGGTGATGTCGAAGCCGCGCTCGCGCAGCGCAATCGACGTGAGCAGCAGGTTCACCTCGTCGTCGTCGACCAGCAGCACCTGGGGCCGCTTCGGCGCCGCTCCCTCATTGAAGTGGCTCATGTTCGGGGCACCGGAAGGCTGCGCAGCACGCTCAGCACGACGTCGATTTCTTCGATCATCGAGTTCACGTGTCGGGCCAGGGCAGCGTCGTCTCCCGCGCTGTCCCGGGTATCGATGTCGGCGCACAGCTGCGCCAGTTTCAGCGCGCCGACGCTGGCGGCGGCCGGGCGCAGCGCGACGGCAACCTGCCGGACGGCGGCCAGGTCGGCACAGCGCGCGCCCTCGCGCAGTTTCGGAATCAGCCGGGTCGCCGACGTGTCGAAGGCCTTGACCACCCGTTCGAGCAGCCGGTTGGCGCCGCTCGGGTCCAGCTCGCGCAGCCGATCCAGGGCCAGCGTGTCGAGCACTTCGGCGCTGTCGCGCGCCAGGGCCTGACCATGCGAAGCGCGGCGGCGCGGATAGCGGATCAACAGCGCGCGGGACTGATTCGGGGCCGGCCGGCGTGTGTCGGCGGGCACCGGGGTGGCCATCATGGGCGAGTTGGCGGCATCGCGCCTGAGCCATGCACTGGCATCGGTCGATGCGACGGGCCTCGCCCCGACCTGCCAGACGCTGCGCTCGGCAACGGTCGAGAGTTCGAGCTGCACCAGGTCCAGCAGCCGACGCAAGTCGGGCGTGGCCAGGGCCGTCTCCTGCGCCTCGAATTCCAGCCACGCCACCGTGCGGCCGTCGCGCAGCACCGGCACGGCAAAACCGCCCGTCGCGCTGTGGCTGACGCGCTGGGACTTCACCGCTTCGGCGGCATGGCGGCTCATCCCTTCGCGCGGCGCTGCCGGGCCAGCGGTGGCAGGGGCGGCGAAACGGTCGAGCTGCAGCGGCGCGCCGGCTTCATCGAGTCGCCCCGTGATCAACCCATCGGCGCCGAGCTGCTTGAACAGGATGCGCGCGGCACCATGCAGCGCCTCGGCCAGGTCGTGCGCGTGGGCGGCACTGCGCACCAGCATCGCGGCCGTGTCCAACAGGCTGGCATCGCCGGTGGCCGAGCTTGAGCCGGACCATTCGGAAGGGTCGGCAGGGTCGGCAGCGTCACCCACGCCGGCACGACCCGCCGGTCGGGCGCCACCGCCCATCCGCAGCGAAAGCGCCGCCGCAGCCACCGCCAGTGCCGCCACCCAGCTGCTCTGCGGCGCCGGCAGGACCAGGCACAGGCCGACGGCCAGGGCAGCCCACCAGAACGCAAGTCTCGACAGCAGGGATCTCATGAAGGCGCAGCCGGGCACAACCCGGGGAGGTGAAAAACGGGGACACACATTGAGCTTTTCGGCTGCAAGGTGCACAACTTGAACCGTTTTCGGGCCCCTGTGCACCCTCGACGCACCAATGTCGCTCCCTACAATTCGGACAATGAATTTATCGGGGCAAGGGCTCGTCGTCACACTGCTGGTGCTGCTCTTCGGGCTGAGCGCCAGCGTGACGTGGTTGGCACTCCGGCAGCGGCGCAGCGCCCAGCGCTTGCGCCAGGCCCATCTGCAATTGCACAGCCTGGGCAACCTGCTGGACGTGTGGTTCTGGCGCAGCGATGCCGAGCACCGCATCACCCGCATCCGGCCGCCGGCCGGCTCAACCGCCACGCAGTGGTCGCAACGCCCGCTGGGCCGCTCACTGTGGGAGCAGTTCCCCACCTCGGTCGAAGCGGCGCTGCGGGCGCAACTCGACGCGCACGCGCCGCTCGAAGGCATCGAGGTGAACCTGCCCGCGGCCGGCACGGAGGGCCGCTCGGGCTGGTTGCGCGCCACCGCGCTGACCAATGCACAGGGCCGCTTCGACGGTTACCTGGGCATCGTTCGCGAGCGCGACCTTGCGTCGCCGGCCGCCGCGGCTGCCCCGGCCGTGGTCCCTGCCGTGGCCCCGGTGGCCGCCATCAAAATCGCCGAGGCCCTCGACGACCGATCGGACGAGTCGCTCGCGTACACGATCTCACACGATCTGCGCGCGCCGATCCGGGTGGTCGAAGGTTTCACGCGCATCCTGAAAGAAGACTACGCCCACGTGCTGGACCGCATCGGCAACGACCACCTGGACCGCGTGCTGGGCGCCGCGGCGCGCATGAGCGGCATGATCGATGCGCTGCTGGGGCTGTCGCAGCTGTCGGACAAGCCGCTCGAACGCCAGCCGGTCAATCTGTCGCAACTGGCGGCCTACGTGGCCGAAGACCTGCGCCGCCAATGGCCGCAACGCCAGGTCGGCCTGCACATCGAACCCGACCTTCAGGTGCAGGGCGACCCGACCCTGCTGCGCATGGTGCTCGAGAACCTGCTGGGCAACGCCTTCAAGTACACCGGCAAGTGCAGCGACGCGCAGATCTGGTTCGAGCGCCACCCGAGCGAGCCGCGTGGCGTGTTCACGGTGCGCGACAACGGCGCCGGCTTCGACATGCGTTTTGCCGACCGCCTGTTCGGCGCTTTCCAGCGCCTGCACAGTGCGAGCGAATTCCAGGGCACCGGCATCGGGCTGGTATCGGTGCGGCGCATCGTGCGACGCCACGGCGGCGAAATCTGGGCCCAGGCCGAACCCGGCAAGGGCGCACGCTTTCACTTCACCCTGGCGCCGCGCGGCGCCGTCCAGCGCCAGGCAGCGTAAGACAGGGTCAGAACGTAGACGGCAGCGCCAGCGTTTCGACCGCTGCGATCAGACGTTCCGACTCCTCGACCAGCGACTGGCCCTGCGCCTGCGCCATGCGCTGCAAGCGCTCCAGCGCCGGCCCGCGGGCGAGCGAGTAGCGGTGCATCAGGATGCCCAACGCAATCGCCACCGGCTGCGCCAGCGGCGGCGGGCCGGGCGGGGGTTTGTCGGCCACCTTGTGCGGCCTGGGCGGCTCGGCGACGCGATGCGCACCGCGGTGAGCGAACGCGGCGTCCACCGCCGGCACGATCTGCCCGATGTCGAGCGGCTTGATCAGATAGGCCACCGCGCCCAGCGCCTTGACCTGGGCCACGGTCTCGTCATCGGAAAACGCCGACAGGAACATGAACGGTGTCTGCAGGTATTCGCGCAGGTAGGCAGCCACATCGAAGCCGCTCTTGCCTTCCATGCGGATGTCCAGCAGCGCCAGTTCGGGGCGGTGCTCGCGCGCCATCAGGATCGCGTCGTCGCCGTTGTCGGCCGTCATCACCGAATAACCCGCCTGCGACAGGCCGTAGCTCAGGGTGGCCAGCACCAACCGGTCGTCGTCCACCACCAGGATCTTGCCTTTGTCGGTCACGGCTTGGCCCTCAGATTGTTCCCCGCTCTCGACATTGTGTCTGATCACTCGCCCAGCTCCATCTGCGCCACCCCCGGCGGCACCAGCAAGACTGAACTCACGACGTGGGCACCATGCTGCTCCATCGTCAGGCTGGCACTGCGCCGCGGCAGCAAGGCGCGCACCAGCCCCAGGCCCGACACCCCGCCCGGGTAACGCGCCAGGCTGAAGCCCTCGGGCAACTGGGCCCGGTTGGCGATCTCGACGCAGACGCCCTCGTCGCTCAGGCGCAAGGTGCAATCCACCGGCTCGAAGCCGCCCTCGGCCAGCGCCACGCTGTGCTTGACGGCGTTGGTCAGCAACTCGTTCAGGGTCAGTGCGATCGGGATCGACTCGGCCTCGGGCAAGGCCCACTCGCGCGGCGGTTGGCCGCGCACCGACAGGCTGATGCTGCGCCCGAAAGTGCGCTGCACCGAGCCGGTGATCGCCTCGACCACGCTGGTCACCCGCAGCGGGCCACTGCTGCCGACCTGCAGGCCGAAGACCTGCGCAATCGCCTGCACCTGGCCGACCACCTCGGAGATCACCTCGGCCACCTCGGGCTTGCGCACCGCCACCTGCTGCAGCAGGCCGGCCACGCCCTGCAGGTTGTTCTTGATGCGGTGGTGCACCTCGCGCACCAGCATCTCGCGCTGCGCGATGGCCGCCACGAATTTGGCCTGCTGGGCCACGCGCTGTTCGGTCACGTCGGTGGCCACCAGCAGCAACTGGTCGGCCGGCTGCCCCGGCGCGGCCAGCGGCAGGTAGCGCGCGTCCCACAGGCGCATCTCGCCGTCGATCGGCACGCTGTATTCGCGTGTCGTGACGTCTCTGGAGGCGAGCGCGGCGCGCATGTCGGCACGCATCGTTTCGGCCTGCTCGGCGCCGTACAGCGCCTGCGGCGTGCGGCCGATGATCTCGGCGGCCGGCAGCCCGGCCATGCGTGCGGCCAGCTGGTTGATCTGCAACACGCCCAGGGTGCGCGCGTCGCGCAGCGTGATGGCCAGCGGCGCGGCCTCGATGATGCGCTGCAGCGAGGCCTGCGCCTCGGCAATGCGCGCGTCGGCCTGGCGGCGCCGTTCGATGTCCATCAGCGCATAGGTCAGTTGCCGGCCGGGCGACAGACGCCCGGTCGCCACCACGTTGCCGACGACCCAGAACTCGCGCCCGTCACGCGCCTTCACGCGGCACTCGAAAGTCTCGGCCTCGCCTTCGATCAGCTCCTCGCGATACTGCGTCTGGCGGAACGGGTGCGCCGGGTCGGGCGTGGCCACGGTGCTGATGGGCTGGTTGACGAAGTCGGCCAGGTTGCCGCCGAACATGCGCCGCGCCGAGCGGTTCATCCACTCGATGCCGCGCGGCCCCACGGTGACGATGCCGACCAGCACCGAGTCGAGGATCGCGCGCGTGCGTTCGGCCTGCAGCGCCTCGGCCTGCTCGGCGCGATGCCGGTCGTCGACGTTCACGTAGGACGCGATCAGGTCGCCGTCGGGATCCCCGCCCGGGTCGCCGCCGGCCGCCTCCCTGGCCACCAGGCGTTTGCTGACACGAACCCACACCAGCTCGCCGTTCAAGCGCCGCAGCGGGCGCTCGCCGAGCCACTCGCCATGCACTCGCAAGGCGCGCTGCTCATCGGGCCACAGGCGTGCGAACTCGTCAGCATCGGCAAACAGCGCGCGCAGCGGCTGGCCGGCGAGCTGCTCGGCGCTGCAGCCGGCCAGTTGAGCCAAGGCATCGTTGGCGCGCTGGATCACACCCTGTCGCACATAGGCGATGCCCACGCCGGAGAGGCTGAACATCAGCTCGCGCTCGCGCGCCAGGATCTCCAGCTCGCGCTGCTCGGCTTTCAGGCGGGTGATGTCGGACAGCACCGCGATCGAATCCATGCTGTCGGGCTCGCCCTCGGTGCGCCGCACGGCCAGCGCGTACCAGATCGGCGGCGCAATCGTTGCACCAGCCGCCGCACCCGCCGCCACACCCGCCGCCACACCGTCCGCCGCAGCCTCCCGCGCGAACTGGAACTCGGTCTCGAACACCTGCCCCTGGGCCAGCGCGCGCTGGGTCTGGGCTGCCAGTTGCGCGGCCTGGGGGTGGCGCCCGAACAGCTCGTCGAACGGGCAACCCGGCTCCAGCTCGTGCAGGCCCAGCATGTCCATGAAGCGGCGGTTGCAGCGCACCAGCACATGGTCGCGCAGGTAGGCAATGCCGGCGGTGGTGTTCTCCAGAATGGTGCTCATCTCGCGCAACAACTGCTCGTTGCGCTGTTGCGCCAGGTGCTGCTCGGTCACGTCCAGCGTGATCACCGAGGTGCTGTGGTGGCCCGACGCCAGCATCGCCGGCTCGACCCGCGTGAGCAGCCAGCGCTGGCCGAATTCCGGGTGAGAAATGGCGTAGCGCACCTCGGCCCGGCGCGCGTGCCGCAGGGCCTGCTGCAGGCGCTCGTACTCGGGCAGCGACTCCGGCTGTACCAGGTCGCGGCTGATCGACTGCAGCGCCGCCGACACCGGGGCCTCGCCGCCGCCGGGGTGGCCGCCCGGCCTGACCCAGCCGGAGCTGTGCTGGAAGGTGCTCAGCCCGACACCGGCCGTCTGCATCAGCGCGTCGCGCTGGATGCGCGCCAGGTCGCGCTCCTCCTCGACCCGCAGGTCCTCCAGCACCGCCATGTAACGGAGCTGGCCGGACAGGTCGGCCATGCAGCGCAGGTTGGCGCGCAGATGGCGCGAGCCGCCGCCGGGCTGGGGCAGCCAGGCCTGGCGCTGCATCGAATCGGCCCCGGGCAGCAGCTGGCTCGACGGACCGGTTTCGCTCCAGGCCAGCAGTTGCTGCAAGGCCGGCGATGCGTCGGACAGGCGCAGCACCGGCATGCCGGTGAGTGCCTCGAAAGCCCGGTTGCCCTTCAGCAAATGGCCCCTCTCGTCGTACAGCACCATGCCCTGCGGGCTCAGGTCGAACCAGTGCGCCACTTCGGTCTCGGCGCCCAGCGCGCGCACGCGCTCGGCCTGCTCCAGCGTGCAGTCCTGCAGCACGGAGACCCAGAACAGGCGCCCGTGCTGGTCGGTCACCGGGCTGCGCGAGGCGCGGAACCAGCGCTCGTGGCCACTGGCGTCGAGCAGCCGTTCGGCCTCGGGCAGTGCGGCGGCGGCCGGCGCAACCTCGGGGTTCAGGCGCGAACGCAGCAGCAGGCTGGTCACGCGGTCGCGCGCCGACTGCAGCTCGATCGGGTCGCGCCCGATCAGCTTGTCGCGCGTCTGGCCGGTGAAACGCAGGTAGGCCGGGTTGGCGTCAACCAGGCGAAAGGAGCTGTCTTGCAGGGTGATGGGGATGAGCGATTCCCAGATCAGCCGCACCGGGGCCGCAACGCCTTGCGGCAGGGCCTGCAGCGCGCCCGGCGCCGTGTCAGCGGCATCGAGCCGCTTGGGCCGGGGCAGCGAGCCGGCCGGGTTGTCCGCAGGTTTCATTTCCGAGTTCGATGTCCCATCTGTGGCAGACATCGGTGCAGCCGCATGGGCGCGGCGTCGGATGCTGTGGCGGTCAGTCTATCTCGGACGCCGCCGTCAGCGCGCGCAAAAGTGCACGGTTGATCTCTTGCACGCCCATCATCACCGACTCCGCCGCGGCCTTCAGGTCGAACGGCGAACCGGCCTCGAGCGCGTTCACCAGCGCCAGGTACGGATGAAACGGCCCGCGGTTGTGCACCAGCGCCTCGAACACCCGCTCGGGCACCGGAATGGCCGACAGCAGGTGACCGAAGGTCTGCCGGAACATGCGGTCGAGCAGCGAGAACACGCCGCAGATGAACATCTCGCCGCGCATTTCTTCGTCACCGGTGGAACGCACCAGTTCTTCCATCAACAGGCCGCGGCGCACCGCGGCGAACATCATCGGCTTCAGGCTCGCATCCTTGCTGGCCGTGGCCAGCAGCACCGCAAGCCAGCGCTTGAAGCGCTTGAACCCCAGCAGCATGATCGCGTGGCGCAACGAGCTGATCTCCACGCTCATGCCAAAGGCGGCCGAATTGATGAGCTTGATCAGCTTGAACGCCAGCGCCGGGTCGCGCTTGAGGGTGTTCTCCATCCTTTCGACGTCTTCTTCGGCGTCGACCTGCTGAATCAACTGCAGGATCACCGACAGGTCGGTCTGCGCCTTCATCGAGCCCGTCGCGGTCTCGGCCGTGATGGGGTCGTCGATCGGCCAGCCCAGCACCGCCGCGGCGCCGCGCGCGAAACTCTCTTCCATGTCCTTGACGTTGTGGATGCCCGACTGCACGTACTGGATGCTGCGCGTCACGCCCGGCGGTGGCGGGGAAGCACCAAACTTGGCGCGCCGGTCGTCGGCCATGTCGATGATCGAATACTTGAAGCAGGGCAGCACCTCGCGCGGCAGTTCGCTCGCCGGGCGGCCCTTCAACAGCAGCGCGTTGCCATTGGCGTGCACCGCCTGGATGGCGGCGAGGTTGGCCGGGTTGCTGGCCATGAAGGACGGAATCTCGACCATCACGTTGCTCGACGGGCGCGACTTGATCAGGTCCGTCAGCAGCGACTCGCTGACCACGTTGAGCGACACCCGCGGCCCGTTGGCCGGCCACACCTCGGCCACCGCGTTGAGCAGCAGCCCGGCGTCGAGCACCGCGTTGCGCTGGAGCGGGAACACGGTCAGGCGGGTCGCGGTGACGGCATGGTTGCGGTCGATCAGCGGGGAATAACCCAGCGTCACCTGGTTCAGGATGGAAGCCTGGGCCACGTCAACTCCTGGTTCGACTGCGTCTTCGCGCGTTCATTTTTCAAACATTCAAGTACTGGAACAGCGACATGCGCTGGACCATGGAATATGACTTCAACGCCGCGTCGTAACCGGTCTGCTGGTTCTGGAACTCGGAGATCGCGTGAACCATGTCCAGATCTTCGGCATTCGAGCGCTCCACGCTGGCCTGCAGCTTGAGGGTGTCGAGCCGGCCGGTCACGCCGTCGATACGGTTCAGCGCATCGCCCGCCAGCGCGCGCGACGACAGCACCTGGCCCAGCACCTGGTCCACATCGCGCAGATCGTTGGAGTTGCTCTGCGCGATCTGCGAACCGGTGCGGAATGGCGTCTTCAGCGTTGCAGCAGCGCGGTCGAGCAGGTCGAACACGCTCAGGTCGGAGGTCGACGGCACCATCTGAAATTCGTCGCCGGCCGCCGGCGCACCCTTGATGCTGACACTCATGCCGTCGATCTCGATCGCCTTGTTGGCGTTGAAGGGCACGTCGGTCTGGGCCGTCGGGTTGCCGTCCTGCAGAATCGAATAACTGGTCACGCCGGCATTGATGCTGAACTGGATGCTGTAGCTGCTGCCGGTCAGCGCACCCGGCTGGGTCACCTGGCCGGCATCGACGAAGGCCGTGCCGGTGCTGGTGACGGCGCGGGTTTCGAACACGCCGTTGCCGGTGCGAGCGGCCAGCCAGACCGAGCGGCCGTCGGCGCTGAGCGGCAGGCGGTCATCGCCGGCCGCCGAGATCTCGCCCGCGACACCGCGGAACTGCACGCCGCCGGTGGTATCGACGAACGGCGGCTGGCTCGAACCCTGGCCGCCGAACAGATAGCTCGAAGCGCCATCGGAACGGTTGGCCACCGCGAACAACTGGTCGCGCAGGCTCTCGATCTTGTCGGCCTGGTTCTTGCGCTCGGCGTCGCTGTAGGAGGCATTGCCGCTGGCGACCAGCGCCTCGCGAATCTGCTGCAGCAATTCGCTCGCATCGCCGAGTGCGCCTTCGGTCAGGCTCATCATGTTGCGGCTCGATTCGGCGGCGCGCTGGCTCGCGTCGGCGCGGCTCGACTTGGCCAACGCGCGTTCGGCCTGCGCCGCGGCGGCCGGGTCGTCGCTGGCGCGGTTGACCCGCTTGCCGGTGGTCAGCTGCAACTGCGATTCGGCCATCTCGCTCTGGCGCTTGGTCAGCGCGTTCAGGGAGCTGTCGAACGCATGGGCGGTGGCGACTCTCATCATGGGGACCTCTTCATGCTGTCTTGGTGCAGACCAATGTCTTCAATCAACCGGCGGCCACCTGCAGCAGCGTGTCGAACACCGACTGCGCCACTTGCAGCATCTTGGCCGCGGCCTGGTAACTCTGCTGGAACTGGATCAGCCGCGCCGCCTCTTCATCGAGGTTGACGCCGGTCGATGCGGCATTCGCGGCCGTGGCATCGGCGGCGGCGCTGGCCGACATCTGTGCCGAGGTGTTGGCGCTCTGCACCCGTACGCCGATGTCGGACAGGGCGTTGGCATAGGCGTCGGTGACCGTCACCCCGGCCTGTGTGACCACGCCGCCGGAGCTGCGCTGGCCCACCAACGCGGCGTCGCGCAAGTCCACCAGTGCGCGCGCATTGCCGTTGTTGCTGGCCGGGAAGGCGGTCTTCTCGACGGTGAAGCTGTCGCCGCTGGCAGGCACGCCGGCCAGCGCCAGCTCGAAACCGTTCAGGCTGATCGGCGAGCCGGCATTCCAGGTGGCCGAGCCATTGGCCACCACGTTGTTGCCGGCATCGAACAGCGCCCAGTCGTAAGCGCCGGTGGCACTGGTAAAGCTCACTTCCGCACGCAGGTTCGGGTCCAGCGTCGTGCTCACGGCACGCACGCTGGCGACCGTGGCGGTGCCGGTGTTGTCGGTGGCGACGGTGGCGGTCACGGGCGCGGCGGCAGCAATGCCGCGCGGGTCGTCGAGCACGCGCTTCATGTCGCGCGCGGCGCCAGCCACGGTCTGCAGCAGAAAGCGGTCACCCGCGGCCGGGGCAGGCGCGGCGATGTCGATGCGGAAGCCGTCGACCACGTCGCCTGCATTCACGGTGCGCGCCAAGCCGTCGCTCAGCCGGGTCAGCTGGAACGTGCCGGAGCCGCCCGGATCGGCCTTCAGCTCGTACTCGCTCGCCTCGAGCTCGCTCGGTGACGTGACCGTCAGGCTCACGGTGGAGATGCGCACGCCGTTCACGTCGAGCGTGGACGCCACATCGACCCCACCCACCTTGGCGTTGTTGTTGTTGGGCAGCACCTTCGGCGCGCCCACGTCGAAGATCGCCGCGCCGCTGCCGGCCGGCTGGCGCAGGTCCAGGCCGAGCGCCTGCTGTTCGTTGACGCGCCCAGCCACCGAGGCGGCGATCTGCCCCAGCAGGTTGCGCGCGTCCACCACGTCTTCGTTCTGGAAGCGAATCAGCCCGGCCATCGAACCCCCGGTCACCAGGCCGTCGGGCAGCGCCACGTTGACGCCTCCGTCGCGCAGCGCCAGTCGCACACGGGTCGCGTCGTACGGGTCGGGCAGCGTGACCATCGCCGAGGACTGGCTTCCCAGCACGAGGCGCTGGCCACCGCCGATGAACAGGTTCATCGAACCGTCGTCGGCACCGATGGAGGTGATCTGGATGTGCTTGCCGATCTCGCGGACGAGCTGGTCGCGCTGGTCGAGCAGGTCGTTGGGCTGGTGGCCCGAGCCGATGCTGTTGACGATCTTTTCGTTGACCGCCGCCACCTTTTGCGCCAGGTCGGTGACCTGTTTGGCCGACACGTTGAGCGCCTGCGTCACCCCCGTCTGCAGCGCGTCGAGCTGCTGCCCGGCGGCGCGAAAACGCGTGGCCAGTTCGTCGGCGCGCGACAACGCCACCTGGCGCGCCGAACTGTCTTGCGGCTTGGCGGCCACGTCGACGAACGCATTCAGGAACTGGCCGGCGGCGTGGCCGATGCCGGCCTCGCCGGTGTCGAAGATGTTTTCGAGCTGGCCGAGTTGCGTGGCGCGCGCGGCATCGGCCGCGGCCAAGGCGCCGGTGTAGGCCACCTCGCGGGTCAAGAACTCGTCGTGTGCGCGAGAGACGGTGGCAATGTCGACCCCCTTGCCGAAGAAGCCCGAGCCACTGCCCTGCGAGCCGGCGGTGGCGAACTCCACGGTCTGGCGCGAATAACCCGGCGTGTTGGCGTTGGCGATGTTGTTGCCCACGGTCGTCAGCGCCGCGTAGTTGGCAAACATGGCACGCGTGCCCAGGCTCATCAATGCACCGGTTCCCATGCTCGGGTCTCCTGTTCTTTCAGCTCGCCGCACGCTGCAGGCGCAGCGTGGTGTTGATGACTTGGGTCAGCTTGTCGGCGTAGGCCGGGTCGGTGGCGTAACCGGCGCGCTGCAGGCCTTCGGAAAAGCCGCGCGGCGTGTTGGCGTTGGCCAGCACCTGGCTGTAGCGCGGGCTGTCTTTCATCAGCCGGGCGTAGTCGTTGAACGACTCGGCATACGAGCCATAAGCTCGGAACTTGGCCGTCACTTTGCGCGGCTGGCCGTCGATGTATTCGGTGGTCGTGACCTCGGCCACCGCACCCTTCCAGCCCGGCCCGGCCTTGATGCCGAACAGGTTGTGCGACGAACTTCCGTCGGCGTTCAATATCTCGCGCTTGCCCCAGCCCGACTCGTGCGCCGCCTGCGCCACCATGTAACTGGCCGGGATGCCGCTCTGCGCTTCGGCGTTGCGTGCCGCTTCGGTGTGGTTGCGCACGAACTGGGCCTGGCGCGAGCCGACGTCGGTCAATGCTTCGGCGCCGCGCAACGGGGCAGCGTTGGCGGCCGGTGCCACGGCGCCGGGGGTGGCCGCGGCGGCGTTGCTGGTGCCGCCCATCTGGCGTTCCAGTTGTTTGGCGATCGCTTCGCTCAAGCCGCCCGGCAGGCCGGTCATCTGCTGGGCGAACTGGGTGTCGAGCATCTCGGTGCCCATCTGCGTGCCGGCGTTGTCGAGCATGCCCGACGACAGGGTGGCCGCGCGCATGCTCTTCATCAGCTCCTGCATGAACAGGGCCTCGAACTGCTTGGCGGCCTGCTTGATCGCGCCCTTGGGGTCGCGCGCGGCGCTCGAACGCAACGCGTCGATGCTGCGGTTGTCTGCGGCAGCCGACGGGTTGGAGGTGGCGCTGGATGCGAGGTTGAGCGGCAGCGCCATCAGATCACCTCGAGCTCCGCGTTCAGCGCGCCGGCCGACTTCATCGCCTGCAGGATCGCCAACAGGTCTTGCGGCGTGGCGCCGAGCGCGCTGAGCGCCTTCACCACGTCGGCCAGCTTGGTGCTGGCGGGCATCTGGATCAGCGCACCGGGTTCCTGCTTGATCGTGATGTCGGCCTTTTCGCCAACCACGGTCTTGCCTTGCGACAGCGGCCCGGGCTGGCTGACCACCGGCGTGGAACTGATGGTGACCGACAGGCTGCCATGCGCCACCGCGCAGGCGGCCAGCGACACCGCGCCGTTGATCACCACCGAGCCGGTGCGCGCGTTGATCACGACCTTGGCTGCCGGCGCCGCCAGGTCGAGCGGCAGGTTCTCGATGTCGGCCATGAAGGCCACGCGCGCATTTGGCGTTGCGGGCATGCGCACGCGCACCACGCGGCCGTCCATCGCCTGGGCCGGGCTGTCGGGCATCTTGGCGTTGATGGCGCGGGCCACTTCGCGCGCGGTGTTGAAGTCGCTCGCGTTCAGGTCGAGCTGCATGTAGTCGCCCTGGTTCAGCGGCGTGGGCACGGCGCGCTCGACGCTCGCGCCGTCGGGAATCCGGCCGGCGCTCAGGTGGTTGATCTGCACCTTGGAGCCGCCCGCCGACGCACCGGCGCCGCCGACGATCAGGTTGCCCTGCGCCATCGCGTAGATCTGGCCGTCGGCACCTTTCAGCGGTGTGGCGATCAGCATGCCGCCGCGCAGGCTCTTGGCGTTGCCGAGCGACGAGACGTTGACGTCGATGCTCTGCCCCGGCTGCGCAAAAGCCGGCAGTTGCGCGGTCACCATCACCGCCGCCACGTTCTTGATCTGCATGCTGGTGCCGGGCGGAATGGTCACGCCCATCTGCTGCAGCAGCGCGTTGATGCTCTGGGTGGTGAACGGCGCCGAGGTGGTCTGGTCGCCGGTGCCGTCCAGCCCCACCACCAGGCCGTAACCGGCCAGCTGGTTGCTGCGCACGCCCTGGACCGACGCCACTTCCTTGATCCGCGCGGCCTGCGACGGCGCCGGCCACCACAGCGCCG
>JANMYQ010000049.1:0-38382 GCA_031382215.1 Methylibium sp.
GCCTGTTTGAGCGTAGCGCCGCGAAGCAAGCGGAGCGAGTTCGGCGACGGGCCGCGAGACCGAGCACCGCAGGGGAGTCGGTGTACCCGCCGACCGTCTCAGCGAAGCGCCGACGGCTGCCCGCCTGCGGCTGGGCGCGCGCCGACGGTGGCAGTAAATCTGCAACGCACCGCCCCAACATGGCGCAGAGCACCGAAGCTTTCGATACAATCCAACTTAACGAAGTTGTCGTTAGGAACGAATCGTATAAACCATGAAGTCTGCAGCCCACACCATCACCGCCGACGCACGCACCGCCTCGTCCACCCGCCGCCCACGCGCCGAGCCCCCCGACTACCTGTCTGCGGCCGAAACGCGGGCGCTGTTGATCAGCAGCCTGGCGAACCGGCAGTTGCGCCTGGACTCAGCGGACATGGTATCCACCGACGAGGCGGCACAACTGGCGGATGCCAGCCGCGTGACGGTGAACGCGTGGATCGCCAAGGGCCGCGCCATCGGCCTGACGCAGACGAAGCGCGGGTTTCGCATGCCGCGCTGGCAGTTCGAACCGCGCATGTGGGCCGCCCTGCCCCGCTTGTCTGTGGCGCTGGGCACCACTGAAGGCTGGGCCTTGCTGGCGTTTCTTGAATCGCCGCACGGCGGGCTGGGTGGCGTGGCGCCGCGGCAGGCCATCGAGCAGGGGCAGGCCGAGCGGGTGATCGCGCTGGCAGCGTCGGAGTAAACTCTCCTCGTCGCAATTGCAACGCACTACATCATGAAGTCAGCTACCTTCCCTTCTTTGCGCGTCGATGCCGAACTGCGCGAGGCCGCTGAGAGCGTTCTGCGAGAAGGCGAAACGCTGACCAGCCTGATCGAAACGTCAGTACGCGAGACCGTTCACCGCAGGCGTGCTCAGGAGGAGTTTCTCGCTCGGGGCCTGCGTTCGAGCGAGGACGCCAAGCGGACCGGTGTGTATCACGCCGCGGCTGATGTACACGCCGCCCTTCAGCGCAGGCTGGACGCACGGCGCAAGAAGGTACTCGGGTGACCGGCGGCTTCACCGTCCGTTATACCGACTCAGCGCGCGACGACCTCGATCGACTGTTCGACCATCTGCTGGATCGGGCCGAGACGGCTGAAGACTTCGATGCTGCGCAGTTGGCCATCCAAACCATCGAGGCTGAAGTTGACGGGCACCTGAGCCGCACGCCGTTCATCTACAGAAAGGCCAGCCAGAGCCCGTTTCAGCGAGAGTTGATCATCCCGTTCCGTGGCCTGGGCTATGTCGCGCTCTACGAGATCGAGGGCGGGTCGGTCGTCAACATCATTGCGCTTCGTCACCAGCGCGAAGACGACTATCACTGACCAACGTTACGGCGCCCTCGCCCCACTCGCCGCTTCCACCGCCTTCGGTGCCGAATGATCATTGGCCTGGCCACCCAGCGGCATCGCAGTCGATTCCTGCTTGTCGGTGAGCGGGGCGTTGCTCTGGGTCGCGGGCGGGCTGTCCTTGGCTGCTGGCGGCGCCACTTCGGCCGGGGCCACCACCGAGCTGGCTGACGGCACCGAGGTGTCGCCCGGGGTGCTGGGCGCAACGGGGAAGACATCTGCGCGCGGCATCGGCGGGTCGGAGGCGTTGCGGTCGCAGCCGCTCAGCACGAAGAGGGTCGAGGCTGCGACGGCAGCCAGGGTCGTCGGCCGAAGCCAGGGTGATGCAGTGCGTGACATGGTGGGCTCCTGTCGTGAAGCCCGATCGTCGGCTGCCGCGGGCGGCCGGTCAGTCGGAGCGGTGCGCAAAGGCGCATCGGTCATTTCCTACACGATTGGCCGACACAATCGGCCCGCACGATCAACCAGCCCGATCACCCGCCCTGCTTCATCGCCTTCGCCAGCGCCGTGGCGTTCTTCAGCGTTGCGGCATAGATGCTCTGCTGGGGGTTGGCGCCGATCGAGGTGGGGAAGATCGACGCATCCATCACCGACAGGTTCTCCATCACATGGTGGCGGCCCCACTCATCGACGACCGAGTTGCTCGCCTGCGTGCCCATGCGGCAACCGCCCATCACGTGCGCGGCGCCGGTCAGCATTCGCACTGGCTCCATCTTCACTTCCTTGACCCAGGCCTTGGCCTCGGTCATGTTCTTCAGCGGGCGGGCGTCCAGGTGGAACGGCAGCGCGTATTCGGCGCCGGCGGCGAACTGGATCTCCATGATCTCCAGCATGCTCAGCACCAGGCTGTTCATCAGGTAGTTGTTGATCGGGTAGTCCAGGGTCACGCCGGTATCGCCCACCAGCTCGACGCTGCCGCACTTTTCATGATCGTTGAAGCCGTCGCGGTGCAACGCGTTGGTCGATTGCAGGAACGGCAGGCTGCGGGCCAGATCGGCACTGTCCCTGCCGAAGCCTTTGTCCACCAGGGCCGACAGGAAGACAGGGAACACCGGCGTGGCCTCGATCTTATAGCCCAGCCGCGAGGCGCCCAGGAGTTTGCCTTCGGGCAGCCAGAAATGGTCGGAGTAAACGGTTTGCGGCGCCCCGTGAAAGGGGTTGACCTGCTCGCGGAACTTGGCCACCAGCAGCGACACCGGGTGCAGGGTGGTCTGTTTGCCGGTGGCGCCCGAGGGGTCGGGCACCTTGGAGCGCATCAGCAGCGCCGGTGAGCGGATCGCGCCGGCTGCCGCCACCACGTGCTTGGCGTTGATGCGGATCTTGCGGCCAGTGGGGGTTTGACCGAGCGCATCCATGGCCGCCACCTCCACCCCGCTGGCGCGCTTGCCGTCGTGAACGATGTGGGTGGCTTCGGCGCAAGAGATCAGCACCGCGCCTTTGTCCAGCGCGGCCGGGATGGTCGTCACCAGCATGCCCTGCTTGGCGTTGATCGGGCAGCCCAGCCCGCACAGGCCCGAGTTGGCGCAGCCGTTGACGTTGCGGCGGATCAGATGCCAGGGGTAGCCGAGCTTCTTGCAGCCCTCGGCCACGAGCCTGTTGTTGGTGTTGGGCTCGATGTCCTGCCAAGTGTGGATGTTCAGGCGCTGCTCGACCGCGTCGAAGTAAGGCGCCATCGATTCCGGGCTGAAGCTCTTGGCGTCGTAGGCATTCACCCAGTGGTTCAGGGTCGGCTCCGGGGTGCGGAAGCTGCTGGTCCAGTTGACCGTGGTGCCACCGCCCACCGTGCGGCCCTGTAGCACGACGAAGCCTTTGTCCTTGGTGCGCTGGGCGCCGGCGTCCATGAAGAGCATGGGGAAGGCCTCGGCCTCGTTCTGCGAGAAATTCCTGGCGGTGTGGTAGCCGCCCTTCTCGACGATCACCACGCGCAAGCCGGCATTGGCCAGCGTTTCGGCTGCAAAGCCGCCGCCGGCACCGCTGCCGACGATGACCACGTCGGTGTCCAGCACCAGATCCTGGTCGAGGGTCGAGCCGTTGTAGACCGTTCGTTTGTTCATCGCCCGAGCTCCTTCAGACTTCGGCGCCCGGGCCGCGCAGCAAGGGGCCGGGGTAACCCACCAGCGGCCAGGTCTCGGGGCTTGCGTAAAAGCAGCTCGCGACCAGGTCACGCAGCCCCATGTAGACCGCGCGGCGCAGCGCCACCGACGAGCCGCGCAGGCCGTCCAGCATGTGGCTCACGTCTTCGCGCGAGGCATTTGCCCAGCCGGCCCACTGGCCGATCAGCAGGGCCCGCGTCGGCGCCATGGCAAGCAGGCCGAACAGGTCTTTGGTTTCTTTCTGGATCGCTGGCGGCAGGGCCGCGATCGACTGGTCGGCGGTAGCGACGACGCGCTGGATCACCTTGATGCGGCTGGCCGGGTCGTTGGGCAGAATGCCATCGAGCAGCGCGTCCGCCAGCTTGCTCAACATGGCCTGCGAGCGGGCGTCCAGGTGGACCGCCTTGTCGAGCACGGCCACGGCGCCCTGGTCGGCAAAACGGCTGGCCAGCCAGCCGCCCACGCCGATCAGGGCCAGGGCGGCGGCGCCCACCTTCAGGAACGAGCGCCGTGATCGTACGGGCGCGTAAACACGGCGCATGGGCTAGTCTCCTGGTCTGAAAGTGAGGGGCGCTGGCGCTTTGCTTCAGCGCGGGGGGGCAGGCGCGGGTGCCGGCATCGGCTCGATGATGGGGAAGACCTGCGGGAAGGTGTCGAGCATCTGCAGCAGGCGCCCCAGCTTGCTCGGGTCGCCCGCGACCTTGATCTGGCCCTCCTGCATGGCCTTAACGAAGGTCGTGCGTTGCAGGGTCACCTCGTCCAGCGTCGCCTTGGTCAAGGTCAACGACACGTCGGCGTTGGCGGCCGGGCTGGTTTTCAGCGACGACAACGTGGCGTTCTCGAGGTTCAGAACGTACTCTTCCTTCAGGTCGGTGAAGTTCCAGTTGACGACCAATCGCGCCCCCTTGGCCTTCTCGGGATTGAGCCGCACCCCCATGAAGTTGAAGAAGTCGGTGATGCCCAACGAGCGCAGCAGGTCGGGTGACAAGGTGCTGCCGGCGAGCTTGGCCGGCGTGCCTTCGCGCAATTCCTTGGCGCCACTCAGGTAGGCGGCGCGCCAGGTGGCCGACTCCGATTGGTAGCCGAGTTGCTCCAGCGCGTTGGCGCCGAGTTCACGCGCCGCGCGGTTGCCAGGGTCGGCCATCACCACCTGGTTCATCACCGAAGCGACCCAGCGGAACTCGCCCCGGGCATAGTCTTCGCGGGCCTTGGCGATGACGGCATCGGCCCCACCCATGTACTGGAGCTGCTTGCGCGCCGCCGCCGCCTCGGGCAACGGGTTCAGGTTGGCGGGGTTGGCGTCGTACCAGCCCAGGTAGCGCTGGTAAACGGCACGGCTGTTGTGGCGCAAGGTGCCGTAGTAACCGTGGGTGCTCCACTCGGCCTCGATCGAGGCCGGCAGGCTGATCATGTCGGCGATGTCACCGGGCTTGTGGCCGAAGTTGGCGAGGCGGATCGTCTGGTCGTGAATGTGCTTGTAGAGGTCGCGGTGCACCGCCAGCAGTTCCTTGATGCGCTCCTTGCCGAAGGCAGGCCACTGGTGCGAATTGGCCATCACATCGCTGCGCTCGCCATAACGATCGAGCGCCTTGGCCAGCGCGGCCGACCACGCCAGCGCGTCACGCACCTCGGCGCCGCGCAACGTGTACAGGTTGTGCATGTTCTGCGAGAACACCTCGGCCATGTCGAGCAGGCGCAGCTTGGGGAAGTACATGACCATCTCGGCCGGCGCTTCGGTGCCCTGCGCGAGCATGAACTCGATGTCGACGCCGTCGATGCTGCGGGTGGTGTCCTTGTCGAGCACGTCGTTGGGCGCGATCAGGGTGTAGGTGCCCAGGGTCGCGGTCTTGAACAGCCCGCCATCCACCATGCCCTGCGGCCCCGGCGGCACCTGCAGGCCGTATTGGTAGCCCACGCGCCGGCTCATGGCATTGCCGGCGATCACCCACTCCGACGCCGCATGCTCCATGAAGCCGGCCGGTGCAATGACCTTGACCTTGCCAGAGCGCACGTCGGCTTCGTCGACCACGCCCTTCACGCCACCAAAGTGGTCGAGGTGCGAATGGGTGTAGATCACCGCCACCACCGGCTTGCGCGGGCGGTGCGAGAAGTACAACGCCAGGCCTGCCTTGGCAGTTTCGCTGGCGGTCATCGGGTCGATCAGGATCAGGCCGGTCTGGCCTTCGATGACCGTCATGTTGGCGGTATCGAGGCTGCGAATCTGGTAGACGCCGTCCATCACCTTGAACAGGCCGTGGATGTTGTTGAGTTGGGCCTGGCGCCACAGGCTGGGGTGCACGGTGGGCGGCACCTCCTTGGCATCGACAAACGCATAGGGCGCCATGTTCCAGGCCATGCGCCCGTCCGCCAACGGCACGGCGCCCCCTGGCACAGAGGCAATGAATCCCTGCCTGGCTTCGACGAACGCGCGTTGGTCCGCGATGGGCAGGCTCTTGGCCGCGGCCTCGAGCACCGCAAGCGTGGCGGGCTCGGCCGGGCCGGCGGCAAGGGCGGCGCTCCAGGGCAGAGCACACAACACCAGCGCGGCCACGAGACTGCACGCACGGGTTGGCAAAGTGAGTGAAGAACGCTGATTCGACTGCATGGAGCTCCCGTACTGGTTCACCTGCCTTGGCGAGCACTGGCTCGGGCTCGGGTAGAACTACTGTTGGTGCCGAGCGGCAGGTGGGCGAACATTAGGCGTCGGCCGCTTTGGCCGGAAGGACATTGCGTGACACCAGGGGGGACATCCGCTGCCGCCAGTGCCAGGCCGGGGTCGGGCGCGACTGCGTTGCGGGCGCTCTCGATCGGCGATCCGGTCTTCCCGGTGCTGCCGTTGACGGGCCTGCTGGCCTGGGCCAGGCAAAGCGGCATTGGCGCCCGCGAACTTTTTCATGATCTGGACGAAGACGCGCCCGATTGCCGGCTCAGCTATACCCACATTCGTGAAGGCGTGGCGCGCGCCATGCATCGTTTTGGCGGGATGCAGCTCGCCTGCCTGACCGGAATGCACAAGTCACTGCCCCACATCGGCCTGCTGGGGCCAGCGATGCAGGCGCATCAGAACCTGGGCGCTGCGCTGGCCTTCGGCGTGGGTTACCAAATGCTGGCCGGTTCGATGCTGCAGCACAGCCTGCGCATCGATGGAGACGACTGCGTGATCGAGTCGCCGCGGCTGTTTGACGACTCCGAATGCGGGCCCTTCATCGACGTCGACCACCTGCTCGCCAATTTCAACCTGCTCTCGGCGCTGCTTGGCGCCCGCGTGCCGCTGACCCATGTCGAAATCACCGCCACCGACGCAACCCTGGCCGCGGCTCTGCAGCGTTGCCTTGGCACGCCGGTGGGGCGGGGAGCGGCCGTCACTCGCATGTGTTTCCCGGCCAGACTGCTCGCTACCCCCAACCCGCAGTTCGACCAGGCCACCCAGGAGTTCTGGGTCAGCCTGTGCGAGCGCGAGTTCAGCGCCCACCGCGGCATGGGTTCACTGACGCTGCTGCAGCGCTTGCGCCCGAACCCGGGCCGTTTGCGCCGGCTCGACCAGGTCGCCGACGAGATGCACATCAGCTTGCGCACCCTGCACCGCAAACTGGTCGATGAAGGCATCGACTATTCCGAATTGCACGACTGCGAGCGCCGCGGGTTGGCCGAGAAAATGCTCAGATCGGGCCTGAGCTGCGATTCGATCGTCGACACCCTGGGCCTGTCGGACAGCCGCAGTTTCCGGCGCGCGTTCCGGCGCTGGACGGGCTTGTCACCGGCCGAGTTCCGCCAGCGCCACCGGAGCCCGGCCAACTGAGTCACGCTCCTGAACGTCTGCGCTGACGACTGCAGGTGCTAGGCTCGCTCGGACCATGGTCGACGCCCGCCCCCCATCGACGCCCGCCAGCCCGAGCAGGCAGGCGCGCGGCGCGCGCACACGGCAGGAGTGGTGGCTGCTCGTCGTGGTGTTCATCGCCGTCGGCGCGTTCGTAGGCGGGAGCCGCTATGTCGACTACCGCGACGTGGACGAACAGCAGCGCGAGCTGCTGGCGGCGCAGGCCGCGGCGATCGATCACAACCTCTCGCGCCAGCTGATCGGTGCCGGCGCCGCGTTGCGGGGGGTGAACGCGGACCTGCCCGCCTGGTCGGCAGAAGAAGTGGCGGCGCTCGCATCGCGCCGCCTCAAGGCGCTCGGCGACGCAATGCCAGGCGTGCAGACACTGTTGATCCTGGATCCCGGTGGCCATGTGCTGGCCTCGAGCCACCCTGAGCTGATGGGCAGTGACCTCGGCGATCAAGTCTGGTTCACGGCCGCGCGATCGCAAACCGATGCGCGGCAGCTCTTGCTGTCGCCGCCGCTCGTCGGCCCGCTCGGCCAGCATGTGATGAACCTGACGATCGTGCTGCAGGGTGCCGGCGGCGGATTCGGCGGCGTGGTCACGGCAACCCTGGACCCCGACTTCTTCCGCAGCGTGCTGCGCGCCACGCGCTACGCGCCCGACGTGTGGGCCGCGGTCAGTCACGGCGACGGCCAGATGCTGATGATCGAGCCATCGGTCGGCACCCCGCCGGGCACCAGCCTGGATCGGCCGGGCTCGTTCTACCGCCGCCATCGCGACGCTGGTCAGACCGCCAGCGTGATGACGGGCATCGTCGCCCTCACCGGCGAGCCGCGCATGATGGCGCTGCGCAGCGTGCAGCCCGCTGGCCTGGCGCTGGACAAGCCGCTCGTGGTCGCCGTCAGCCGCAGCCTGGACGCCATGTTCGCGCCCTGGCGCCGCCAGACCCTCGGCTACGTGGCCCTCTTCTTGCTGTTCGTCGCCGCCATGTCGAGCGCGCTGATCGCGATGCAGCGGCGCCAACGCGCAGCCCTGGACATCGACGCCGAGCGTGAGGAGCGCGACCACAAGAGCGCCGAGCGGCTCGAACTGGCGCTGCGCGGCGCCGACCTGGGCCTGTGGGACCTGGACATTTCGGGCAGCACGTCGATCGTCAGCGAACGCTGGAACACGATGCTGGGCTTGCCGCACGAAGCGGTGAGCGCCGGCTCGGGGCGCTGGAGCTCGCGCGTCCACCCCGATGACTTCGAACGGGTCCGCAAGTCGATGCAGGCGCACCAGGAAGGGCACACCGAGCGCTTCGAAGAGACCTACCGCATGCGCCACGCCGATGGCCACTGGGTCTGGATCCTCGACCGCGGCCAGGTGCTGGAGCGCGACGCCCACGGCGCGCCGCTGCGCATGGTGGGCACCCACATGGACATCACCGAGCGCAGGGAGGCCGAGAAGGGCTTGCACCTGCTGGCGGCAGCCGTTGCGCGCCTGAACGACGTGATCATCATCACCGAAGCCGGCCGCTACGACGAACCGGGCCCGCGCATGCTGTTCGTCAACGACGCGTTCGAGCGCATCACCGGGTGGGCGCGCGACGACGCCCTCGGCCGTTCGCCGCGCATGCTGCAGGGGCCCAAGACCGACCGGGCCGAGCTCACCCGCATCGGCGCGGCGCTGCGCCGCAACGAGCCGGTGCATGCCGAGCTCGTCAACTACACCCGACAGGGCACCGAATACTGGGTCGAACTCGACATCGTGCCGCTGTTCGACCCGGATGGCCGGGTCACGCACCAGGTGGCCATCGAGCGCGACATCACCGCACGCAAACTGGCCGAAGACGGGCTGCAGCGCCTGAACCGTTCGCTGCGGGTGCTGAGCAGTTGCACCATGAACCTGCTCGACGTGCAGGACGAGGCCGCTTACCTGGCCGACGTGTGCCGCTCCGTGGTCTGCGCAGGCGGCTACCGCATGGCCTGGATCGGCTTTGCCGAGCACGATGCCGGCAAGTCGGTCCGCCCGGTCGCGCGGGCCGGCATTGAAGAGGGCTACCTGGACGAGGTGCGCTTTTCATGGGATGCCGACATCCCCAACGGCCAGGGCCCGACGGGCCGGGCCATCCGCGCGGCGGTGACTCAGTTCAACCAGAACTGGCTGATCGACCCGAGCGCGGCCCACTGGCGCGAGGCGGGCATCCGGCGCGGCTACCAGTCCAGCGTGGCGCTGCCGCTGCTGGCCGGCAAGCGCGCCTTCGGCGCACTCGTGCTCTATGCGTCCGAACCCGACGCTTTCAATGCCGAAGAGGTTGCGCCGCTGGAGGAGCTGGCCCGGAACATCACGGTCGGCATCCAGTCGCTGCGGGCGCGCAAGGAGCGCGACGATGCCGAGGGCGCCAACCGGGCCAAGAGCGCCTTCCTGGCCAACATGAGCCACGAGATCCGCACGCCGCTGAATGCCATCGTCGGACTGAACCACCTGATGCGGCAGGAGGGTGTCACTCCAGCGCAGGCCGCCCGGCTCGACAAGATCGACTCGGCCAGCCAGCACCTGCTGGCGATCCTGAACGACGTGCTCGACCTGTCCAAGATCGATGCTGGCCGGGTGCAGCTCGAGAGCACGAACTTCCCTTTGTCGGCGGTGCTCGACAACGTGCATTCCATCATTGCCGAGTCGGCGCGCAACAAGGGCCTGGCGGTCGAGGTCGACAGCGACGGCGTTCCGGCCTGGCTGCACGGCGACCCCACGCGGCTGCGCCAGGCCTTGCTCAACTACGCCGGCAACGCCGTCAAGTTCACGGCCAGCGGGTCGATCGCCTTGCGCGCCAGCGTGCTGCACGAGCGCGGCGATCAGCTGCTGGTTCGCTTCTCGGTCGAGGACAGCGGCATCGGCGTCACCGCCGAACAGCTCCCGCGCCTGTTCCAGGCCTTCGAGCAGGCCGACACATCGACCACGCGCCGGTTCGGCGGCACCGGGCTCGGCCTGGCCATCACGCAGAGGTTGGCGCAATTGATGGGTGGCGAGTGTGGTGCGCAGAGCGAGCCAGGCGTCGGCAGCACGTTCTGGTTTACTGCCCGCCTGGGCCGGGGCCATGCCGTTGAGCTGGCGACGCCCAGCGTGAGCGCAGAAAGCGCCGCCGCGCAGTTGCGCCGGCACCATGGCGGCGCCCGGATCCTGCTGGCCGAAGACAACGAGGTCAATCGGGAAGTCGCGCTGGCGATGCTGCGCGGGATCGACCTGACCGTGGACACGGCGGCCAACGGTCTCGAAGCCGTCGCGATGGCGCGGGCCGGCACCTACGATCTGGTGCTGATGGACATGCAGATGCCGGAGATGGGTGGCATTGAGGCGACCCAGGCCATCCGCAAGCTGCCGGGTGGCGATCGCATTCCGATCCTGGCGCTGACGGCGAATGCCTTCGACGAAGACCGGCTGGCCTGCGAAGCGGCCGGCATGAACGACTTCATCGCCAAGCCGATGGACGTGGGCACGCTGTACGCCTCACTGCTTCGCTGGCTCGGGCCGGCGCGTGGCTAGTCAGCTCGTTGACTTCAGCTCATCGACAGCAACTGCGCGGCGGCCTTCTCGTCGCTTTCGGCGGTCTGCAGCATCTTCATCTGGGCTTCGAACTGGCGTGCGGCCGAGATCATCGAGACCATGGTCTCGACGGCGCTGACGTTGGATCCTTCGAGCGCGCCGTCCTGCACGCGCGCTGTGGCGTCGGCGGCCAGGTCACCCTCTTGGGCGCGGAACAGGCCGTCTTCACCACGCTGAAGTTGCCCTTCGGGTGTGACGAGCTTGAGCCGGCCGACGACCGTGCTCTTGCCGTTGATGGCGCGGGCGCTGATGGTGCCGTCGCTGCCGATGCTGATCTCGCTGTTGGCTGGCGTCTGGATCGGACCGCCGTCGCCCAGCACGGTCAGGCCGTTGCGGGTCGTGAGCGTGCCGTCGGCCGTCACGTCGAGCGCGCCACCGCGGGTGTAGGCCTCGGTGCCGTCCAGGCCCTGCACGGCGAGCCAGGCGTTGCCCTTCATCGCCACGTCGAGGTTGCGGCCGGTGGCGGTGATGGCGCCGGGGGTCGAGTCGTAAGCCGGCGTGGTTTCGAGCGCGTACACGCGCGTGCTGGCGCCACTGCCCTCCACCGGCACGGCGCGGAAGGCCTGCAGTTCGGCGCGAAAGCCGGCGGTCGAGACGTTGGCCAGGTTGTTGGCCAAGGTGTCCTGGCGCTGCATGGTGGCTTTGGCGCCGGACATCGACAGGTAGATCATGCGGTCCATGGTGGTTCCTTCGGCGCGTTGGCCCCTCACCCCAGCCCTCTCCCCAGAGGGGCGAGGGAGTCAATTCATCAACGCAGATTCACCAGCGTCTGCAGCACCTGGTCCTGCGTCTTGATGGTCTGCGCGTTGGCCTGGTAGATGCGCTGGGCGATGATCATGTTGACCAGTTCAGCCGTCAGGTCGACGTTCGAGTCTTCCAGCGAGCCGGCCTGCAGCGGGCCGGTGTTGCCGTTGCCGGGCACGCCCACCACCGGGTCGCCCGAGGTGAAGGTGCTCGACCAGTCGTTGCCGCCGGTCGGCTGCAGCCCTTGCGGGTTGCGGAAGGTGGCCAGCTCGATCTGCCCGGCCGGCTTGGACTGGCCGTTCGAGTAACGCGCCATGATGATGCCGTTGGTCTCGAACTGGATGCCCACCAGCTGGCCCGGCGCATAACCGTCCTGCGTCAGGTCGGTCACGCCGAAGTTGGAGCCGTACTGCGTGGCGCCCGACAGGTCGAGCTCGACGCCGGCGATCGCCAGCGTCTCGGCACCAGCCGCGTTGGTCGAGGCCGGAATGTTCAAGGTGACCACCCCCACCGGCGCCGTCGGCGTGCCGCCGTTGGCCGGGAAGGTGATGGTGGTGGAAGCCGCCGGGTCGCCGTTCACGTCGGTCGCCAGCGGCGTGCCGTTGGCGGTCACGTAGACGTTCCAGGTGTCGGTCGCGGCCTTTTGAAAGTAGTAGGTCATGGCCACGTCCTGGCCCTTGGCGTCGAAGACCGTCAGGGTAGTGGCGTTGTTGTAGGTGCTCGGGTCGCTCAGGTCGACCGCCGGGCCGGTGGCTGGCACCGTGGTCGCCAGGCGTGCATCGAGGTTCATCTCCATGCTGATCTTGGCGGTCGGGTTGGGCGTGATGCCGGCGGTGGGCATCTGCAGCGAACGCGCCTGGCCGGGCTGGATGGTGCCGGTGCCGTCGGCCGGGTAGCCCATCAGCTGCTGGCCCTGGCTGTTCACGATGTAGCCCTCGCGGTCGACGCGGAACTGGCCATTGCGCGTGTAGGTGACCGGGCCGTTGGTGTTGGACAGCTGGAAGAAGCCGCCGCCGTTGATCGCCAGATCGAGCGGGTTGCCGGTAGACGACAAGTTGCCCTGCGTGAACTGCTGCGCCACCGACTGCAGGTTCACGCCGATGCCCACGCTCGTGGCGCCACCACCGTTCATCGCAGTGGCGTACATGTCGGCAAACTCGGCGCGCGACGATTTGGCCCCGAAGGTGTTGGCATTGGCCACGTTGTTGCCGATCACCTCCAGGTTCTTGCTGGAAGCGTTCAGTCCGGAAAGGCCTTGCTGGAAGCTCATGGAATGGTCCTTGGGTGGGGAATCAGTTGAAGGCTTTGATGTCGCTGTAGGCCACGGAGCCCGAGCGTTCGAGTTCGAGCGTGAGCGAGTCGCCGCCGGTGCTCACCGCGCTCACTCGGTCGCGCATCAGCGCGGTGGTCGGCAGCACGGAAGCGCCGCTGGTGGCGGTCACGCGGAAGCTCAGGCCGGCATCGGCGCTCACGTCTTTTGCGGCCCAGTCGAAGCTGTGCATGCCGCTGCTCTGCGCACCGAGCTGCAAGGTGTCGATCACCTGGCCGGCGGGGCTCAGGATCTCGACCTTCACGTGGTCGGCAGCCGAGTTCAGCTCGAAGCCGCCCTGCCCCACCTCGTCCTGGACCGACAGCGCGGTGCCCGGCACGATCACGTCGCGCCCGACCAATGCCGCGCCCTGCAGCGCCTGCATCTGCATGAACTGGCCCGACAAGCCCTCCACCGTGGTGTTGAGTTTTTCGATCCCGTTGACGGTGTTGATCTGCGCCATCTGGCTGGTGACCTGGGCGTTGTCCATCGGGTTCAACGGGTCCTGGTTCTGCATCTGCGCGACCAGCAGCTTCAGGAAGCGATCGGCGCTGCCGGCTTCGTCCTTGGCCTTGGTGGTGCTGCCGCTGCCGCCGTTCAGCAGCGACAGTTCGGTGGGAGTCAGGGTGGTGGCCATCGGTTGCCTTCAGGGTTCAGGGGAGTCCCGCTCAGCCTTGGCCGAGCTGCAGGGTCTTGAGCAACAGGCTCTTGGCCGTGTTCATGACCTCGATGTTGTTCTGGTACGAACGCGAGGCCGAGATCATGTTGACCATCTCTTCCACCGGGTTCACGTTGCTGTAGGTGATGTAGCCGTCGGCGTCGGCCTGCGGGTGCTTGGGGTCGTGCACACGCCGGCCCGGCGTCTGGTCTTCGGTGATGGTGCTGACGGTCACGCCAGCCGAGGTCGGGTCGTTCGGCTGCGCGCCGACCAGGGTGGTCTGGAACGTGACCTGGCGCGCCTTGTAAGCCTTGCCGTCGGGCCCGGCCACGGTATCGACGTTGGCCAGGTTGGACGCGACGATGTTGAGGCGCTGGCTTTGCGCGCTGACCGCGCTGCCGGACACATTGAAGATATTCATCATCGACATGAGAGCGCTCCTTATTGGCCTTTGATGGCGTCGAGCATGGTGCGCACGTTGCCGTTGATGAAGCGCAAGGTGGCTTCGTACTTCACCGCGTTGTCGGCAAAGTTCGCGCGTTCGCGGTCCATGTCGACGGTGTTGCGGTCCAGGTTGGTCTGGCTGGCGCTGGCGTACAGAAGGTTCGGTTCGCCGCGTGCGCCGGTGCCGCCGCCGATGTGGCCGGCGGTGGTGGTGGCCATCGCGCCGGCGCCTGCGGCCGGGGCGGTGGCCTCGCGCAGCGCCTGGGCAAAGCTGAAGTCGCGTGCCACGTAGCCGGGCGTGTCGGCGTTGGCGATGTTGCTGGCGATCAAGCGCTGGCGCTCCGAGCGCAGGCTCAGCGCCTGGCCGTGGAAATCGAGTGCGTTGGTCAACTGGTTCAGCATGATGGGCAACTCCCGGGCCAAGACATAAGACCCATTGGGTGATGGGAAGGCATTGTGGGCAGCGCCCCGCGCAACATGAGCCGGAGAAGCAGCGGGAATGCCGGCCAATTCGGAGCCTTGTGCTGCGGGCGGCGGCGCTAGAGTGTTTCGATGGACCAATGGACTGTTTCAATGCGCCGCACCCTGCGTACGCTGGCTTGTGCGCTTGCCCTGGCGGCCGGCCCGGCCATGGCGGGAGCGGCCGGCGCCGATGGCACGGTGGGCGCGGCGGGCACGGTGAGCGCGGTGGGCGCTGTAGGCGTTGATGCGCTGCAGCCCGGCCTGGCGGGCAAGGTCCGTCAACTGGCGCTCGAAGGCAGCCGCTACGCACCGGCCGGCGTCAAACGGATCGAGATCACGCTCGGGCAACTCGATTCACGTCTGCGCCTGGCGCCGTGCCAGCGCATCGAGCCCTACCTGCCGAATGGCACGGCGCTGTGGGGCAAGACGCGCATCGGCCTGCGCTGCACGCAGGGCGCCAGCGCCTGGAATGTGTTCCTGCCCATCACGGTCAGTGCGTTCGGCAAGGCCTGGGTGGCGGCAGCGCCGCTGTCGGCCGGCGCCACCTTGTCGCCGGGCGACCTGGTTCAAGCCGAGGTCAATCTGGCCGAAGAAGCGGGCGCAGCGATCACCGACGCTGACACCGCGCTGGGGCGCACGCTGGGCCGCGCCGTCAATGCCGGCCAGGCGCTGCGCCAGACCGATCTGAAGGCGCGCCAGTGGTTCGCCGCCGGTGAAGAGGTGAAGGTTTCGGCACGCGGCAGCGGCTTCAGCGTGGCCGGCTCGGGCCAGGCCCTCAACCACGGGTTGGAGGGCCAGCCGGTCCGGGTGCGGGTCGAATCGGGCCGGGTTCTGGTCGGAATGCCGGTCGGCGAGCGTCTGGTGGAGTTGCCGCTGTGAATTCGATACATCGACTGACGTTTTTCGGAAAATAATCTTCAAGTCACGATGACGACGGTCGATAAACAGTCCATGTGGAATGGGCAGGGCCCACCCCCAGCCCTTTGGAGAACATCATGAAGATTGGTCAACCCGCAGACAAACCCGCCCTGACACCGGCCGGCACAGCCCGCACCGGTGGCGGCGATTCGCCCAAGGTCCAGCCGGGCCAGTCAGCCGCAGTCGAAAGCGAAGCCAGCGCCAAGGTCGTCATTTCCGACGCCGCTGCGGCGTTGCTGGCGGCCGCGCCCGCCAAGGGCGACTTCGACGCCGACAAGGTCGACCGCATCAGCAAAGCGATTGCCGACGGCAGCTTCAAGGTCAACCACGAAGCCGTGGCGGACAAGCTGATTGCCAACGCCAAAGAACTGCTGAACAAGTACTCGCACTGAAGCGGGGCATTCACTCCGCTGATTGCACCCTGCTGATTGCCCCTGAGCGCACCTGCACCATGTCCCTGCCTGCCGCACAAGGCATTGCCCCCATCACCGCCACCGGCATCACCGGGCTGGAAGACACGCTCAGCGCGGTCGAAACACGCCTGGCGGACCTGAGCGAAGCCTTGCGCACCCGCGACCTCGCCGGCATCGACCGCCACGCCACCGACCTGCATGTGGCACTGGCCACCGCGGTAGACACCTTCTGCGTCGCCGTGCGCAGCGGCCCCGTCTCCCCGGTGCTGCGGCGCCGCCTGGTGGCCGCCAGCGGGCAGGTCGCCGCGCAACGCGAGTCACTCGCCCGCGCCACCTCGGCGCTCGACCGCGCCATCGACGTGCTGATGCCGCGCGAAAACTCAAGCTGCTACTCTGCCAACGGCGACACCAAACGCGGCCGCATCGGCGGCGGTTTGCGCGCCTGACGGTCCCTCTTTCCATCGGGCCACGCAGAGGCCGCTTCTCAACTGCCCCCAAAACTTCCCCAGCCAGCCTTGCGAGGTTGCAGCGCTGTTAGCTTTTTGCTAACCTGTCGCCGTGCACTCGATCGAATACACCAAGCCCGCGCTGGAGGCGTTGGCCGCGATGCCGCGCAATGTGCGCGAGCTGGTGAAATCAAAGGTCGAAGATCTGGCGCGCGATCCGTTCGGCGCAGCCAACGTCAAGAAGCTTGTGGGCCGGCCGGGTTACCGGTTGCGCGTGGGCGATTGGCGTGTCTTGTACGACGTGGACTCGGGGCGGTTGGTGGTGCGCGTGCTGCACGTCGGCGCGCGTGGAGGGGTGTACGAATGACCCAGGTGCAAGTGATCGAGAAGGACGGCAAGCCGAGCTTCTATGTGGTGCCCGCGGAGATCTGGCATCGCGTGAAGGAGATGGTCGAAAACGCGGAAGATGCTGCGGCCTATTCGGAGGCCGTGGCTGCGGACGACGGTGTGCGCTACCCCGCGGCCGTGGCCTACGCCATCGCCGAGGGCGGGCACCCGGTGCGTGCCTGGCGCGAACACCGCGGGCTGACCCTGCAAGCGCTCGCCGACGCGGCCGGCGTGAGCAAGCCCTACGTGAGCCAGATCGAGGGCGGCAAGCGCACCGGCACCGCAGCCACGCTGAAGAAGCTGGCCGTGGCGCTGGGGGTGCCGCTGGACGCGCTGCAGCTTTGAGGCAACGGCGATCCCCGATCCCTTCAGCGTTCAAGCCTTGCGCTTGAACGGGGCCTTGTAACCCCAGACCTTGCGCCCTGCGCCCAGCTCCAGCACCGCCTGCGCCTTCAGCGTGGGCACCTCGAATTCCAGGCTCACCATCCAGGCCCCGGGTTTCAGTTCGGCACTGGCCTTGTCGGCAGCGCGCTGCATGCTTTCGGGGCGCTGGAACAGGTAGACCATGTCGAAGCCGCGCCAGTCGGCGGCCCAGATGTCGGCGCGCCGCACACTTGCAAATCGGCAGCGCAGCGAGCACAGCAGGCGCAGCGGCCAGCTCCACTCCAGCCCTTCGATGAGGGCCTGCGGGTAGACGCGCTGCAGTTCGATCAGACCCGCTCCAAGGCCGCACCCGGCATCGACGATGCGGGCACCGGGCGCCAGCGGCGCTTGGCTCGGCAGACCGTCCAGCGCACCGCTCGGTGTGGGGAACAAGGGCGCGTCACGCCAGGTGTTGAGCGGGTACAAAAGCACCAGCAAGCCCAATGGCACAAGCCAGGCCCAAGCCGGCAGTGAACCGGCCAGCCCGGACGCCGCGAGCGAGAGCGGAAAGCCCGCCGCGATGAACACGCGCCGCCAGGGCGTGCTGCCCAGAACCGCCAGTGCGGCGCCCAGCAGCAGCGGCAGGCCCATCGCCAACCCCGCAGGCGCCCCCAGCGATCGGAGCAACAGGAACAAGCCCCAGGCGAGCGCCCAGGTCAACAGTGCAGGAAGGGGCCAGAGCATCGGGCGGCATTGTCGCCGCCCGTCGGCCCTCAGGCCCGTCCCCTTAGAAGTGGAACGCCAGGCGCAGCCCGCCCCAATGCCGGCCGTTCACCGTGATGGGCGCACTCGCCTCCTTCATCACCACGAACTTTCCGCCACCCATGTCGCGCCGGTTGGTCTGGAGCTGGAACGGCCGGGTGTTGCGGCCCGATGCCAGCCCGGTGCGGTCGTTGAAGATGCGGCGGTAGCGGCTGTTGGCGCTGTCCCAGGCCAGGTCGCCGCGCTGCGCGTGGCAGTACTTCTTGTTGTGGGTGGCAACGTAGCCGTTGCGGTCCACCGCAATGCAGAACACCACCTTATCCGACAAGCCCAGCGCACGCTCCTGCACCTGCGGGAACAGGCGGTCGGCCAGTTCGATGAAGCGGGTCGTGTGCTGCGGCGGGTTGGTGCGCGCGATCGGCCGGTAGTTCTCGTCGAACAGGTCGGTCATCGAGATCGTGCCAGTGCGCACCGAGTCTTCCAGCAGCTTGGCGATCTGCGTCGCCCCTTCGATGGCGGCCTGGATGAAGGGCGTGTCGTCGGACGCGATGCCGCACTCGGCCACCAGCTCGATCAGGTTCTCCGAGATCTGCAGAAACACCTCGCTGCGCCGCAGGGTCGCGTCCAGCGTGCGCACGGTTTGGGCGGTTTCGGCCTCGGCAGCGCCCATCTGCGTGTTCAGCTCGGCACAGATGCCGCGGCTCTGTTCGGCCGCGGCGGTGATGCTGGAAACACTCGCTTCCACGTCGGCCAGCGCCTGGTGGAAAGCCGCGGTCTGCGCGTCGCCCTCCTGGCGTGCGATGTCGCGCGCGAGTGTGGCAATGCGTTCGTCGAGCTGTGCCACCGTGCCCATGATGTCCTTGCTGGACGCTTCGACCTTGGCGGCCAGGTCTTTCACCGCGTCGGCCACCACGCCGAAGCCGCGCCCGGCGTCGCCAGCGCGCTTGGCCTCGACCGAGGCGTTGAACGCCACCAGCCGGGTCTGCAAGGCAATCTGCGTGATCGTGCCGGCCGCCTGCGCCACCTGCTTCAGACTGGTGACGACGCTGGCGACCTCGTGCCCGATCTCCTCGACCGCCGCGCGCGCGCGCCCTACCGCCCCCAGGCTGCCCTGCGAGACGCTGCTGATCTGGTCCTGCGAACGAGTGATCTGCTGCACCTGGCCGGCCAGCACCGCCAGCGTCTGCACCTGACGACCCGAGGCCTTGTGCGTGTCTTCGATCTGGCCGCGCACTTCGGCGGCTTCCTTGCCCATCGACGCGGCCTGCTTGCCGATCGAGTGGACGGCGGCGTGCAGGTCGGGTGCGGGTGCGGGCGCGGGTGCAGATGCAGATGCAGCCGGCACGGCCACGCTGTCGGCCGCGGCCGCGCGCGGCTTCCTGAAGAGTTGCAACATTCGATTCCCCCGGAGGCCCGGATCAGTACGCGCGCAGCTTCACGCGCAGCCGTGCGATCGACTGGCTGTGCAACTGGCACACACGCGACTCGGTGACCTTGATCACCGCGGCGATCTCCTTCAGGTTCATGTCGTGTTCGTAGTACATGCTCATCACGTGCTGTTCGCGCTCGGGCAGGTTCTTGATGGCCTCGATCAGCGCTTCCCGCATGCGCACGTCCTGCAGTTGCGCGAGCGGGTTGAGCGCATCGTCGCCAACGTGACGATCCAGGTAGTCGTTGTCGCCGTCCACGCCGGTCATGTCTTCCAGGTAAACCAGTTGGGTGCCGCGCACGCGGCCCAGCAGTTCCTGGTATTCCGTCAGGGCCAAGCCCATCTCCTTGGCGATCTCGCTTTCGATCGGCGCGCGGCCGAGCTTCTGCTCGAGCTTCTGCACCGCCGACTCGATCGTGCGCTGCTGCTTGCGGGTGCCGCGCGAGAGGTAGTCGGTACCGCGCAGCTCATCGAGCATCGCGCCGCGGATGCGCTGGGTGGCGAAGGTCTCGAACTGCACGCCCTGGGCGGCATCGAAGCGGTTCAGCGCGTCGGCCAGGCCGATCATGCCGACCTGAACCAGGTCGTCGAACTCCACGTTGGCCGGCAGCTTGGCGATCATCTGGTGGGCCAGGCGGCGCACCAGCGGGCTGTAGTGCTTGAGCTTGGCGTTGGTGTCGAGCTGGCCTTTGGCGGTGTACATCGTGTTGTCGCTCCGGTGAAATCAGTACGGTGTTTGCGCCAGGTCGGCAGGGTTCCAGGCCGACAGCGGGTCGGCCGCGCGCACGCTGCCGTCGGCCAGCCAGTCGAAAGCCCAGCGGCGCAGGGCCGGCGAAACAGGGTCGGTGGCATCGGCCGCCGGGTCGATCTGCATCGAGTCCCGCACGGCGGCGCCCAAAAAGGTGTCGGCGCAGGTGGCCAGTTGCGCAGCGATGCGCGCCGTGCGCGGCGACTGCGCCGCGGCACCCAGCAGCAGGTCGTGCACCACCAGGCCGGCGCGCTGGGTCAGCAGTTTCATCGCGGCGTAGGCGTGGGTCACGCTGGTGGGCCGGTCATCGGCCAGGAACAGCGGGCGCATGTCTTCGCGCGCGGCGTGGCGCGGGTCGCGGCGCGAGAACAGACGGCACAGGTCGATCGCCGGTGCATGCACCAGCACCACGTCGACCTGCTGGGCCGCGTCGACCAGGGTTTCGAGAAACTGCGAGGTAAAGCCGTGGGTGTCGACAAAACGCAGCGGCAGGCCGCGCGCGGCCAGGTAGGTCACACGTTCGGACAGTGGCTCCAGGCATTCGGCGAGTTCGATCATCGCCATCTCGCCGGGCGCCTGGGCGCGTTCGGAGGCGTCGGCCACCAGGGTGTGCGCGCCATGCTCGGAGAACGCAGCGCACAGGCGCTCGAGCATCAGCCCGCCGATGCCCAGGTGCGGGTTCGACACCACCGGCACGAAACGCACGCGCGAGCCCGAGAACATGCGGCGCAGGCCGTCGGCCTGGTCCAGAGGCGCCGGGCGCGACAGGGTCGCGAACTGGCTCGAAGACGGAAAGTCGTTCATCACGGTGTCAGCCTCCGGTGGCCTGGGCCGGCGAACCACCGGCAAGCTGGCGCGCCGTGAAGATCATGTTGACCTCGGGCGCTTCGAGCTTGTAGGCGCTCCATGCGGTGCTGCGCAGCGCACGGTGCAGCAGCACCTGGGCGGGCAGGCGGTGCCAGTCTTCGGGCACGCGCTGGCCGTTGGCCACGCCGAGCACGGTGAGCTTGTGGCGGATCACGGCGTCGAGCACCGGGCCCAGCTTCACGGCTTCGTCCATCTTCGAAAGAATCACGCCGCGCGCCTGCGAGGCGCGGTAGGACACGATCACGTCTTCGATCGTCTCGCCCTGCGCCGCCGCGTTCAGCACCAGCAATTTGTTGATGCTGCGGTGGCCCAGCATGTCGAGCAGCTCGGCGGTGCGGGTGTCTCGCTGGGCCATGCCGGCGGTGTCGATCAGCACCATCTTCTTGCCCGACAGCAGGTCCAGCAGGTCGTCGAGCGAGGCGCGGTCGTGGGCGGTGTGAACCGGCACGCCGAGGATGCGGCCGTAGGCGCGCAGTTGTTCGTGGGCGCCGACTCGGTAGGCGTCGAGCGTGACCAGGCCGAGGTGACCGGCGCCGTGTTTGGAGGCGAAGGCCGCGGCGATCTTGGCCGTGCTGGTGGTCTTGCCCACGCCGGTGGAGCCGACCAGCGCAAAGGTGCCGCCCTGGTCTTCGAGCGGCAGATCGCGCTCGGCGGTGAGCAGGTTGCGCTCCAGCACACCGGCGGCCCAGGCGGTCTCGTCGGTCACTTCGGGCGCCATGCTTTCGGCCAGCTTGCGGATCAACATCGGCGAGAAGCCGCTGTCGAGCAGCTTCTGCGTCAGGCGTGCCTGGGCCGGGTGGCGCTGCAGCTTGTCCATGAAGGCGAGCGCGCCGAAACGTTCTTCGATCAGGCCCTTGACCTGGCGCAGCTCGTTCATCATGTCTTGCTGGTCGCGCCGGGCCACGCTCTGGTCGGCCAGCGACGGCACTTGCGCGGCGGGTGCGCGCGCCGGGGCGGCCGACGCGGCGCCGGCGCGGGCGGGGGCCCGGGCCGGTTGCACGACGGCGGGTGCGTTGCGTTGCGCCAGGCGTTCCTGCAGCGGGCTCAACATAGAGTCGGGGACCTGAGCCGCCTGCATCGGCTGCATCGACGGCTGGTGTGGCCGGGCCTGCGTGGGCGGCAGCGCTGGCGCCGGCCGGCCGACCACACGTTCGGTGGCTTCGGTGGCGGCGCTAGCATCGGCGCGCAGCGCGGCTTCGCGGCGCTTGAGCATGCGTTCGCGCACATAACCCTGGAACGACAAGGTGCTCATCGACATCTGTTCGACGTCTTCGGCCACGCCGGTCGTCTGCAGCGCCGGGTCGATGCGCGGCTGGGCCTGGGTCTGGGGTGCCGGCTGGCGCACCGGCGCGGCCGGCGGCGCCGAGGCGGCGGCAGCGGCGGCCGAAACACGCTCGATCTGCGCCACGCCCTGCGAGCACATGGCCATCACCTCGATGCCCTCGGCGCAGGGCTTGGTCGACAGCACCACCGCGTCTTCGCCGAACTCCTGGCGGACCAGGGTCAGGGCATCGCGCGCAGTGCGCCCGGTGAATCGCTTGAGGTTCATGAATTACCTTTGTTGCGCGGTGGGGTGTCGAAGATCAAGGCTCGTGGGGCCCCTGATTCGCTGCTCATGGGTTGGCACCGATGATCGAACCGATGCGGATCGAATGCGTCTCGGGAATCTCGCTGTGGCTCAGCACCCGCAGGCGCGGCGCGGCGCGGCGCAGCAGGCGGGCCATCGGCGCACGGATCAGGTCGGGCACCAGCAGGCAGGCCGGGTGGCCCAGGTCTTCCTGGCGCTTGGCCGCGTCAGTGGCGCTGCGCGCCAGCGTGTCGGCCACGCCCGGGTCGAGCGCGGCGCCATGGGCCGAATTGAGCGCCTGCGTGACGAGCCGCTCCAGGCCGGGTTCGAGCGCAATCACGTCGAGCTCGCGCACCGGGCCGTAGATCTGCTGCACGATGCTGGGTGCCAGGTGCACGCGGATGCGGCGTGCCAGCTCGGCCGGGTCGGTGATGCTGCTGGCGTGTTCGGCCAGGCTTTCGATGATCGAGCGCATGTCGCGGATGTGCACACCCTCTTCCAGCAGAAGCTGGAGGATGCGTTGCAGCACAGGGATCAGAACCATCTTGGGCACCACGTCCTCGATCAGTTTCGGGGCCAGCTTCGTCACGTGTTCGACAAGCTGCTGGGTCTCGACACGGCCGAGCAGACGGGCCGCGTGAAGTTGCATCAAGTGTGAAAGATGGGTCGCCACCACGGTCGAGCAATCAACAACCGTAAATCCGGCCATTTGCGCAGCCTCGCGCTGCGTCTCCTCGATCCACACCGCCGGCAGGCCGAAGGCCGGGTCGGTGGTGGGTGTGCCGATGAGCCGCTGCGTCGCATGGCCGGGGTTGATGGCCAGCCACATGCCCGGGAAAGCCTCGCCTTCGCCGACCAGCGCGCCACGCAGCGTGAGCCGGTACATGCTCGGCTTGAGCTCGAGGTTGTCGCGGATGTGCACCGGCGGCGGCAGGAAGCCGACCTCCTGCGCGAACTTCTTGCGCACGCCCTTGATGCGCGCCAGCAGGTCGCCTTCGCGCGTCTTGTCGACCAGTGCGATCAGGCGGTAACCGACCTCCAGGCCGAGCGTGTCCACCGGCACCAGGTCGTCCCAGCTAGCTTCGCCATTGGCCACCGGCTCGGGTGCTGCCGGGGGCGGCGCTTCGGCGGCACGCTTGTCGCGCCCGTGCATCCAGTACGCGGCATAACCCAGACCACCCGAGATCAGGATGAACACCACGTGTGGCATGCCCGGGATGATTCCCAACAGCCCGATCACGCCGGCCGTGATGGCCAGCGAACGCGGCGAGTTGAAGACTTGCGCGGTGATCTGCGTGCCAACGTCTTTTTCCTTGCCGACGCGCGACACCACCATCGCCGCGGCGACCGAGATCAGCATCGCCGGGATCTGCGCCACCAGCGCGTCGCCGACGGCGAGCAGGATGTAGCTGTCGGCCGCCTGCGCCGCTGTCAGGTCATGCTGGACCACGCCGATGATGAAGCCGCCGATGATGTTGATCACCAGGATCAGCAAGCCGGCCATCGCGTCGCCGCGCACGAACTTGGAGGCGCCGTCCATCGAGCCGAAGAACTCGGCTTCTTCACCCACTTCCAGGCGTCGGCGGCGCGCTTCCTTCTCGTCGATCAGGCCGGCGTTCAGGTCGGCGTCGATCGCCATCTGCTTGCCGGGCATCGCGTCCAAGGTGAAACGCGCGCCGACTTCGGCAATCCGCTCGGCGCCCTTGGTGACCACCATGAAGTTGATCACGACAAGAATCGCAAACACGATCAGGCCGACCGCGAAGTTGCCGCCGATCAGGAAGTGGCCGAACGACTCGATCACCGCGCCGGCTGCGCCCGGGCCGGTGTGGCCTTCGAGCAGCACCACGCGGGTGGAGGCCACGTTGAGCGACAGGCGCAGCAAGGTGGTCAGCAGGATCACGGTCGGGAAGGCCGCGAAGTCGAGCGGGCGCAGCATGTAGCTGGCCACGATCATCACCATCAGCGCCATCGCGATGTTGAAGGTGAACAGCAGGTCCAGCGCAAACGGCGGCAGCGGCAACACCATCATGGACAGCACCATGATGATGAACATCGGCGCCATCAGCGCTTTCACGGCCACCGCGTTCGGGCCGAGCCATTTCTGCAATTGCTGCAGCATCGGGTTCATTCAGTGTCCTCACGCTCGTCAGGCATATCTGCGGTCGGTTTGTTGTGCGGGTCGAGCTCGGCAGGCACGTTCAGATCGGGCAGCTCGCCCGGCATCGCCGAACGGCCGGCCAGCGCGGCGCGCAGCTGGTACACATAGGCCAGCACCTGGGCCACGGCGGCGAACAACGCGGCCGGGATTTCGCGGTCGATCTCGGCGTGGGCATACAGCGCACGCGCCAGCGCCGGGGCTTGCAGCACCGGCACCTTGGACTCCTTGGCGGTGTCGCGGATCGTCATGGCCAGCAGGTCGGCGCCCTTGGCCACCACGCGCGGGGCGCCCATGCGGGTGTCGTCGTACTTCAGTGCCACCGCATAGTGGGTCGGGTTCATCACCACCAGGTCGGCAGTGGGCACGGCGGCGAGCATGCGGCGGTTGGCCATCTCGCGCATGCGCTGCTTCATCTTCTGCTTGATCTCGACGTTGCCTTCGAGCTCCTTGTGCTCCTGCTTCACTTCCTGCTTGCTCATCTTCAGGCGGTTGGCGTGCATCCATTTCTGCAGCGGCGCGTCGATGGCCGCAAACACCGCCAGCGCCAGCAGCAACAGCAACACACCGTCGAACACGGTGCGGCTGGCGTGCGCTATCGCGGCCGGCAGCGCCAGACCGAGCGCGCCGGCAAAGTCGGCCAGGTGGGTCTTCAGGTACAGCGCGCCGATCGTGCCCAGGATCAGCGCCAGAGTGCTGGCCTTCAGTGCATCGATCAGCGGTTGTTTGGCAAACAGGCGCGGCAGGCCGGTGACCGGGTTGAGCTTGCTGAATTTGGGCACGATCGGCTTGAGCGTCCAGTTCCAGCCGCCCAGCGCAATCGCCGAGGCCAGCGCCACGCCACTCATCACCAGCCCGGCCGGCACCACCACCCACAGCATCTTGGCCACCAGTTCGTGCAGCCGCTCCAGCATGAAACCCGGGTTGCTGACGGCCCCCAGCTCAAAGCTCAGCGCCTGCGCCAGCATCTCCTTCAGCGCCAGCGTGAACTTCGGCGCCAAGGCCAGCAGTGCCACCGCGCCGACCGCGATCGCCGCAAAGTGGCCCAGATCGCGTGAGCGCGCGACCTGGCCATCTTCGCGAGCCTTGTCGAGCTTGCGTTGTGAGGCGGGTAAGTTGCGGTCTTGTGCGGAAGAGTCGGCCATGGTTGCGCGGCATCGGAGGCTGCCTGGCCATTGTTCCGAGTGATTGCGCAAACTTGAGGCGGATCAACGGGGTGAAGGCTGGGCTATTCGGGCCCGCCTCGTGCGGGCGCTCCCTGTACCGCCTGCATGCCAACGCCGTGCTCCCTGCAAAGTGCCACATTCATCACGCATGGCCCGCGCGCCTCAAGCCGCCCCCGATCGCGCCGATAACCAGTGACGACCCACCGCGCCGGCACCACCACGGCGGGGTTCCTGCCGCCGTGACCGAGGATTCCCATGAGTGCCCTACCGTCCCCCGTGCCCGCGGACTCGCTCAGCCCGGAGACCGACTTCAGCTTCAGCCCGACGGACTTCGAACGCGTGCGCAAGCTCATCTACAAGCGCGCCGGCATCAGCCTGCACGCTGGCAAGCAGGCGATGGTCTATAGCCGCCTGTCGCGCCGCCTGCGTGAACTGGGCTACGGCTCGTTCGGCCAGTACCTGCAGGCGCTCGAAGGCGGCACCGGTGCCGCGGCCGAGGCCGAATGGCAGGAGTTCGTGAACTGCCTCACGACCAACCTCACCTCGTTCTTCCGCGAAGAACATCACTTCGGCGTGCTGGCCACCGAGCTGGCCGCGCGGCGCGGCGAGAACCTGCGCATCTGGTGCAACGCGGCGTCCACCGGTGAAGAGCCTTACTCGCTGGCGATGACGGTGATCGAGACCTTGGGCACCAAGGCGAACGTGAAGATCTTCTGCAGCGACATCGACACCAAGGTGCTTGCCACCGCGGAGCAAGCCGTCTACGCCGCCGACGCGCGCGGCCTGAGCGCGGAGCGGCTGCGCCAGCACTTCCTGCGCGGCACGGCGGGCAACAGCGGCTTCATCCGCGTCAAACCCGATCTCAAGCGGCTGGTTGAATTCCGCCCCTTCAACCTGATGGACGAACGCTGGTCGCTGGGCGACCCGTTCGATATCGTGTTCTGCCGCAACGTGATGATTTATTTCGACGCGCCTACCCAGCGGCGCGTGCTCGAACGCATGAATCGGGCCATGAAACCGCAGGGGCTGCTGTTCGCCGGCCATTCGGAAAACTTCTCTGAATCGCGCGACGTGTTCCGCCTGCGCGGCAAGACCATCTACGAGCGCGTCTGACCCCCCAGGCAGTTCCAGAAGCACAAGGATTCAGCGCATGGCCCTCGCCGCCCCCACCCCCAGGCCCCTGGGCCAGACCCCGCGCCTGGACCGGCTCAAGGCGCGCCCGCGCAAGCCCGGCGAAGCCTCGTTCTTCTGGTACGAATCGCAGTTCCAGAGCGAAGCCGTCAAGGTACTTCCCGGCGAGTACTTCGTGTACCACGAAGACCTGCTGATCATGACCACCCTGGGCTCGTGCATCGCCGCCTGCCTGTGGGACCGCCAGGCGCGCATCGGCGGCATGAACCACTTCATGCTGCCCGAAGGCGGCGCTGGCGGCAACGGCGGCCGCTATGGCTCGTTCGCGATGGAGCTGCTGATCAACGAGATGATGAAGCTTGGCGCGCAGCGCAGCTCGATCGAGGCCAAGGTCTTCGGCGGCGGCCAGGTGGTCTCGGGCATGACCTCGATGAACGTGGGCGAGCGCAACACCACGTTCGTGCTCGATTATCTGAAGGCCGAGCGCATCCCGGTCGTCTCCAAGGACGTGCTCGACGTCTACCCGCGCAAGGTCTGCTTCCTGCCGGCCAGCGGCAAGGCCATGGTCAAACGCCTGGCCGCCACCCACGGCCACGAGGCACTGGTGGCGCAAGAGCGCATGGCCGCGCAAAAGGTCACTCCGGCGGCCAGTGCCGGTGGTTCGGTCGATCTGTTCTGACGCACACTGCGTCGCGCCCGACAGTAGATCGCAAGAGCACAGGAAGAGGAACCATCCATGGTCAAGACCCGCGTCGTCGTCGTCGATGATTCAGCCCTGGTTCGCAGCCTGCTGGCCGAGATCATCAACCGCGAAGCCGACATGCAATGCGTCGGCGCCGCTGCGGACCCGCTGGTGGCGCGCGAGATGATCCGCAACCTCAACCCCGACGTGATCACGCTCGACGTGGAGATGCCTCGCATGGACGGGATCGATTTCCTGTCCAAGCTGATGCGGCTGCGCCCGATGCCGGTGCTGATGGTCTCCACGCTGACCGAACGCGGCGCCGAGGTGACCCTGCGCGCGCTCGAACTCGGCGCGATCGACTTCGTCGCCAAGCCCAAGATCGGCGTCACCGACGGGCTGCGCTCGCTCAGCCAGGACATCACCGACAAGATCCGCATTGCCGCGCGGGCCACCGTGCGGCGCGCCCCGGCTGCAAGCAACGAGGCCTCCTCCCCGGCCGCGCGCAGCGCCGCGCCGGCCGGTCTGGGCCGGCTCTCGACCGAGAAGATCGTCTTCATCGGTGCTTCCACCGGCGGCACCGAAGCCACCAAGGAAGTGCTGATGAACCTGCCGCACGATGCGCCCGCGGTGATGATCACGCAGCACATGCCGGCCGGATTCACGAAGAGTTATTCGGTCCGGCTCGACGGCCTGTGCCGCATCCGCGTCAAGGAAGCGGTGGACGGCGAACGGGTGCTGCCCGGGCACGCCTACATCGCCCCAGGCGGCTTCCACCTGAGCGTGGAACGCTCGGGCGCGAACTACGTGGCCCGGGTGCGCGACGGCGAGGCCGTGAACCGCCACATGCCTTCGGTGGAGGTGCTGTTCAAGTCGGCGGCCCGCGTGGTCGGCCCGAATGCGCTGGGCATCATGCTGACCGGCATGGGCGCCGACGGTGCCGCAGCGATGAAAGAAATGCGCGACGCCGGCAGCTACAACCTGGTGCAGGACGAAACCAGCTGCGTCGTCTTCGGCATGCCGCGCGAAGCGATCGCCGCAGGCGCCGCGCACGAGGTGCTGCCGCTGACACAGATCGCGCCCAAGCTGCTGGACCGGCTGCGCGCCACCGGGGGCGTGTCGATCAACCGGGTCTGAGCGGGTCTGGGCGGGTCTGACCAGGTCTGGGCGCCCTTCTCTTCAGTACCACTTCTCAACGCAAAAGGCCGGCATTGCCGGCCTTTGTCTGTGCGTCTCGTGCGTCTTGTGCGTCCTGCGCGGCGTTGTCGCCGCATCCGGAAAGCGTCAGAACGTCGTCCACTCGTCGTCGGTACCGGTGCCCCTGGCAGGCTGGCGCGCTTCGGGCACGGCGGGCGCCGCAGGCGGTTCGGCCTTCGCACCGGCGAGCCGCGTCACGTTCGTCGCGCGGTTCGGGCCACGCCGTTCGAGCGGCCCGGTAGCCTGGGAGGTCGTGGTGGTCGCGGCCTTCACCGCGGGCTTCTTCACCGGTGTCGCCGCCTTGGCTACTTTGCTCGCGGGGGATGGCATCGCCGGTGCCGCGTGTCCCGCTTCGCCGGCGCCCAGCTTGAACACCGCCACCGACTGCACCAGTTGCTGGGCCTGCGTCTTCAGGCTCTCGGCCGCCGCGGCACTCTGTTCCACCAGCGCGGCATTCTGCTGCGTGGCCTTGTCCATCTGCGTCACGGCTTCGCCAACCTGGCTCACCCCGGCGCTCTGCTCGGTGCTGGCGCTGCTGATCTCGCCCATGATGTCGGTCACGCGCTGGATAGCGCCGACGATTTCGCTCATCGTCACTCCCGCCTGATCGACCAGCCGGGTGCCCTGCTCGACGCGCTCGACGCTGGTCGAGATCAGGCTCTTGATCTCCTTGGCGGCTTCGGCGCTGCGCTGCGCGAGGCTGCGCACTTCGGAGGCGACGACCGCAAAGCCGCGGCCCTGCTCGCCGGCGCGTGCCGCCTCGACTGCGGCATTGAGCGCCAGGATGTTGGTCTGGAACGCAATGCTGTCGATCACGCCGATGATGTCGGCGATCTTCTTCGAGCTGTGATTGATGCCCTTCATCGTGTCGACCACCTGGCCCACGACTTCGCCGCCCTTGACCGCCACGGTCGAGGCGCCCAGCGCCAACTGGTTGGCCTGGCGCGCGTTGTCGGCGTTCTGGCGCACGGTCGAGCCCAGCTCTTCCATCGACGCCGCAGTTTCTTCCAGCGCACTCGCCTGCTGTTCGGTGCGTGCGCTCAGGTCGTTGTTGCCGGCCGCGATCTCGGCGCTCGCGCGGGCCACGCCCTGTGAACCCTGGCGAACCTCGCCGACCACCTTGGCCAGGCTGGCCTGCATTTCTTTCAGGTGCGCCATCAGGCTGGTGCTGTCGCCGTTGCGCAGTTCGATCTTGGTGGCCAGGTTGCCACTGGCCACGTCTTGCGCGAGCGCGGCGGCCGTGCGCGGCTCGCCGCCCAGTTGGCCGAGCAACGCGCGTGTGATCAGGTGTGCCAGGCCCACGCCGAGCACCAGCGCCGCACCGAGCAGCACAAACATCAGCAGCATGGCCTTCTTGTGAATCACGGTGGCCTGCTCCGCCGCCGCCTTGCCGCCGGCAAAGTTGAACCTGGTGAGCGCGTCCAGCGCGACCACCGTTTCGTCGGCCGCGGTGCTGGCCAGACCGTCGCTGATGTCGGCGGCGTCCTGGCGCTTTTTATCGCGCCCGAGCGCCACCACCTTGCCCTGGGCTTGCTGGTAGGCTGCCCAGCTCTTCGAGAAGGACGCCAACAGCGCCAGTTCCTGCTCGCCTTGGGCCAGGCCTTCATAGGTCTTCATGGCCTTGGCCACGGTCTTGCCAGCCTCGTTCATCTTCTCTTCGTATTCGGAGTGATAGCTGCGGTCTTCCAGCCGGCTGTGCTTGACCTCGGACTCGCGCGCTTCGAGCACCGCGGCGCGTGTTTGCGCGAGCTGGCCCACGCCCTGCAGCCACTTGTCAGCCAGGTCGTTGGCCTGCGCGTGCACCTGATCCAGGTTGTACAAAGCCAGGCCGCCAACCGAGGCGGTCAGCACCAGCAGCACGGCAAAAGCCGCATGAAGTTGTTGCCCGACACGCAGTCGGCTGAACAATGCGCGGGTGTTGGCGACAAGTTTCATGGGGTTCCTCTGTGGGCGTCGAACGGCAAACGCCCGGGCGTGCGGGGCCCGGGCCGGTCTGGGAGGCTGGTGGCCCTACTTCTTGTGGCCGATGTAGCTCACGCCGACGATCTTGCCGCCAGCGTCCTTGATCGGGTTGTAGCAAGCGTCGAACGCGGTGCCGAGCACGTCGATCGGGCCGCAGTACTGCTCGCCCTTGATGACCGCCTCGTAGGCCTTGTTGCGGGCCAGCTGGGTGCCGATGCCGCGCTTGCCTTCGGGCGTGAGCACGTTGGTGCTGACGCGCACGAACTCGTCGCCCTGCTTGACGAACACCGTGGCGGTGGCGCTGTGGGCCTTGCGCACGGCGTCGACGACGTCGTAGTTGTTGTTGATCTTGCGGTCGCCGAAGTACAGCGCCGGCACGGTCTTGTCGGCCACCGTGTCGGTGCCGTCGACCTTGGCCGTGCCGATCTTGCCCAGGCGCGCATCGAGATCGGCGATGGTCGCCTTCGGGTCGTAGGCGTGTGCGCCGGCAACCAGGCCGAACATCAGGGCAGCGGCGATGGAAATGGATTTGAGTTTCATGGTGAGTTCCTCTCTGTGGTCTTGAGGTGAGTGAATCAGGCCGCTGACAGTGCGGCCTCGCTTTGGGAAAGTTTCAACAGCGCGACGACACCGGGTTCAGAACGTTTCCCAGTCGTCGGTGCCGTTCTTGGCCGGCGGCGCGACGGCCGCGGCCGGTTCTGCGGCCGGCTTGCTGGGGATGCGCGCGACGTTCTGGGCCCGGTTCGGCCCACGCCGCTCGGCAGCCGGTGCGGCCTTGGCGGACGCAGTGCCCGCCGCCTTGCCCGCCGCGTTCCCCGCCGCAGGCGCGGTGCGATGCGGCACGGCCACGACCGTGGCGCCTGCGCTCAACTTGAACACTGCCACGGCCTGTACCAGTTGCTGGGCCTGGCCCTTCAGGCTCTCGGCCGCCGCGGCGCTTTGTTCCACCAGCGCGGCGTTCTGCTGCGTGGCCTGGTCCATTTGCGTGATGGCCAAGCCCACCTGTCCCACGCCGGCGCTTTGCTCGCTGCTGGCGCTGCTGATCTCGCCCATGATGTCGGTCACGCGCTTGATCGCGGTCACGACTTCGGTCATGGTCTCGCCCGCCTGGTCCACCAGCACAGTGCCTTGTTCAACGCGCTCGACGCTGGCGCTGATGAGGCTCTTGATCTCCTTGGCCGCCTCGGCACTGCGTTGCGCCAGGCTGCGCACCTCGGAGGCCACCACCGCAAAGCCGCGACCCTGCTCTCCGGCGCGCGCCGCTTCGACCGCCGCATTCAGCGCCAGGATGTTGGTCTGGAACGCGATGCTGTCGATCACGCCGATGATGTCGGAGATCTTCTTCGAGCTGTCATTGATGCCCTTCATGGTGTGCACCACCTGGCCCACCACCTCGCCACCTTTGATGGCCACCGTGCTGGCGCCCATGGCCAGTTGGTTGGCCTGGCGGGCGTTGTCGGCGTTTTGCTTGACGGTGGAGCTGAGCTCTTCCATCGAAGCGGCCGTTTCTTCCAGGGAGCTGGCCTGCTCTTCGGTGCGCTGGCTCAGGTCCTGGTTGCCTTGGGCGATCTGTGCCGAGGCAGTGGCCACACTTTCGGAGTTCTGGCGCACGTGGCTCACCACCTTGCTCAGGCCGGCTTGCATTTCACCCAGCGATGCGAGCAGCGGGCTGAATTCATCGTGTGAATCGTCGTTGACCGGCACCGTCAGGTCGCCGTCACGCACCCGCTCGGCCACCGCCTGGGAGACCGCCACCCGGCGCTGAAGCAGGCGGCTGATGTACCAGGCGATGGCCAGCATCCCCAGGGCAACAGCGCCCAGCAGGCTTTCGATCTGGATGCGGGTGGACGAAGCGGCGCTCTCGATCGCGTCAATGTCGGCCGCGAGCGCCGATCCCTGCCGCTTCTTCTCGGTGTCCAGGGTCGCCAGCAGCAGGTTGCGTGCGGGGATCGTCTTGTCCACCAGCATGATGAAGGCTTCATCCTTCTTGCCGGCTCCGACCAGCGCGGCGTTGTCGCCGGCGACGGTCCAGAAGTCTTTTGCCTGCTGAGTGATCTTGGCAGAGGCTTGTTTGCCCACCGGGGTAGAGAGGTCCCGTTCGTAGGCCACAAGCGTCTCGTCGATGTGCTTGCGCTTGGCAGCCACATCGGCCATTGTGGTCACCAGATCGGCCGGCACCGTGACCAGCATGGCATGACGCAGCTGCGAAGACACCCGCGTCACGTTCAGTTCAACATCGGCAATGCGTTGCAGCTGTGGGACCCGGCGGTGGCCGGTTTCGTTGGCCCTTTCGACCACCTGACCGAGCTGCACCCACGCCGCAGCGGCCAGCGCGCCCATCCCCGCGATCAGGATGATTGACACCAGAAACAAGCGCTTGGCAATGCCGAACTGAGAGAAGACGTTCATGCTTTTTCCTGCCTTGAATTGATGATGGAAAGTCGACCGCGCGCCGGCCCGAAGCCGCTTCAGTTTCCGATCAGGCCCATCTCTTCGCTGGCCATCAGCGCTTCGATGTCCATCAGGATCAACATGCGCTGCACGTCGCCAGTGGTCACGCTGCCAATGCCGGTGATGTAGCCGGCGTCCACCGCCGAGGCCATCTCGGGGGCGGGCTTGATCGCGTCCTTGGAGAGTTCGAGCACGTCGGAGACGGAATCGACCACGGCGCCGACCACGCGGCCCTTGACGTTGAGCACGATCACCACGGTCAGCGCGCTGTACTCGGCCGTCTCGCAGCCCAGCTTCAGGCGCAGGTCGACGATCGGCACGATCACGCCGCGCAGGTTGACCACGCCCTTGATGAACGACGGGGCGTTGGCAATGCGGGTGGGTTGTTCGTAGGAGCGGATCTCCTGCACCTTCAGGATGTCGATCCCGTACTCCTCGCCACCGAGGCGGAAGGTCAGGAACTCACCGCCCACCTGAATCGCGGCGCGGGAAGCTTCGTGGCGCGCCACAACGGCGGCGTCGGTCATCATGTTCATGGGTTACCTCGTGAATGAGTGATGGAGCAGCGCCGAAATCCCGGCACTCGTGGGGTTATCGGCAGCTGCGCCGCGGGTTGAAGTCATGCTGCGGCCCCGGCGGGCATCGGCGCGTCGAGCCGGAACGTGCCGACCACGCGGGCCAACGTGATCGCCTGTTCCTTCAGGCTGTCGGCCGCGGCGGCGGACTGCTCCACCAGCGCCGAGTTCTGCTGCGTCATCTGGTCGAGGTGCGCCACCGAGGTGTTGACCTGGTTGATGCCGTCCGACTGTTCGGCCGCGGCGGCGGTGATCTCGCCGATCACCTGCGAAACGCGCTGCACGCTGCCGACGATCTCGTTCATCGTCGCGCCGGCGGCGGCGACCAGGCGCGAACCGCCTTCGACCTTTTCGACCGAGGCGCCGATCAGGCCCTTGATTTCCTTGGCCGCCTGCGCGCTGCGCTGCGCCAGCGATCGCACTTCGCTGGCCACCACCGCAAAGCCGCGGCCCTGTTCGCCGGCACGTGCGGCTTCGACCGCGGCGTTCAGCGCCAGGATGTTGGTCTGGAACGCGATGCCGTCGATCACGCCGATGATGTCGGCGATCTTCTTCGAGCTCGCGGTGATGTCGTCCATCGTCGCCACGACCTGCGACACGACCACGCCGCCGCGCGCCGCCACCTCGGCCGCGCTGGCGGCAAGCTGGTTGGCCTGGGTCGCCGAGTCGGCCGACTGCTTGACGGTGCCGGTGAGCTGGCCCATCGCCGACGCCGCTTCCTGCAGGTTCGACGCAGCCTGTTCGGTGCGCACGCTCAGGTCCTGGTTGCCGATGGCGATTTCGCTGCTGGCGGTGCGGATCGAGTCCGACGACGCCAGCACCGAGCGCATCGAGTCGGACAGCTGGTGCGTCATCGCGCCCAGCGCACGCACCAGGTCGCCGACCTCGTCTTGCCGTTGGCTGCTCGCGTCCACGCCCAGGTTGCCGCCGGCCACTTCGCCGGCAATGGCGGCGGCACGCAGCAGTTCGGCGGTGAGCTTGCGCTGCATCAGCCACGACAGCAGCACCGCGCCAGCCGCGCAGCCCAGCGCCAGCGCGGCGAGCAGCCAGGCCACCTGGCGAGCGTTCTGCTTGCCGGTGGTCATCGCCTCGGCCGACGTGGTCTCGACGCGCTTGACCATCGCCGTCATGCTGGCTGACAGCTCGCCGAATGTCGCGTCGGCGCCCTGCATCGCGGCAATGCCGGTGTTGGGGTCGACCGACGAGAGATCGACCGCCGAGTCGGCCTGGGCCAGGTACTTGTCGGCCTGCGCTGCCAGGCGTGCCGCGGCGGCGCCCAGCGCCTCGTCGCCGGCATGCTGGTCGACGATGACCGTTGCGACGCGCTTCACGCCCGCCACCTGGCGCGCCAGGTCGGCGCGGTAGGTCTTGACCTTGGCGTCGTCGAGCGAGCCGATCAGGGCCACCGTGCGGTACACGCCGGCGTGCACCTGGGCGAGTTGCTCCTGCGCGTTGGCCAGCGTGCGGTAGTCCTCGAGCTGGGCTTCGGAGATCGCCTGATTGGCATCGGTAGCACGGCCCGCCATCAGCGCGGCAGCCTGGCTTGCGGCGAACACCACCACCGCGGTCAGCAGCGGTGCGGCGAGGAGTTTCAGTGCCAGTTTCATGTCGTGTTCAGGGCCAGGGTCGCAGGGTCGATGGAGTGAATTACTTGTAGATGCCGCCGCAGACCGCGGTGTCTTCGAGCTTTTCGCAGTACGCGGTCTTCGGCTCGATCTTCTTGTTGGTCGGGTTGGTGAACTTGTAGTCCTGCCAGAACGTGCCCTTGGCGTTGGCCAGCTCGACGCGCTCCTTCACGAACGCCTTGCCGTCCACGTCTTTCAGGTCGATCAGGTTCTTGCCGATCATCTTTTCGTTCGCGCCGTGCGCGCGCACGGTGCCGTCCAGGCCGTAGACCACGAGGTACAGGTCGCGGTCCTTGAACTGGCTGGTCTTGCTGCTGATCTCGGCGTAAGCCTTGTCCTTGCCTTCCTTCTTGATGAAGGCAACACCCTTCTTGACCATCGCGGTCGCTTCGGCGGCGTTGGCGCCGTCGTCAGCACGGGCGATGAAAGGCAGCGCGGCGCCCAGGGCGACGGTCAGGGAGATGGCGAACTTGGCTTGCTTCATGAAGATGGATCCTTTGGGTAGCGTCGCGCGGGGCGACGGGGAATGCTTGGCGTCCGACTCGGGGGCTCTGTCAGATATCGGCCAACTCGGCCCGGGCATGAGCCATGGGGACCATTCTGGAAGCCCGGACACCCCTGCGATCCGTGCAAAAAGGGGTGGCTGGCCGGCCAATTCGTGGCGAGCGCGCGTCGTCAGGCGAACGAAGTGGCAGGTGGGGTCCGGCTTGGACAGCGCCCGGACAAAAAGCGAATCGGTCCGGACGCCATCTGCGCCGGACCGAGTCGGTGAGGTTCGAGGTGAGGCTCGCGGGACGGCGTCAGGCCGCAGCCGCGTGGCCGAGCCTGAAGGCGCCGACCACCTGGGCCAGCTTGCCGGCCTGTTCTTTCAGGCTTTCGGCAGCCGCGGCAGATTCCTCCACCAGCGCGGAGTTCTGCTGCGTCATCTTGTCGAGTTCGGCCACCGAGGTGTTGACGTGGCCGATGCCGTCGGACTGTTCGGCCGAAGCGGCCGTGATCTCTCCGATGATGTCGGACACGCGCTGAACGCTGCCGACGATCTCGCTCATCGTCGCGCCGGCCGCCGCCACCAGGCGCGAACCGCCTTCGACCTTCTCGACCGAGGCGCCGATCAGGCCCTTGATCTCCTTGGCTGCCTGCGCGCTGCGCTGAGCGAGCGAACGCACTTCGCTGGCCACGACGGCAAAACCGCGGCCCTGCTCACCGGCACGCGCGGCTTCGACCGCGGCGTTCAGCGCCAGGATGTTGGTCTGGAACGCAATGCCGTCGATCACGCCGATGATGTCGCTGATCCTTTTCGAGCTGGCGGTGATGTCGTTCATGGTCTGCACCACCTGCGACACCACCACGCCGCCGCGCGCCGCGTCTTCGGCCGCCGAGCTGGCGAGCTGGTTGGCCTGGCGGGCCGAGTCGGCCGACTGCTTGACGGTGCCGGTCAGTTGTTCCATCGACGACGCCGCCTGCTGCAGGTTCGACGCGGTCTGCTCGGTGCGCACACTCAGGTCCTGGTTGCCGGTGGCGATTTCGGCACTGGCGGTGAAGATGCTGTCGCTCGAATCGCGCACGTTGCTCACCAGACTGCGGAGTGATTTCTGCATGTCGCCCAGGGCGCGCTGCAGCCGGCCGATGTCATCGTCGCGCACCGCGCTGAACGATTCGGACAGGTTGCCCGCCGCAATGCCCTCGGCAAACTTGATGCAGTCCGAGACCGGGCGCTGCACGCTGTTCAGCACGAGCCGGTAGAACACCCCGACCAGCACGATGGCGGCCAGTGCGCCGAGCAGGGAATTGCGGATGGACGCCGACTGGTTCGCATCGAAAGCCGACATCGAGGTGTCGGCGAATTTCGTTGCGCTCACCACGGTCTGCTCGACGCCGGCCAGGTGCTTCAGGAAGATCCGGTGGGCGTTGATCAGCGCTTCGCGAGCACCGTCCTTGTCGCCACTCTTGAGCTTGGCCATCACGTCGCTGCGCGCCGCGACGATGAACTTCTGGCCTTCTTCATGTTGCACGCCCTGCAATTGCTGCAGCAGGCCGCCGGGCGGGTTCTTGCTCCAGTGTTCGACGCGGGCAGCGTACTCGCTGGACAGCTTGTCGATGCGCCGGCTCGCTTCGGATTCGCTGAGCGTGCCTTCGACGGCCTGCGACAGCACCAACCGCAGCTCGATCAGGTACAGCGGCGGCGGCAGGATGTCGGCGACCACGTCCTTGGCGACGAAAGCGTCATTGGCGCTCTGGCTCATGCGCCCCTGCATCCACCAGCCCTGGGCCACGACGAGCAGGCACGCGACGACGCCGATGGCGCCGAGCAACAGAATCGAGAGTCGAAGGGAACGTAACATGAGAGGTCTCCGTTTCTTGGCTCGTTGAGGGACAGCCGGCAAAACTCAGTGGCGCGAACGGCGCACCAAGCTGCCCACATCGAGAATGAGTGCGACGCGCCCGTCACCCATGATGGTGGCGCCCGACACGTCGTTGACCTTGCGGTAGTTGGCTTCGAGGTTCTTCACCACCACCTGCTGCTGGCCCAACAGCTCGTCAACCAGCAGAGCGACGCGGCCGCCCTCTGCTTCGGCCACAACCATGATGCCGCTGACGTTCTCGAAGTCGAACCGCGGCACACCGAACACGTGCTCGAGTTCGAGCACCGGCATGAACTCGTCGCGCACCTCGACACCGCGGCGGCTGCCGCCGATGGTGTTGATGACCCCCGGCTGAACCTGGAACGACTCGACCACCGACGACAGCGGGAGGATGTAGACCTCTTCGCCCACGCCGACCGACATGCCGTCCATGATCGCCATGGTCAGCGGCAGGCGTACCTTGACGCTCATGCCATAACCTTCGGCCGAGTCGATCTCGACCGTGCCGCCCAGCGCGGTGATGTTCTTCTTCACCACGTCCATGCCGACACCGCGGCCCGACACGTCGGTCACCACATCGGCAGTCGAGAAGCCGGGCGCGAAGATCAGTGCGAAGACCTCGCTGTCGGTCATGCTGTCCGGCGCGTCGATGCCACACTCGCGCGCCTTCTTGATCAGCTTGTCGCGC
>JANMYQ010000056.1:0-28066 GCA_031382215.1 Methylibium sp.
CTGCGGCTTGCCGACGTTGGCTTCCACGCCGAATTCGCGCTTCATTCGATCGACGATGATTTCCAGGTGCAGCTCGCCCATGCCGGAGATGATGGTCTGGCCCGATTCTTCGTCGGTCTTGACGCGGAACGACGGGTCTTCCTGCGCCAGGCGGCCCAAGGCAATGCCCATCTTTTCCTGGTCGGCCTTGGTCTTGGGCTCCACCGCCTGCGAAATCACCGGCTCGGGGAAGACCATTTTTTCGAGCGTGATGATGGCCGACGGGTCGCACAGGGTTTCGCCCGTGGTCACGTCTTTCAGGCCCACGCAGGCGGCGATGTCGCCGGCCAGGATTTCCTTGATCTCTTCGCGCTGGTTGGCGTGCATCTGCAGGATCCGGCCGATGCGCTCCTTCTTGCCGCGGATCGGGTTGTAGACCGAGTCGCCGGACTTGAGCACGCCCGAATACACGCGCACGAATGTGAGCTGGCCGACGTAAGGGTCGGTCATCAGCTTGAACGCGAGGGCGGCAAACTTTTCTGAGTCTTCGGCCTTGCGCACCACTTCCTTGTCGTCGTCATCGTGGCCGGGCACCGGCGGAATGTCGACCGGCGACGGCATGAACTCGATCACGCCGTCGAGCATGCGCTGCACGCCCTTGTTCTTGAAGGCGGTGCCGCAGAACATGGGTTGAATTTCGGCCGCGATCGTGCGCGTGCGAATGCCGAGCGTGATCTCCGCTTCGGACAGCTCGCCCGATTCGAGGTACTTGTTCATCATGTCTTCGCTGGACTCGGCCGCAGCTTCAACCAGGTTCTCGCGCCACTTCTGTGCTTCGGCCAACAGCTCGGCCGGGATCTCGCGGTATTCGAACTTCATTCCTTGCGAGGCTTCGTCCCAGATGATGGCTTTCATCTTGATGAGGTCGATCACGCCGGTGAAGCCGTCTTCGGCGCCAATGGGAATCACCACCGGCACCGGGTTGGCCTTCAGCCGCGCCTTCATCTGGTCGTAGACCTTGTAGAAGTTCGCGCCGGTGCGGTCCATCTTGTTGACGAACGCGAGACGCGGCACCTTGTACTTGTTGGCCTGGCGCCAAACGGTTTCCGACTGCGGCTGCACGCCGCCCACGGCGCAGTACACCATGCAGGCGCCGTCGAGCACGCGCATGGAACGCTCGACCTCGATCGTGAAATCCACGTGCCCAGGCGTGTCGATGATGTTGATGCGGTGCTCGGGGTAGCCGACCTCCATGCCCTTCCAGAAGCAGGTGGTCGCGGCCGACGTGATCGTGATGCCGCGCTCTTGTTCCTGCTCCATCCAGTCCATGGTCGCAGCACCATCGTGAACTTCACCGATCTTGTGGTTCACACCGGTGTAGAACAGGATGCGCTCGGTCGTCGTGGTCTTGCCGGCGTCGATGTGCGCCGAGATGCCGATGTTCCGATAGCGCTCGATGGGGGTCTTGCGGGCCATGATTCACTCCAAGTGCATGACAAAAACGCGGGCCGCTCGCGGGTTCGTGTAAACCCGAAGAGCGGCCGGGGGACAGCAGACTTGTGGTCTGCAATTACAGGTGGGGGTCAGAAGCGGAAATGCGAGAACGCCTTGTTGGCCTCGGCCATGCGGTGCACTTCGTCGCGCTTCTTCATTGCGCCGCCGCGGCCCTCGACAGCCTCGAGCAACTCGTTGGCCAGGCGCTGCGCCATCGACTTCTCGCCGCGCTTGCGGGCCGATTCCTTCAGCCAGCGCATCGCCAGCGCAACGCGGCGCACCGGGCGCACTTCGACCGGCACCTGGTAGTTGGCGCCGCCGACGCGGCGCGATTTCACTTCGACCATCGGCTTGATGTTGTTCAGCGCGACGACAAAGATTTCGAGCGGGTCCTTGCCCGACTTCTTCTCGACCTGCTCGAGCGCACCGTAGATGATGCGTTCGGCAATGGCCTTCTTGCCCGATTCCATGATGACGTTCATGAACTTGGACAGGTCGACCGAATTGAACTTCGGATCGGGGAGGATGTCCCGTTTGGGGACTTCGCGACGACGAGGCATTTCTCTTCCTTTGGCTTCAGTTGGGCAGGCCCGTCATCGGTGACTTCGGGCTGCACCTCGGGGGCCACGCATTCGGGCCACCCACTTACTCGGCAAGCAAGATTACTTGCCGATTCCTAGTCCAGCCTTCAGGCTGGATTTGATGTTCCGCGCAGCGTTCGCTGCGCGTCAAGTCTTCTTCGGGCGCTTCGCGCCGTACTTCGAACGCGACTGCTTGCGGTCTTTCACGCCCTGCAGGTCGAGCGAGCCGCGCACGATGTGGTAACGAACACCCGGCAAGTCCTTCACCCGGCCGCCGCGCACCAGCACCACGCTGTGCTCTTGCAGGTTGTGGCCTTCGCCGCCGATGTAGGAAATGATTTCGAAGCCGTTGGTCAGGCGCACCTTGGCCACCTTGCGGAGTGCCGAGTTCGGCTTCTTCGGGGTGGTGGTGTACACGCGGGTGCAGACCCCGCGACGCTGCGGGCTGCCCTGCATGGCCGGTGACTTGGAATTGATGGTCTCGGTCTCGCGGCCGTGGCGCACGAGCTGATTGATGGTTGGCATGGCTGCTGGGTCCCGTTTTTGAAGGCGGCGCACTTCGGTGAACTCTCCGCCCCTTGAAGGTGAACGAAGGTAAACGAAGGTGAAGTCGCGCGTGTCTGCCGAAAAGCCCACGATTATATTCGAGTCGGCGAAGTTGCGGCAAGTCAGCGCCCTTCGAGTGTGCGTGCCCAGCCTCCGGGCGACCGATCCGGCCGGCCTTTGACATTCTTCGCGCCCTGCGTCACGCCCCGGCACACCCCGCACTAACCCTGTTTCGGCGCGCGAGGCAGTTATCTGCGGCGCCCATGAATACCCTCGATTTTCGACCCGGAATCGCTCATTTTTCCACATTTCGGAGGGTAAACCCCGACAACTGAAAGTGGTTCAAAACTTGCGGCATACCGGCTGCAGCCCAGTTCGCCAGCCGCGCGTGGTACAGCGATTCACCCGTTCGAGGTGAGCGCCTTGGGTTGCGGTGGTGGAGCGGCGTTTTCCCTGTCGAGCCGTTCCATTGCCTCTCCGGCGCCGGCCAGTCCAGGCCGGTGTCGATTCAAAACTGAAAATGAGGAGACAAGCAATGTCGATGCTTCTTGCGCTGACTGTGTCCATCGGCCTGTTGGCGGTGGTGGCGACCTGGGTCTTTCTGGGGCCGCTGGCAGCAATGAGTTTTCAGATCTGGCAGGCCTTCGTGGCCTGGGCGTGCTTCTACAACAATGGTGGCAAGACGGAGGGGTTGAAGAAGACCGTCATCTGCATGTCCTTCGGCGCGGTGGTCGGCATGCTGTCGGTGATGCTGGCCGGGCAACTGGGTGGGCTGGGTGCGCTGGCTGCACCCGTGGCAGTGGGCATCGGCGCGGCGTGCATCGTGCTGGCCGCGCATCTGCCGATCCTGTCGACCATCCCGGCCTGCGTATACGGCTTTGCCTGCGTGGCCGGGCTGATTCTGCTGGGCAAGGACATGACGCCGATGAACGCCATCGTGCCGACCATCGGCTCGATCATCCTCGGCGCCGGCTTCGGCTGGCTGTCGGAGTTCATCGGCGGCAAGCTCGCAAAGGCTTCCTGATCTGAGTTCAAGCTTCCCGCGCTGTCGGCTGACGGCGCGGGACTTTCGGCCACCCGATCCACGGCTCACCCCCGACTCAACCCCCGACCAGCCCGTGCGGGTCGTCCCGCACCGCCGCGTCCAGGTGGCGAGTCGAGTTCAAATCCTGCACGGCATGGGGTGCCTGCGCGGCCAGCACCGTGACTGCCGTGTTGCCGATGTGCAGCCCGTCGAGCTGCGCCGCGTCCAAGGCAGCCGGCCCGGCCAGCATCGCGCGGATCACCAGCCCGTGCGACACCACCACCAGCGGCCCCGAAAGGGCGGCACGCTGCACGACCAGCAAAGCAAACGCACGCGCCACACGCTGTTCGAAGGCAGCAGCCGATTCACCGCCGGGCGGTGCGGCGAGCATCGTCAGCGGGTCGAAGCCGAGGTGGTCGTAGGGCTGGCCGCGCAAGTCGCCGAAGTTGCGCTCCTGCAGCAGTCCGGTGGTGGAGGGCGCCAGGCCGGTCGCCCGGGCGATGGCTTCGGCGGTGCGCAGGGCGCGAGGCATGTCGCTGCTGATCAGCGCTGCCGGTCGGTGGGCCACCAGCGCCCGTGCCACCGCCTCGGCCTGGGCCAGGCCGGTGTCATTCAGCGGCGTGTCGGGCGGCTGCAGCACGCGGGCGATATTCAGCGCGGTAGCGCCATGGCGAACCAGAATGATGGTCATCGGGATCCTTTGCGGCGGGGTGGGCTGCGCACGAAGGGGTGAACCTTACCGGCTTTCGTGCCGGCTTTTGCGCTGGCTTCTGCGCCGGTTTTTCCGCCACCGGGCTGTCTACACTTGCGCCATGTCGACGATGCAGCAGCAGCCCCTCGCCACCGAACCCGAACACGGCGCGGCGCCGGTGGTCCGGCACCTGCGCCAGGTGCTGCTGTGGCCGCTGAGGCTGATGCCGGTGGCGCGCGCCGGCGACGCGCCCGACTCCCGCCACGCACCCTGGAAGCTGCTGCGCGAGATGGGCGAGGCCTGCCCCTGGCGCGAGGTGGTCGACGAGTTTGCCGGCGATGCGGGCAGCTTTCACGAGCGCCACTACAACGAGTTCGTGACCTTCCTGCCCTACGTGCAGCGCTTCCTTTACGGCGAAGGCCGCTCGCGCCGCGGGGCCGACGACGGCGACGGCGGCTCGCCGATGCGCGTGTTCCGCCGCAAGGACATCCACCAGGTTCGCCTGGCCGCGCGGCCGGGCGACGTGCCGCTCACGCTCGACATCGTGCATGTCGACCTGTACTTCTTCTTCGACGTGGACGTGGTGCTGCTGAACCTGGAGATCGCGGGGTCGGACCTGAGCCTGGCGCAGACGCAGGAGCTGCTCTACCGCTTCGGCCGCGGTTACCCTGCTGGCTGGGACGTGCGTGGCCAGGCCCAGCATTGCATGGCCAGCGTCGAATGGCTGGACGCGCAGGGGCAGGTGCTGGCCGCGTCCGACGCGCAGCAGCGCGACCTGTTCATGGCCCATGTCAGCGAGCACCGCGCGCCGCGCATCGCGTCGCATTGGGCCTTCGTGCTCGAGCCGCTGATCAGCGACCACTCCGACGCTGCGGGCGCGCTGCGCTTTCGCCAGATCGAGTACTACCGCATGCCGCTGATGGCCTACCTGGCACTCGACAACCCGCGCGCGCTGACCCGCAACGACTTCATCCGCCTCGGCCTCGTCACCGGCGCCACCCCGGGCGATCAAACCACCGACGCCACCTTGCCGTATGCCGAGCAACACCTGTCCGATTTCGAAAAGCGCTTCTGCTATGACCGCTTCTGGTCTGAGGCCGGCGCTGCGCCGAACACGCGCTACTTGTGCAGCGGCCACTCGCTGGTGGTCGTGGGCGACGCGCGCAGCGAGTTCTACGGCTGCCGCGACCGCGGCGTGCTGGCGCAGTTCAGGCACCAGCACTTCCTGCTGTTCCTGATCGCGCACTTCCAGAAGGCCGCACTGCTGATGTTCTCGGACCGGCTGGTCGAAGCGCTGAAAGGCCTGGACGTGGGCGACGCACCGAGCGTGCGGCGTTTCAAGCGCGCCATCCGCGCCAGCTTCGAAGGTTTTCTGCGCTTCACGCACCGCTACTGGTTCCACGAGGTGTCCGAGCAGGCCCAGGTGCGCGCGCTGTTCCAGCTGTGCTGCACCCACCTCGGTCTCGACCCGCTGTATGCCGAGGTCAAGGAGCGCATTGCCGACATGAACGGCTACCTCGACGCCGACAGCCTGCGCCGCCAGGCCAACACCGTGGTGCGGCTGACGGTGGTGACGATCTTCGGGCTGATCGGCACCGTCACCACCGGATTCCTGGGCATGAACCTGCTGGCCGAAGCCGACGCGCCGTTGAGCCGGCGCCTGTTGCTGTTCGGCCTGGTGTTCGGCGCCACCACGGCGCTCACGATCTACACGATGGTCAAGTCCAAGGGCCTGTCCGACTTTCTGGATGCGCTGTCCGACGAGCGACTTTCGACCTGGATGAAGGTCAAGGCGCTGGCCTCGGTCTGGCGCCGCACCGGCGCCTGACAACAAGAACAGAACCGGGAGACAACATGCATGCACCCGCCTACCTGCGCCACCCCACGTTGCACGGTGACACGATCGTGTTCGTCAGCGACGACGACCTGTGGCAGGTCGGCAGCGGCGGCGGGCTGGCGCGGCGCCTGACGGCCGGCCTGGCCGAACCGTCCACACCCAGCCTGTCGCCCGACGGCCGCTGGCTCGCTTTCGTCGGCCGCGACGAGCAGCACCCCGAGGTCTACCTGATGCCGGCCGAAGGCGGCGACGCACGCCGCATGACCTGGCTCGGCCCCGACGTGATGCTGCGCGGCTGGACGCCGCAAGGGCACATCCTGTTTGTCACCACGCACGGGCAGCCGTTCTTCCGCAACTATCGCGCGTTCACGTTGGACCCGGCCGGTGGCTCGCCGCAGATGCTGCCGTGGGGCCAGATCAACCACCTGGCCTTCGGCCCGGGCGGCGCGAGCGTGATCGGCCGCAACACGGCTGACCCGGCACGCTGGAAGCGCTACCGCGGCGGCACCGCCGGGCACCTGTGGGTCGACGCCGATGGCTCGCAGCAATTCCGCCGCATGAGCGAGCTGAAAGGCAACCTCAGCAGCCCGATGTGGCTGGGCGCGCGCATCTACTTTCTGTCCGACGCCGAAGGTGTGGGCAACCTGTATTCGTGCCTGCCCGATGGATCGGGCTTGCGCCGCCACAGTGACCACGCCCAGTTCTACGCCCGCCACGCGCAGACCGACGGCCGGCGTATCGTCTACCAATGTGGCGCGGAGCTCTGGCTGTTCGACCCCGCCAGCGACCGCACGACCCAGCTCCACATTCAACTCGCCTCGCACCGCACCCAGGCCGCGCGCAAGTTCGTGCCCACGGCCGAGCACCTCGGCGACGTGCACCTGCACCCCGCCGGCCACAGCGTGGCGATGGACGTGCGTGGCAAGCTGTTCAGCATGGCGCTGTGGGAAGGCGCGGTGCGCCAGCACGGCGCTGCCGATGGCGTGCGCTACCGCCACGGCCAGTGGCTGGCCGACGGCAGCGCGCTCGTGGCAGCGTCCGACGAATCTGGCGAAGAGCGCATCGAACTGTTCGAGAACGGCGCGCGCCGCACGCTGGACTGGGACATCGGCCGCATCAACACGATGCTGGCCGCGCCACGTGGCCGGCGTGTCGCCATCACCAACCACCGCAACGAGGTGCTGATCGGCGACCTGGCCGACGGCACGCTGCACGTCGTCGACCGAGGTGACGCAGGCCGCACCGAGCACCTGGCCTGGTCGCCCGACGGCCAGTGGCTGGCCTACTCGTTCTGGACCAGCGCGCGCCACACGGCGATCAAGCTGCACGGCTTGGCGAGTGGCACCAGCACCTTGGTCACGGCCCCGCAGTTCCGCGACTTCGCGCCGGCCTTCGACCCGCAGGGGCGCTACCTGTACTTCCTGTCGTACCGCACCTTTGACCCGGTGTACGACAGCGTGCAGTTCGAACTCAGCTTCCCGCGTGGCGCGCGGCCTTACCTGGTGGCGCTGCAGGCCGGCGGGCTGCCGCCGTTCGACCCGGCGCCGAAAGGGCTGAAGGCCGATGCACCCGACGCCGCCTCGGCAGCGGCAAAAGCAGACGCCGAAACGCCGCCGCTGCACATCGACCTCGACGGCATCGCCCGCCGGGTCGCGCCGTTCCCGGTGCCTGAAGCGCGCTTCGGCCAGATCGCCGGTGCCGCGGGCGGCAAGGTGATCTGGACCGTGTTGCCGATGGCCGGCGCGCACGGCCGCGGCGGGCACAAGGACTCGCCCGGTCGATTGGAGGTGTTCGACTTCGCGACCCAGCGCGTCGACACCTTGATGGAGCAGGCCGACAGTTTCACCTTGGCTGCTGACCACACCACCCTGCTGGTACGCGAAGGCAAGCGCCTGCGCGCGATTGCGGTGAAGAGCAAAGGCGGCGGTGAGCGCGAAACGGCGCCGGCCTCTGACGTTCCGTCGCGCAAGAGCGGCTGGATCGCGCTCGACCGCGCGCGCGCGTCGATCGCCCCGCGCCTCGAATGGCGCCAGATGCTGCGCGAGGTGTGGCGCCTGCAGCGCGACCAGTTCTGGGTCGCCGACATGTCGGGGGTCGACTGGAACGCGGTCTGGCAGCGCTACGAACCGCTGCTCGAAAGAGTCGCCACGCGTGCCGAACTGTCGGACCTGATCTGGGAGATGCAGGGCGAACTCGGCACCTCGCACGCCTACGAGATGGGCGGCGACCACCGCAAGCCGCCGACCATGGCGCTGGGCCACCTGGCGGCGGAATTGCGCTTCGTCGATGACGAACAAGGTTATGAGATCACCCGCATCGTCGATGGCGACCCCTGGGACGCTGGTGCCGATTCGCCCCTGCGCGCGGTCGGTGTGGAGGCGCAGGTGGGTGACCGCATCGTCGCGGTCAACGGCCAGCGCGTCTCGCGCGAGCGCCCGCCGCAGGCGCTGCTGGTGCACCAGGCCGGCACCAAGGTGGAGCTGAGCCTGGCGCGTGGCGCCGGCGCCGAAGCCGTCACCCGCGACGTGCTGGTCGGCACCTTGACCGATGAGGTGCCGGCGCGCTACCGCGAGTGGGTCGAGCGCAACCGGGCCTGGGTGCATGCGCAGTCGGGAGGGCGGGTCGGCTACTTCCACCTGCCCGACATGATGGCGGCCGGCTTCGCCGAATTCCACCGCTACTTCAGCGCCGAATGCGACCGCGACGGGCTGATCGTCGACGTGCGCTACAACCGCGGCGGGCATGTGTCGTCGCTGTTGCTCGAGAAGGTGGCGCGCAAGCGCATCGGCTACGACATCAAGCGCTGGGGCCCGCCCACACCGTACCCTGAAGAAGCGGTGGCCGGCCCGGTGGTGGCGCTCGCCAACGAACACGCCGGGTCGGACGGCGACATTTTCTCGCACGGCTTCAAGCTGATGGGCATCGGCCCGCTGGTGGGCACGCGCACCTGGGGCGGCGTGATCGGCATCTGGCCGCGCCACAAGCTGGTTGACGGCACCGAGACCACGCAGCCGGAGTTCTCGTTCTGGTTCAAGGACGTGGGCTGGGGCGTCGAGAATTACGGCACCGACCCGCAGGTCGAGATCGACAACGCGCCGCAGGACGCGATGGCCGGCCGTGACCGCCAACTCGAGAAGGCGCTGGAAGTCGCGCTGCAGCAGATCGAACAGGCCGGTGATACGCGGCCCGAGTTCGGCCCGCGGCCGCAGCTGGCCGCGCCTGTGCTGCCGCCGCGCAAGTAGCCTCAACACCGAGCGCTCTCGGCGCGGCTTCAGTTCAAGTTCAGATCAACGGCCGCAGCGCCTGCGCCGCTTCGCGCAGCGGCGGCAACAGCCGCTCGAGGGCCTGCTCACGGCTGATCAGCGACATCTGCAAGGTCATGCCCAGCGCGCCGCGGCACTCGCCCTTGCGGTCTTTCAGCGCCACCGCCAGGCCGCGCAGGCCCAGGTCGAGCTGCTGCTCGGCGATCCAATAGTCGAGCGCCCGCGCGGCCACCACGTCGGCGCGGAACTGCGCCGGGTCGGCCACGGTGTGCGACGTGAAGTGGCCGAAGTCGTGTTCGGCCAGCCAGGTGTCGAGCGCGGCGTCAGCCAAAGTGGACAGCAGCACCACGCCCGGCGCCACCACATGCGCCGGCGCGCGCGCGCCCGAATGGAAGCCGATGCTGACCACGCGGGGGCTGTTGCTGCGCGCCAGGTACACCACGTCGTGCCCATCGAGCACGCTGAAGTTGACCGTCTCGCCGGTGGCCATTGACACGCGCTGGATGAACGGCTGCACCAGCCGCGGCAGCCGCGCCGCGCCGAGGTAGCTCTGCCCCAGCCGCAACACGTGCGGCAGCAGCCAGAACAGCTTGCCGTCGCTGCCCGCATAACCGAAGTGGCACAGGCTCAGCAGGTAGCGGCGCGCCGCGGTGCGCGTGATGCCGGTGGCCGCCGCCACCTCCGACGGCGTGAGGCGCGGGTGGTCGTCGTCGAAGGCCTCGATCACGCGCAGGCCCTTGCCCAGGCCTTCGATCAGGTCCTTGCGGTGAATCTCGTAGGCCGGTTCGTTCATGTGGGCCCGCCTGGGGGTAACCCTCAAAACGAGCGATCGTCGCTCGACGTGCGCGATTATCGCGCGACGAATCGCCGTCGAGCTTGTCGTGGGGTGGGGCGCTGCCTATCGTCCGATCACTCCCAACGTCCCCGCGCCATGAACATCACCGGCAGCCCCCGCGCGTGCGGTGCAAGAGGGCGCATCCGAAGTGCGTGCCCTGCTGCAGGCAGGTTAGATTCGGCCCGGCTCATTTTTCCGTTCCCAATTTCCTTTCCCTATTCCACTGGAGACATTTGCATGAACAAGCACAGCACCCTCGGCCGCCGCTCCCTCGTTGCGCTGGCCGCCACCGCCGCACTGGCCGGCACCTCGCTGGCGCAGGCCCAGGCGATCAAGATCGCGAACATCGTCGAACTGTCGGGCGCCGGCGCCACGGCGGGCACCAACTTCAAGAACGGCGTCGAGCTGGCGGTGAAAGAGATCAATACCGCCGGCGGCATCCTCGGCAAGAAGATCGAGACCACCACCTTGGACACGCAAAGCAACCCCGGCGTGGCCAAGGGACTGACGCAGAAGGCGGTCGACGACAACGTGTTCGCGGTCTTCGGCCCGGTGTTCTCGGGCTCCATCATGGTCAGCATGGCCGAGACGCGGCGCGCCGAGGTGCCCAACTTCACCGGCGGCGAGGCGGCGGCCATCACCAAGCAGGGCAACCCGTACGTGTTCCGCACCAGCTTCACGCAAGACACGGCCATGCCCAAGGTGGCGCGCTACATCGCCAATGGCATCAAGGCCAAGACGGTGGCGGTGATGTTCGTCAACAACGACTTCGGCAAGGGCGGGCGCGACTCGGTCACCAAGGCGTTGGAGGCGGCCGGCGTGAAGGTGGTGGCCGACATCTCCACCGACTCGGGCCAGGTCGACTTCTCGGCCCCGGTGCTCAAGGCCAAGCAGGCCAACCCCGACGCGCTGTTCGTCTACACCAATGAAGAAGAGTCGGCCCGCGCGCTGCGCGAATTGCGCAAGCAGGGCTGGAACAAGCCGATCGTCGGCGAGACCACCTTGACCGGCCAGAAGGTGATCGAGCTTGCGGGCGAAGCCGCCAACGGCGCCGTCGCGCATGTGGGCCTGACGGTCGATTCTCCCAACCCGCTGATGCTCAAGTTCAAGGCCAACTTCTACCAGGAGTACAAGTACATCTCCGACCACAACGGCATCAAGGGCTACACCGGCGTGTACCTGCTGAAAGCGGCGATCGAGAAGGCCGGCAAGATCGATCGAAAGCTCGTCGCTCAGACGCTGCACGGCCTGAGCGTAAGTGCCGCCAAGCACCCCGGTGTGCTGATGGACGTGAGCGTTGACGCCAACGGCGACCTCGACCGCGAGAGCTTCGTCGTCGAGGTGGCGGGTGGCAAGCAGGTGGTGAAGGAAACCCTGCCGCCGCTCAACAAGAAGTAGGCCGGCCCCCTCGCCCCTTTGGGGAGAGGGTTGGGGTGAGGGGCTGCGGAGTCAGCCACCGCCCAGAGACGCCCCGCGCACGCAGGAGACAACATGACCGACTTTCTGCAACTCTTCCTCTCCGGCATGGCCACGGGCAGCATCTATGCCCTGGCCGGGCTCGGGTTCACGCTGTTGTGGCAGGCCTCGGGCACCATCAATTTCGCGCAGGGCGAGTTCGTGATGCTGCCGGCCTTCATGATGCTGGCCTTCAATGCGATGGGCTTCCCGCTGCTGATGAGCTTCCTGTGCACCTGTGCGGTGGCGGTGCTCGTGCTGGGCTGGGGCTTCAAGCGCGGCGTGGTGGACCCGCTTTTCAAGTTCGGCATGATGCCTATCGTGGTGGCCACCATCGGCCTGGCCATCGCCATGCGCAACGGCGTGCGCGCCGGCTACAGCGCCGAAGCGCACCCGTTCCCGAGCCTGTTCGCCGACAAGCTCTTCAACGTGGCCGGCGTCACCGTCACCTTGGCTGACATCGGCACGCTGCTGCTGGCGCTGGCGCTGGTGTTCATGACCCAGGCCTTCCTGGCTCGCACCGTGACCGGCCGCGCGATGCAGGCGGTGGCGCAGAACACCGAGAGCGCGACCGTGCTGGGCATCAACGTGCCGCGCATGATCTTCTACACCTTCGCGATCAACGCGGTGCTGGCCTGCGCGGCGGCCTTGCTGGTCACGCCCACGTACCTGGCCAAGTTCGACATGGGCGAGTCGCTCGGCACCAAGGCCTTCTTCGCCGCGATCATCGGCGGCTTCAACAACTCGCGCGGGCCGCTGCTGGGCGGCATCATCGTCGGCGTGTTCGAGAACCTCGCGGCGGCCTACATCTCGCCGGCCTACAAGGACGCGGTCGCGCTGGTCCTGTTCATGCTCGTCATCTTGTTCAAGCCGCAAGGGCTGCTGGGCAAGAAGATCGAGCGCAAGGTTTGAGGCTGGAGCACACACCATGAAACCACTTCACTTCATTCTCGGTGCCCTCGGCCTGCTCGTGCTGCTGGCCGCCCCGCCCATGCTCAAGAGTTACGGCGTGTACCTGTTCACCTACTGGTTGATCTTCGTGATCGCCACGATGGGCCTGAACCTGACGGTCGGTTATGCCGGCCAGAAGTCGCTCGGCCACGCGGCCTTCTTCGGCATCGGCGCGTACACCGTGGCCATCGTCATGAAGGCCGGCTTCAGCTTCTGGCTCGGCCTGCCGCTGGCGATGCTGGGCTGTTTCGTCATCGGCCTCGGGCTGGGCTTCCCGGCGCTGCGCGTGCAGGCCATCTACCTGGCGTTTGCCACGCTCGGTTTCAACACCGCGGTGTGGCTGGTGATGCGCAACGAAGAGTGGTTGACGGGCGGCACCTTCGGCATCAACAACATTCCGCGGCCTTCGCTGTTCGGCCACGTGCTCGACGGCGCGCTGGCGTTCTACTACTTCGTGCTGGCGCTCACCGTGATCGTCGCCTTCCTGTTGTGGCGGCTGCTCTCCTCGCCCTGGGGCAAGGCCTTCACCGCGCTGCGCGACAACCCGATCCGGGCCGAGAGCCTGGGCGTCAACATCCAGGCCTACACCTTGCTGAGCTTTGCGATCGGCGCGGTCTATGCCGGCCTGGCGGGCGGGCTGTTCGCCTGCCTGGTGCAGTTCATCGAGCCGGCGCCGTTCGCGGTCAGTGCCTCGATCATGATGTACCTGATGGTCGTGGTCGGCGGGCCAGGCTACTTCTTCGGCCCGTTGATCGGCTCGGCGGTGGGCGTGCTGCTGCCCGAGTGGCTGCGCTTCGCGCAAGCGTGGTACCTGTTCGTGTTCGGGGCTGCGGTGGTGCTGTTGATGTTGTGGTTGCCGGACGGGCTGCTGAGCATCCCCGATCGCATCAAGGCGCGGCGCCAGGCAAGGGAAGCGTCGGCGGCGCGATCTGCGGCAGCGGCTGCGGCGGGGGTGCAGTCATGAGCGCGGGCAAGCAACCGGTGCTCAAAGTCACCGGCCTGAAGAAGGCCTACGGCGCGATCCAGGCCGTCGGCGGTGTGTCGTTCGAGGTCATGCCGGGAGAGATCTTCGGCGTGATCGGCCCGAACGGCTCGGGCAAGACGACCATGTTCAACAGCGTGCTCGGCCAGATCACGCCCGACGCCGGCAGCATCGAGCTCAACGGCCGCGACATCACCGGCCTGAGTCCGCTGGCGCTGAACCAGCGCGGCGTCGGCCGCACCTTCCAGACCCTGCAGGTGTTCGGCAAGATGACGGTGCGCGACAACCTGATCGTCGCCGCGCAGGAACACAAGGGCACGATGTTCAGCCGCATGGCAGCGCCCGGCGACTCGGGGCTGGGCGCCAAGGCCGACGCGCTGATCGACCAGTTCCGCATCCGCCACGTGGCGCACAAGAAGGCCGGCGAACTGAGCTACGGCCAGCAGAAGCTGGTCGATATCGCGATGGCCTTCATGAGCGAGCCCGACCTGGTGCTGCTCGACGAACCCTGCGCCGGCGTCAACCCGAGCCTGGTGGGCGGCATCAGCACCTTGCTGAAGGAGCTCAACCAGAACCGCAAGGGGAGCTTCATCGTGATCGAGCACAACATGGACTTCGTGATGGACCTGTGCCACCGCATCATGGTGATGGTCGAAGGCACGGTGATGGCGATCGGCACGCCGGCCGAGATTCGCGGCAACAAGCAGGTGCTCGACGCCTATTTGGGGAATTGAGGTGGAGGGCATCTCGCGTTCTCCTTCACGTTGCGATCAGGCTGACCGGCGCGGTGAGCGGTGGCGCGGCTCGCGGCGGGCGGTATTCGGCGGGGGCTCATGCTGGGGCGGTCGCCGGGTACGGCGACTGCGCTGCGGTTCTCGGTCTCGCGGCCCGTCGCCGAAACTCACTTCGCTCCCTTCGGTCCGCTGCGTTCAAACAGTCGGCGACAAGTCAGTTCACGAACGCGCTGCGCGCGGGGCCGCAAGCCCTGTGCTCCTCGCCGCCCCAGAAATCGCCCCCGCCGAATACCGCCCGCCGCGAGCTGCAGCGTATTTGGTGTTCGGACCGAAAAGAACCAACCTTGCAGCAAAGGCGCGCCCTGCCCGGACGCGCCTTTGCCGCGCCGACCTGCCGCGCTCTCTTGAAGCGTTACGCAGACAACACACCCCGTCGAGATTGAAATGAACGCCGACACCTGCATCGAGTTCGACGACGTCGTCGCTGGCTACGGCGACTTCATGATCCTCAACAACCTGAGCTTCAAGGCCAAACGCGGCAAGATCACCTTGCTGCTCGGCCCCAACGGCGCGGGCAAGTCGACTGTGCTGAAGACGCTGTTCGGCATGCTGAAGGTGCGCCAGGGCCGCGTGCTGCTCGACGGCCAGGCCATCACCGGCGCGTCGGCCAAGGACCTGCTGGTCAAACACGGCGTGGCTTTCGTGCCGCAGGGCCGCAACCTGTTCGGGCAGCTCACGGCCTACGAGAACCTCGAACTCGGTGGCATCACCTTGGGCATGAAGACCACGCACGAGCGCATCCCCGAGGTGCTGGCGCTGTTCCCGCGCGTGAAGGAGCGGCTGCACAGCGCGGCGTCTGCCTTGTCGGGCGGCGAGCAGAAGCAGTTGGAAGTGGGCCGCGCGCTGCTGCTGCGGCCCAAGGTGCTGCTGATCGACGAACCGTCGATCGGCCTGAGCCCGCTGGTGGTGCAGGACGTGTTCAAGCTGTTGCGCAAGTTGGCCGACGGCGGTACGACAGTGCTGATGGTCGAGCAGAACGTGAAGAGCGCGCTGAAGATGGCCGACGAGGCGATCGCGCTCGAATCGGGCCGGCTGGTGCTGCACAAGCGCGCCGGCGAACTGCTGGCCGACCCGAACATCGAGCGGCTGTTCCTGGGCGGCGCGCACGCTGCGGCGCCGGCGGCTGGCGGCGCCGCTGCATGATTCGCAGCTGCCGCAGAATGGCTTGATCGAGAACCCCCCGAGAACCCGCAAGGACTGACCATGACCCAGCCGTCGAATCGCGAAGCGCTCGCCGACCTGTCCAACCCGCTCGGCATGTCGGGCATCGAGTTCATCGAGTTCTCCACCTCCAAGCCGCAGGCGCTCGGCGCGGTGCTCGAGACGATGGGCTTTCGCCCGATCGCACGCCACCGCTCGCGCGAGGTGCTGCTGTACCGGCAGGGCGAGATGAACATCATCATCAACGCCCATGCCGGCGGCCTGCCGCGCACCGTGCAGCCGAGCGAAACGCCGGTGATCGCTGCCATCGCGCTGCGCGTGCGCGACGCCGCGGCCGCCTACCGCCACGCGCTGGAGCGCGGCGCCTGGGCCGTGCCGACGCAGGTCGAGGTGATGGAGCTGAACATCCCGGCGGTGCACGGCGTCGGCGCGAGCCGCATCTACTTTGTCGACCGGGCGCAGGACTTCTCGATCTACGACGTCGACTTCACGCGCATCCCCACCGTCGACCCGCACCCTCCCGCGCTGACCGGGTTGCACTGGTTCGGCGTGGTGCAGTACATCGGCAACGAGCGCACCGAAGACTGGACCGAGTTCTACAACGAGCTGTTCGGCTTCTCGACCGTGCCCGACGAGCAGCGCTACGGCATCTTGCCCAAGGGGCGCATCCTGCAGAGCCCCTGCCGTACCTTCTTCCTGCAGTTGATCGAGCCGGAGCCCGGCATCCTCGATGTCGAGAACGACGAATCGCTGCAGCGCATCGGCCTGGGCACGCCCGACGTGCTGACGACGGTGACCATGTTGCGCCAGCGCGGCGTCGGCTTCGTCGAGTCGAAGGGCGTGCACTCCGACTTGCGTGGCGCGCTGACGCAGAGTTATCTCGGCGGCGTGATGTTCGAGCTGGTCCACGACGAACGCGGCAAGGGGCTGTGATGACCGACCAGGCCAACATCCTCGACTTCGGGATGGACACCATCTCGATGGCCGGCAGCTTGCCCGCCAAGCTGAAGGCGATCCGCGACGCAGGTTTCTCGCAGGTCATGCTGTCGGCGCGCGACCTGGCCGGCCATGCCGAAGGCATAGACGCCGCCGCCGAAGCGGTGCGCGCGAGCGGCCTGCGCGTGACCGGCTTCCAGGTGCTGCGCGACTTCGAGGGCCTGAGTGGCCACCTGCACGATTACAAGATCGACATGGCCAAGGCCATGCTCGAGATGTGCCACGCCGTCGGTGCCAAGGTGCTGCTGGCCTGCTCGTCCACCAGCACGCACGCCAGCGCCGACCCCGACGTGGCTGCGCGCGACCTGCGCAAGCTCGCGATGCTGGCGCTGCCGCTGGGCATCAAGGTGGCCTACGAGGGGCTGTCGTGGGGCCGGACGATCAACGAGTTCAACACCGCGTGGGACGTGGTCTGCCGCGCCGACGCGCCCAACCTCGGCCTGGGCATCGACTCGTTCCACATCGTCGCCACCAAGACCTCGCTCGACGACCTCGACCTGATCGACCCCGACAAGATCTTCCTCGTGCAACTGGCCGACTTCATGTGGAACGAGGTGCCGTCGTTCGAGGAGCGCATGAACACCGCGCGCCACTTCCGCGTGTTCCCCGGTGAAGGCGTGCACAGCGAAGAGCTGGCCGACCTGGTGATGCGCCTGGACCGCATGGGCTACCGCGGCGACTACAGCTTCGAGGTCTTCAACGACGACTACCAGCAGATCCCGCTGGCCACCGTTGCGGCACGCGCGCGCCGCTCGGCGATCTGGCTGGGCGAGGATGTGCTGCACCGCTCGGTGCCGTTGCCGAACCGGATGCGCTTGCGGCGCAGCGAGGGGTAGCGCCGCGCCCGCCGGGCCGTCCTCCACCGCGTTGCCGATGCCTGCATCGGAATGCGCTTGCGGCCGTCGGCCGAACTCGGCAGTATTGACGGGTGAACACCGACGAGAGACGCGCGATGGCACCCATCGACCTGTTCTACAGCTACGCCCATGAAGACGAGCCGCTGCGCGACGAGCTCGCGGGGCATCTGAAGATCCTGGAGCGTCGCGGGGTCATCCGTTCCTGGCACGACCGTCGCATCAATGCGGGCCAGGCATGGGACAAGGAGATCCACGCGCAACTCGCCGCGTCCGACCTGGTGCTGCTGCTGGTCAGCGCCGACTTCATCAACTCCGACTACATCTGGGGTTCGGAGCTCGGCGTGGCGATGAAGCGGCACGAGCGGGGACAGACGAGCGTCGTGCCCGTGCTGGTGCGTCCCTGCCTGATCGAGGATGCGCCGTTTGCCGCCCTCCAGGGGCTTCCGACCGACCTGCGCGCGGTGACCTCGTGGCCCAACCGCGACGAGGCCTGGACCAATGTCGCCATCGGCATTCGCAAGACGGTCAAGGACATCCAGGAGCGCAAGGCCAGGTCGCTGGCGCCGCCGGAGCAGCTCGGCGCCGAGAGGGACTTCATCGACGCGCAACTCGGCGCGCAACGCCCGGCGGACACGGATGCGTTCGCTGCGCCCGACCTGCTGCTCGGCCGGGTGGTGCACGACTTTGTCGAACGCGCCGGGGAGGCGGGCAAGGCGCGCGGCACCGGCCCGGTCGATCAGGCGCTTGCCGCCCGGGCCGCGCACACCCTCATCGAGAACCCGGCTCAGGTGCGCGTCTTGTGGGTCGACGACATGCCAAGCAACAACCGTTTCGAGGCCGCCGCGCTGGCCAAGCTGCAGATCGAAGTTGTCGCCGTCAGAAGCACCGACGACGCGCTTGCGGCGCTGGACGCGGCGAGCGATGCCTTCGATCTGGTGATCAGCGACTGGGCCAGGCCGGAACCGCTGGGCGACGCGCCCAGTGCGGCGGTCCGGCTGCTGCGTGAACTGCGCGCGCGCGGGTTACCGATGCCGGTGCTGTGTTACCACGGCACGTTCGAGCCCTCGCTGCGTGGCGAGCGGCGTGAGCGGCTGCTCGCCGAAGGTGGTTTCGGCGAGGCGGTTCTGCCGGACGAACTGCTGGCCATGGTGGCATCCGCATTGGGGCAGCCCCGGGCCAAGGCAGTCGGTCAGCCACCTCACTGAGGCAGTCCGGTCAAGGCCTGCGCCTTGGGCGGCGCGCTCGGCAGGCCGGCCGCCTCCGGCACGCGTGCCGCTTCGAGAATCCCGGCCAGCATCTGCGGAATCTCGAACACCGCCCGGTTGCGGACTTGCGCCACGTTGGCGCGGAACGCTTGCATCTGGCCGGTCATCTCTGCCACCGCGCCGCCGATCTTGCTGAACGATCCGATCACGATGCCGGCCCGGTTCTCTTGCACCCACTGCGTGTTGTAGCGCTCCTGCGGCAAGGTCCAGGCACTGCGCACCACGATCACCGGCAGCCCCTGCTGCACCGCTTCGCTCAGGCTGCCGGGGCCGGGTTTGCCGATGAAGAAGTCGCACAACTGCATGAGTTGCGGCATCTCGGTGCTGAAGCCCAGCACCACGCGCGGCGCCGAGGCGGGCAGGGCGCGCAGGCGCTGGGCCAGGCGCTGGTTGTGGCCGCACACCAGCACCAGCGGCACGTCGTCGAGTTCGCGCGCAATGCGCTCCATCGCCTGCGCGCCGTGGCCGCCGAACATCACCAGGCCGGTCGGCGTGTGGGCGTCCAGGCCCAGCCGTTGCCGCTGGGCGGCGCGGTCGGGCAGCGGCGGGGCATAGAAGTCGGGCCGGATGACCATGCCCGAGGTGGCGTGGATGCGTTCGTCGGCATGCCCCATCGCGCGCGCCTGCTCGACCGCTCTGGCAGTGCCGCAGATGAAGTGCTGGTGCTGGCCGGGCTCGATCCAGAAGTGCGGCGGCATGTCGGCCATGTCGGTGAGCACGGTGGCGTACGGCACGCCGGGCAGCGCCGAGGCCAGCGCTTCGAACATCGCGCGGTTGAAGTTGGGCACCAGCGACACCACCATGTCGGGTTCGGTGCACAGCCAGTGTTGCTGCAAGCGCCGCACCAGCGTCGGGTGACCCAGGCGGATCATGGCCTGCAGCAGCTTCAGCTCCTGCGCCAGGCCGATGGTCCAGCCCTTGGCCAGGCGCTTGTTGTAGTAGTCCTCCGGGCGCATGCCGGTGAACCCGTGGAAGGCCTCCCGGGGGTCCAGCACCTGGAACAGATCCACCAGCCGCACCTGCCACGGCATGCCGGCGTCGGTGATGGCCGTCTGCAGCGCCAGCGCCGACGCTTTGTGGCCGCCGCCGGCGTTGAAGTAGACCAGGTCGATCGTGGTCGTCACGGGTGGGCGCTCCGTGCAAATGCGGCGCCGCCGGCCGGCTCCAGGGCACCGGGCAGCGTCACAGGCCCGGCGTCGGCATCGGCTTCGGCGCGCTTGGGCCGCCGCACCAGCGCGGGCCGCGCCGTGGCGCTGCGGTCGATGATCTCGAGGCGGCCATCGTGGTGTTCGACCAACGCCGTCAGGCTCTCGACCCAGTCGCCGTCGTTGCAATACAGCACGCCGTCGATGTCGCGGATCTCGGCATGGTGGATGTGGCCGCACACCACACCGTGCACGCCGCGCTTGCGCGCTTCGCGGGCCACCGCCTCTTCGAAGTCGCCCACGTAGCTGACGGCGCGCTTGACCTTGAGCTTGAGGTAGCGCGACAGGCTCCAGTACGGCAGCCCCATGCGTGCCCGCGCGCGGTTGTACCAGCGGTTGACCTTGAGCGTGAACTCGTACGCCGCATCGCCCACGTGGGCCAGCCACTTGGCGCACTGGATCACGCCGTCGAACAGGTCGCCATGCATGACCCACAACCGGCGGCCGTCGGCACAGGTGTGGATGCAGTCTTCGACCACGTCCACGCCGCCGAAGTTGTGCTCCACGTAGCGGCGCGCGAACTCGTCGTGGTTGCCGGGGATGAAGACCACGCGCGTGCCCTTGCGCGCCAGGCGCAGGATCTTCTGCACCACGTCGTTGTGTGCCTGCGGCCAGTACCAGGTGCGGCGCAGTTGCCAGCCGTCGATGATGTCGCCCACCAGGTACAGGGTCTCGCACTCCATGCTGCGCAGGAAGTCGAGCAGCGCATGCGCCTGGCAGCCGGCCGTGCCCAGGTGCAGGTCGGAGATCCAGACCGTGCGCAGGCGCAGCGGCGGTGGTTTGGGTGTGTCCATGCAGGCGTCTGAGGTGTGCATGAACGCAGATACTGGCGGGCCTGCGTGACGTCGGTGTGAATCGCGCGGTGTGCGCGAATGTCACCGCTTCTTCATGCCGGCGTCACGCGGGGGTCATCGCGGTGGGCCAGCATGCAGCGAACGGAACAGACCGTCGGCGGCACGCGAGCGCCACAGTGCGGCCCACTCCACAGCACCGTAGAGCAGGGCGGCGGCGACGACAGGCCAGGACGCAGGGCGCAAAGGTTTGAACGGCATGGACACTCCGGCTCGGGGCGGTAGAGCGCAGTCTGCGCGGCGCAGATGACGGTTTGATGGCAACCCACGATCCGTCCGCTCGGCCCACGCCGTCCGAGCTTCCCGAGCTGGACGAACTGCAGCAGCTCGTGCACGAGGGCGGCGCGCACCTGCAGTGCCGCACCTTGTGCGAGGTGGCAACCGGCGGGCGGGTGTTCCCGGTCCAGGCCATCACCTTGGGCAACCCCGACCCGCGCCTGCCCGGCGTCGGATTTTTTGGCGGTGTGCACGGGCTCGAGCGCATCGGCGCCGAGGTGGTGCTGGCCTGCCTGCGCAGCCTCGTGCGCCGGCTGCGCTGGGACGCGACTGTGCACCACCTGCTGCAGCAACTGCGCATCGTCTTCGTGCCGGTGGTCAACCCGGGCGGCCTGTGGCGCGGCACGCGTGCCAACCCGCAAGGGGTGGACCTGATGCGCAATGCGCCGCTCGACTGTGCCGAAGGCGCGCCCTTCCTGCTCGGTGGCCAGCGCCTCAGCGCCGGCCTGCCCTGGTACCGCGGCGAGGCCGGCGCGCCAATGCAGCCCGAAGCGCAGGCGCTGTGCGACCTGGTCGCCGAAGAACTGCTGCCGCGCGACTTTGCGATCAGCGTCGATTGCCATTCCGGCTTCGGCGTACACGACCGGCTCTGGTTCCCTCATGCCCACACGCCGCGGCCGATCGAGCACCTGCCCGAGTTGCATTCCTTGAGCGGCCTGCTCGATGACAACCTGCTGCACCACCGCTACCTGTTCGAGCCGCAGAGCCGCCAGTACCTGGCCCACGGCGACCTGTGGGACCACCTTTACCTGCAAGCCCGCGCGGCACCGGACCGCGTGTTCCTGCCGCTCACCTTGGAGATGGGCTCGTGGTTGTGGGTCAAGAAGAACCCGCGCCAGCTCTTCTCGCGCCGCGGTATCTTCAACCCCTTGATCGAACATCGGCGCCAGCGCGTGCTGCGGCGCCACCTGGGCCTGCTCGACTTCGTGCTGCGCGCCGCTTGCAGCCACCCGCGCTGGTGCGCGCCGGGGCCAGACCGGGAAGCGCGCCGCGCCGCCGCGCTGGCGCATTGGTATGGAGCGTCTTCACCATGACCGACACCTGGGTGCTGCTGCGCGGGCTCACGCGTGAGGCGGGCCACTGGGGCGCTTTTCTCGACCAGCTCGCGCGTGCGCTGCCCGAGGCGCGCATCGTGCCGGTCGATCTGCCCGGCGCCGGAGAACTGAGGCTGATGCGCTGCCCGCTGTCGGTGCTGGCGATCGTCGACATCTGCCGCGAGCGCCTGCTCGAGCAGGGCGTGTTGCCGCCGTACCGGCTGCTCGGGCTGTCGCTCGGCGGCATGGTCGCCGCGGCCTGGGCTGCGGCCCAGCCGCAGGAGCTGCAGGGCTGTGTGCTGGTCAATTCCAGCATGCGCCCGTTCAGCCCGGTGACCGACCGGCTGCGCCTCCGCCAATGGCCGACCCTGCTGCGCCTGCTCGTGCCGGGTGATGCGCGCCGCGCCGAAGAGGCGATTCTTCGATTGACGAGTTCGACGCCGCAGCAGCACGCGGCGCGGGTGGACGAGTGGGTGTCGATCCGCCAGGCGCGGCCGGTCGGCACGGTCAACGGGCTGCGCCAGTTGCTGGCTGCGGCGCGATATCGACATGTCGGCCACGTCGATCACGTCGGCCCAGGTCGCTTGGTGCCGGTGCTGGTGGCCAGCAGCGCGCGCGACGCGCTGGTCAATCCGCGCTGCTCGCTGGCCCTGGCTGCGGCCTGGAACGCGCCGCATGTAATCCACCCGACGGCAGGCCACGACCTGCCGCTGGACGATGGCGCGTGGCTCGCGGCGCGCGTGGCCGAATGGAGCCTCGACGCGGGTCGGGTGAAGGCCCAAGCTCGCTGATCAGGCCCTGAAGCCGCACCGCCGCCGCGGCGTGGGCTGGTCAGTGCCAGCCAAATTTGCTACGCTCCGCGGCCAAATGAACCAATCAGTACATTCCACGCCACCGCAGCCCGGCAAAGCCCGCAGCCCGCGCCGCAAGGCCGCCGCCGCACCCCGCACCAACGACCCCGACCGCACGATGGGCGACATTCTCGAGGTGGCCACGCGCGAGTTTGCCGAGAAGGGCCTGGCCGGCGCACGCATCGACGTGATCGCCGAGGCCATGGCCACCAGCAAACGCATGATCTATTACTACTTCGGCAGCAAGGAAGGCCTGTACATCGCCGTGCTCGAGAAGGAATACGCCCGCATCCGCGAAGGCGAGGCCCGGCTCCACCTCGACGACCTGACCCCCGAAGACGCGCTGCGCAAGCTGGTCGGTTCGACGGTGGACTACCACCTCGGCCACCCCGACTTTGCGCGCCTGGTGATGAACGAGAACATCCACCGCGGTGTGTACCTGGCGCGCAGCGAGGTGATCCAGAAGCTCAACGTGCCGGCCATCGACGCGGTCGCCACCGTGTACCAGCGGGGGCTCAAGGCGGGCGTGTTCCGCAGCGGCGTCGACGCAGTGGACCTGCACATGTCGATCAGCGCGCTGTGCCTGTTCAACGTGACCAACAAGCACACCTTTGCGCTGATCTTCAAGCGCGATCTCGATGCGCCGGCCACCATGGTCGCGCGGCGCGACAGCATCGTGGAAATGATCGTGCGCTTCGTGCGCAAGTAAGGCGGGGCGCGGCGGTTGCGGGCCGCCCAACAGTTCGAACCCCGAATGCGGGTAAGTACTGAGTATAAAACTAACTAGTTCGTACATTATAGGAAGGTGCCGGCGGCGAGTCTGTCGATGGCACCACAAGACAGGAGACAACATGACCGACTGGATCGACAAAGGCGCCAACGCCTATTGCAGGCTGTTGGAGTTATTGATCGTCGTGCTTCTGGGCGCGATGGTTGTGATGGTGTTCGGCAACGTGGTGTTGCGCTACGCCTTCAACTCGGGCATCACCGTGTCCGAAGAGCTCTCGCGCTGGGGCTTCGTGTGGATGACATTTCTGGGCGCGATCATCGCCGTCAAGGAAGGCGGCCACCTCGGCACCGACATGCTGGTCGGCCGGCTCGGCCCGACGGGCAAGAAGGTCTGCCTGGCGATCGCCGAGTCCCTGATGCTCTACGTCTGCTGGCTCATCTTCTCCGGCAGCCTGCAGCAAACGCGCATCAACCTCGACGTCGAAGCGCCCGTCTCCGGCTTCTCGATGGCCTGGCTCGCTGGCGTTGGCGTGGTGTTCGCAGTGTCCGCCGCGGTGCTCCACCTGCTCAAGCTCGGCAAGCTGCTGACCGGGCGCCTGTCCGACAGCGAACTGGTCACGGTCAAGGAATCCGAGGACCTGGCCAACCTTGAAGACGCGAAGAAGGGAGACAAGCCATGACCGTCGCCGTGTTCCTGCTGGCGCTGCTGGGCGCCATGGCGCTGGGCGTGCCGATCGCCTACTCGCTGCTGCTGTGCGGCGTGGCGCTGATGGTGCAACTGGGCAACTTCGACGCCCAGATCCTGGCGCAGAACCTGATCGAAGGCTCCAACAGCTTCCCGCTGCTGGCGGTGCCGTTCTTCATGCTGGCCGGCGAGATCATGAACGTCGGCGGCCTGTCCAAGCGCATCGTCAATCTGGCGCTCACCCTGGTGGGCCATGTGCGCGGCGGCCTGGGTTACGTGGTGATTCTGGCGGCGGTGCTGATGGCCGCGCTGTCCGGCTCGGCCGTGGCCGACACCGCGGCGCTGGCCGCGCTGCTGCTGCCGATGATGGTGGCCGCCGGCCACGACAAGGCCAAGGCCGGCGGGCTGATCGCCAGCGCCGGCATCATCGCGCCGGTCATCCCGCCGTCGATCGGCTTCGTGATCTTCGGTGTGGCGGCCAATGTGTCGATCACCAAGCTGTTCCTGGCCGGCATCTTCCCCGGCTTGATGATGGGCTTGAGCATCGCCGTCGCCTGGTTCCTGGTGGCGAAGAAGGAAAACGTCAAGCCGCCGCCCAAGGCGAGCGGCGCCGAGCGCATGAAGGCGCTGCGCGACTCGACCTGGGCGCTGGTGCTGCCGCTGATCGTGCTGGTGGGGCTGAAGTTCGGTGTCTTCACGCCGACCGAGGCGGCCGTGGTGGCAGCGGTCTACGCGCTGTTCGTGGCCACCGTGATCTACCGCGAGCTCAAGCTGTCGCAGCTCTACCACGTGTTCGTCGGCGCGGCCAAGACCACCGCGGTCGTGATGTTCCTGGTGGCCGCGGCCATGGTGTCGGCCTGGCTCATCACCATTGCCAACCTGCCGCAGGAGCTGATCACGCTGCTGCAGCCGTTGATCAGCCAGCCGATGCTGCTGATGTTCGTGATGATGCTGATCGTGATGATCGTCGGCACCGCGATGGACATGACGCCCACGATCCTGATCCTCACGCCGGTGCTGATGCCACTGGTCAAGGCCGCCGGCATCGACCCGGTCTACTTCGGCGTGCTGTTCATCATGAACAACGCCATCGGCCTGGTCACGCCACCGGTGGGCACCGTGCTCAACGTGGTGGCCGGCGTGGGCAAGATGAAGATGGACGAGGTCACCCGCGGCGTGATGCCTTTCATGATCGCGCAGTTCCTGGTGATGTTCCTGATGGTGATCTTCCCGCAGCTGGTGACCGTGCCGGCGCGCTGGTTCGCCGGCTGACTTCCGCGCCGGCGGGCGTGACCGGGTGCGCCACCCCCGCCGGCAGATTGCAAGAGCGTCCCGAATCCACCGAGTGAATCAAGGAGACTGACATGAAGCGTTTGTTCATCAAGAGCGTTCTGGCGAGCATGGTTGTGGCCGCTTGTGGCGTCGCGTCCGCGCAAGACATCAAGGAGCGCACCATCAAGTTCGCGCTCAACGGCCCCGAAGGCCACCCCGCCGTCGCTGGCATGAAGAAGTTCTCCGAACTGGTGGCCGCCAAGTCGGGCGGCAAGATGAAGGTCAACCTGTTCCTGGCCGGCGTGCTGGGCAGCGACCAGGCCAACGTGTCGGCCATCCAGGGCGGCACGCTCGAGATGGCGGTCATGAACACCGGCATCCTGGCCAGCGTGGCCAAGGAACTGGCGATCTTCGACTTCCCGTTCCTGTTCGCCAACGAGAAAGAGTCGGACGCGCTGGTCGACGGCCCGGTGGGCAAGAAGCTGCACGCCAAACTCGAAGAGAAGGGCCTGATCGGCCTGTCGTATTGGGAGCTCGGCTACCGCCAGATGACCAACAGCAAGCGCGCGCTGAACAAGGTCGAAGACATCGAAGGCCTGAAGCTGCGCGTGATCCCGAACCCGATCAACGTGGCCTGGGTCAAGGCGCTGGGCGCCAACCCGACGCCGATGCCTTTCCCCGAAGTCTTCGGCGGCCTGGAGCAGAAGGCCATCGACGGGCAGGAGAACCCGGTCTCGGTGATCGCGGCCAACAAGTTCTGGGAGGTGCAGAAATTCATCGGATTGACGAACCACCAATACAACCCGCAGTCGGTGATCTTCAGCAAGAAGATCTGGGACGCGATGAGCCCCGCCGAGCGCAAGATCCTCGACGACTCGGCCGACGAAGCCGCCAAGACGCAGCGTGACGCAAGCCGCGCGGCGCTGGCGTCCAACCTCGAACTGCTGAAGAAGAACGGCATGACCGTCACCGAGTTCCCGCCCGCCGAAGTGGCCAAGCTGCGCGAGAAGATGAAGCCGGTGATCGCTCAGTTCAGCGCCAGCGTGGGTGAGGCCACGGTCACCGAGGTGATGGGCGAACTCGCGAAGATGCGCAAGTAAGCCCGGCCGACGTTCGACCATGGCCAGGACACGCATTGCAGTGGCCGGCGCCGGCTACATCGGCCAGGCCCACATGGGCGTGGCCGCGGCCAGCGCCACCTGCCTGTTGTCGGCCGTGGTCGACCCTTCGCCCGGCGCGGTGGAGACGGCACGCCGCGCCGGCGTGCCGCTCTACGCTTCGCTGGCCGAACTGATCGAGAGTGACCGCCCTGACGGCGTGATCCTGGCCACGCCGAATCCGCTCCATGTGCCACAGGCGCTGCAATGCATCGCCGCTGGCCTGCCGACCCTGCTCGAAAAGCCGATCGCCCCGACGGTGGTCGAAGCCGAGCGGCTGGTGCAGGTGGCCGAGGCCAACGACGCCAGGCTGCTGATCGGCCACCACCGTGCGCACAGCCCGATCATGGCCAAGGCGCGCGAGGTGGTCGAGTCGGGCCGGCTCGGCAAGCTAGTCACCGTGATGGGCAGCGCCGTCTTCTTCAAGCCCGACGAATACTTTGCCGACGGGCCGTGGCGGCGCGAACCCGGGGGCGGGCCGATCCTGATCAACCTGATCCACGAGGTGCACAACCTGCGCATGCTGTGCGGCGAGATCGTCGCGGTGCAGGCCTTCACGTCGAATGCGATCCGAGGCTTTGCGGTGGAAGACACGGTGGCCATCAACCTGCGGTTTGCGAACGGCGCGCTTGGCACCTTCATGCTCAGCGACACCGCCGCCTGCCCGCGCAGCTGGGAGCAGACCTCGCAAGAGAACAAGGTCTACCCGACCAGCGAAGACGAAGACTGTTACGTCATCAGCGGCACGAACGGCAGCCTGTCGGTGCCGACGATGCGCCTGAAGACCTACCCGCGTCCGCAGGACCGCTCGTGGTGGAAACCGTTCCAGACCGGCGTGGTCGGCATGGTGCGCGACGACCCGCTTAAGCACCAGATGGAACACTTCGGCGCCGTCGTGCGTGGCGAAGCGGCGCCGCTCGTGAGCGCGCGCGACGGGCTGGCCAACCTGCGTGTCACCGAAGCGATCGTCGCCGCGGCGCGCAGCGGCCGCACGGTCGAACTGAACTGCCTCTGACCTGACCTCTTTGACCCCATTTTGCGAAGGACACCCGATGAAGATCCTCATGCTGAACGGCATCAACCTCAACATGTTCGGCAAGCGCGACCCCAAGCAGTACGGCACGATCACGCTGGCGCAGATCGACGCCCAATTGCAGGCCCTGGGCAAGGAGCTCGGTGCCGAGGTCGAGAGCTTCCAGACCAATGACGAAGGCAAGATGTGCGAGCGCATCCACCAGGCCTACACCGAGGGCAAGGATGCGGTGCTGATCAACGCCGGTGCGTGGACGCACTAC
>JANMYQ010000074.1:0-17751 GCA_031382215.1 Methylibium sp.
GTCCAAAGTTCATCCCAAACTCTGTCTTCGGCCAAGTACCACCGGTACGAAACGGCCAAAGCTGAAGCACGCCCAACTTGGCGACTTGGAATATGTCGGCCGCGTTTCCGGGTGGCGCGGCATCGTCACGATCGACAAAGCCCCCGTGATTCTCGACGTCATGGGCGAACCGAATCTAAGCAGCGACGCGCTTGCGAACGCCGCCCAGCCCGAGCCCGTGCGACCAAGACTTGGGGTCGCGGCCGATGCCGTTGTCGCTGACGATCAGGTGCAGCCGGTCGTTGTCGAGCCGGAAGTCGATGTCCACGCGCTGCGCCTGCGAATGTGCAATCGCGTTGCTCACCAGCTCGCGCAGCACCCGCGTCAGCGCCGACCATTGCGTCACGCTCAGCAGCACGTCGTCGTCGATCTCGCACGACCAGCTCAGTTCGACGTGCGCCGCCGTCAGGCGCTGCGTCAGGTCGGCCTTCCATTCGGCGGCGGCGTGCGACAGGCGATGGTTCGACGCGGCCAGGCCGCGTGTCAGGGTTTTCAGGTCCTGCAGCGTGTGGCGCACGTAGTCTTCCATTTCGGGCGACTGGGCCTTGTACATCAGGGTCAGCAACCGCGCGCCGATGTCGTCGTGCAGGTCCTGCGCCAGGCGCAGCCGCTCTTCGCCACGGCCGCGTTCGACCGCCTTGTCGTAGGCGACGGCGCGCCGCAACTGATCAACGATCCGGTTGGTGAGTCGTGCGTCTTCCGATGAGAACAGCCGCCGCCCGCGCTGTGCAAAACGGATCACGATCGATTCGCCGTGGTCGATCACCTCGTCGCTCAGCACCGGCACGGGCACCAGCATGGTCGAGCCGTCACCGGTCACTCGTGAAGTGGCGGAAGGCATTTCGATGATGCTCAGCTCCATCGGCTCGAACAGATCGCGCAGCAGCTTGGTCAGCAGGGCGGTGGTGCGCTCGGGGTGGACTTCGACCTCGCGGGCGATGCGATAGACCTGCTCGAACATGCGCTCGGTGGTGAGCATGCTCTTGCCCAGCAGTTGGCCCAGGATCCATTGTCGGGCGCCCGAATACACCGCCAGCGCGACGAACAGCGACAGGGTCAGCGATGCGAACTGGCCAAGCGAAAACACCGCCACGAAAACCAGGTCGAGCGCGGTCGCCACGCTGCTGACAGCTGCCAGCAGCCCGAACTCGCGCATCACCTGCTCGGACTTGGACAGGAACGGCAGCAGCACCATCACTGCCGCCAGGAACAGGTACCAGATCGTCGGGCCGCCAGTGGCCACCAGGTGCTGCAGGGCGGGCTGATCGGCGGTTCGGGCGATCACCAAGGTGAGCAGCACCCAGCCCGCCACCAACCCCACTCCGAAGCGGCGCAGCACCAACGCGAACGGGCGCGGCTCGATGCGGTACGACCAGCTGTGCAGCCCCACGACGGTCAGGCCGAACAGCGTGATGCTGCCCTGCAGCCACCACCACAGTTGCGGCGGCCAGCCCGCTTCTGCAAGCACCAGCAAGCCCATCACCACACTCCAGGCGCCCAGCGCGATCCGGTGCTCGCCGGGCAGCCGGCGTGGGTGCAGGCTGGCGGCATGCACCATCGCGGCGCAGGTGACCAGGTCGAAGATCAGCCGCAGCGACAGGTCCAGGCGCGCAAACGGCGCGACCTGGCCGAGCTCCATGGTCGACTCGATCGCCATCAGCGCCAGGGTCCCGGTGAGGCAGAACGACATCACCGCATAAAGCAGGTTGCGGCGCGTGGGGCGGGCCAGCACCACGACCATCGCCACCAGGTACAGGGTCAGGGCCGCGGCCGCGAGCAGCCAGAACGTCATCGGCAGGTTGGCGAAACCGCGCCGCTTGGCCAGCACCTGGACTTTGGCGCCGTCTGAAAAACTCAGGCTGAAGCCCGGTTCGAGTTGGGCGCCGAAGGCCTGTTCTTGCAGCGTGGTCAGGCGGGCGCGCTGCACGTCGTCGGTCAGCCAGCGCGTCGAGCGCTGCAGCGCCAGCACGTCGGAGATCGGCACCGACAAGCCTCCCGCCTCCAGGCCCGTGAGCATCTTGCCCACGTGGGGCTTGAGGGCCGGGTTGGAGGTGCTCGCCAGTTCAACCTGGCCGACACCCGCGCCACGCCAGACCACGCCGATGTGCGGCTGTTCGGCCATCCCTTGAGCGAGCAGGAACACTGCCAGGCAACCCACCAGCGCCGCAGCCACCAGCAGCCGCAAGCGCCAGCCCATCCAGCGCGACAGGTTGGCGGGTTGCCCGACCCGCAATTCGCCCAGGCCGGAATCGAGCGGCATCAGATCGCTGGGGAACATCGGCCCCAACGTGGCGCCTCCGGTGGTCGCGCGTTGCAGCGGCATGTCAGCCTCCGCGCGCGCGCAAGCCGCAGCGCCCCGGTGGCCGCCTCACCTCAGACCAGCCCTTGTTTGCTGGCCAGCACCGCCGCTTCGGCGCGGCTGGAGACGTTGAGCTTCTTGTAGATCGACTTGATGTGGTCGTTGACGGTGAACCACTTGATGCCCATCAGGCTCGCGATCTCCTTGATGGTGAAGCCCTTGCTGAGGTAGGTCAGCACCTCGCTCTCGCGCGGCGTGAGCCGCTCGTGGTCGGGCGGCGCCACGTTGCGCGGTGGTGCGGTCGGGCGGCTGCTGAAGCCCGAGTTCAATGGTGCAGGTCTCGAGTCGAGCCCGGCCGCACCCGCCACAGCAGGGCGGAAGTGCGTCAGCAGCCGGCGCGCTATTGCCGGCGACAGCGGGGGTTGCCCGCGCACGATCTTCTGCAGTTCTTCGACCAGCACCTCGAAGCGGTCTTCCTTCAGCAGGTAGCCGTCGGCCCCGCACTGCAGGGCCGGGAACAGGTGGTCGTCGTCGGAATAAAGCGTGGTGACGATCTTGGTGGCCGGGTAGCGCGCCAGCTCGGTCAGCAACTCCATGCCATTGCCGTCGGGCAGCTCCAGGTCGACCAGGATGAGCCTGAAAGCATCCGCAGGCTCGGGTATGGCGCTGGGCGGGCCAACGTGGCGGCGCGCGGTTTCCAGGTCGCCGGCTTCGGTGATCTCGATCGCGTCGCTGAAGCTCTCTCGCACCACCCGGCTCAAAAAGCCCCGGGCCACCGGGTTGTCTTCAAGGATGAGGACTTTGATCGCCATGCTGGGGGCCCCGAGCTCGTGTGTCGTGCGCTCAGTTGCGCACTCGGCATCGTAGCGCAGACACCCGCACCGCGGCGCAAATCAGTCGTTGGTCAACACCAGTTTGCCCTGCACCTTGCGGGTGCCCATGCGCTCGAACGCGGCCGGGAGTTCGCGCATCGGCAGGCGTTGGTCGATCACCGGCTTGATCTTTCCTTGCGCATACCACTGCGCCAGCTCGGCCAGCGCGCGTGCATTCGCCTTCGGTTCGCGGCGCGCAAAGTCACCCCAGAACACGCCGACGATGGAAGCGCCCTTGAGCAGCGCCAGATTCCAGGGCAGCGCGGGAATGCCCCCCGCTGCAAAGCCGACCACCAGGTAGCGCCCGCGCCAGGCGATCGAGCGGAACACCGGCTCGGCCAGCTCGCCGCCGACCGGGTCGTACACCACGTCGGGGCCCTTGCCCTCGGTCAGGCGCTTCAGTTCTTCGCGCAGGTTGGCAGTGCTGTAGTCGATGCTCGCGTCGGCGCCCAAACGCAGGCACAGCGCGCACTTTTCAGCGCTGGAGGCGGCGGCGATCACGCGCGCGCCGGCCGCCTTGGCGATCTGGATCGCGGCCGTGCCCACACCGCCGGCAGCGCCCAGCACCAGCAGCGTTTCGCCGGCCTTGAGCTGGGCCCGGTCGAGCAGCGCGTGGTGGGTGGTGCCGTAGGTCAGGATGAAGGCGGCCGCATCGTCGAACGCAAAACCGGCCGGCAGCGGCATCACCAGAGCGGCGTTGACGCAGGCGTGCGTGCCAAAGCCGCCGGTGCCGCCGAACGCGGCCACCGCATCGCCCGCCTTGAGGTGGGTCACGCCGTCGCCGACGGCATCGATCACGCCGGCATATTCGGAGCCGGGCACGAACGGCAACGGCGGTTTCATCTGGTACTTGTTCTGCACGATCAGCAGGTCGGGAAAGTTCAGGCTCGCGGCGCGAATGGCCACGCGCACTTCACCGGCCGCGGGCTGCGGCGTCGGCAGCTCTTTCCATTTCAGCGCGTCGACGCCGATCGGGTTGTCACACACCCATGAATGCATGTTGTCGTCTCCTGGCAAGAGCCGCCGATGATACGCAGCACTGCCTTGGCGCGCCGCGAAAGCATGCCGAGGCAGGCCGACCATTCCCTACAATCGGCCGATGAAAATCCTGATTGCAAATGACGACGGTTACCTGGCTCCCGGACTGGCAGCGTTGGTGAAAGCCTGCGAAGGTCTGGGCGATCTCGACGTGGTAGCGCCCGAGCAGAACGCCAGCGGCACCTCGAACTCGCTGACCCTCAGCCGGCCGCTGTCGGTCTTCACCGCCAGCAACGGCTTCCGCTACATCAACGGCACGCCGTCCGACTGTGTGCACCTTGCGCTGACCGGCCTGTTGCCCACGCGCCCCGACCTGGTGGTCTCGGGCATCAACAACGGCGCCAACATGGGCGACGACACCTTGTACTCGGGTACCGTCGCAGCGGCGATGGAAGGTTATCTGTTCGGCATTCCGGCGATCGCGTTTTCGCAGGTCGAAAAAGGCTGGGGCGAACTCGATGCCGCCGCGCGCGTGGCGCGCAAGGTGATTGAGCAGGTGCTTCGGCAGCCGCCGTCGGTGCGGCCCTGGTTGCTCAATGTGAACATTCCGAACCGGGCCGATGCCGACCACCTGCCGGTGCAGATCACCCGGCTGGGGCGGCGCCATGCGAGCGAACCGGTGATCCGCCAGACCAGCCCGCGCGGTGATGCGATGTACTGGATCGGCCCGGCCGGCGATGCGCGCGAGGCCGGCGAGGGCACCGACTTCCACGCCACGACGCATGGGCAGGTCTCCATCACCCCGCTGCAGGTCGATCTGACCGATCACGCAGCGTTGCCGCAGTGGCGCAGCTGGGTCGGTGCATCGGCGTCATGAGTTCGCCGCCGCAGCGTGTCAACCCGCGCGGAATCAAATTCCCGCTGCGCCTGGACCAGCTCAAGGCGCCCCAGCCGGCCGGTGCGGTCGACCTGCCGGTGCGCCAGCCGCCTGGCGGCCCACTTCGGCCGAGCGCAGCGCGGCCGGCGTCGGGGCTGGGCCTCGATTCTGCCGACGTGCGGCGCCAGATGGTGCAGCGCCTGCGCGCCGGGGGCGCGAGCTCGACGCGGGTGCTGGATGCGCTGGCAAGCGTGCCGCGCCACCAGTTTGTCGACGCGGCGCTGGTCACGCAGGCGTATGAAGACACCAGCCTGCCGATCGGCCATGGCCAGACCATCTCCAAACCCTCGGTCGTGGCGCGCATGCTCGAACTTCTGATGAGCGGCGCGAACGCGCGAGCCGGAGGCGGGCTCGGCAATGTTCTCGAGGTCGGCACCGGCTGCGGTTACCAGGCGGCGGTGCTGTGCGAGTTGGCCCACAGCGTCATTTCGGTCGAGCGCCTGAAGCCCCTGCACGACAAGGCGCGCGAGTTGCTGGCGCCGTTGCGTTCGGCCCGGCTGAGGCTGGTGTATGGTGACGGCATGCTCGGGCACCCGCCGAATGCGCCGTACGACAGCATCATTGCGGCTGCAGGCGGCGATGCATTGCCCGCCGCGTGGCTCGATCAACTGGCCGTGGGCGGGCGGCTGGTGTCCCCGGTGCGGCAAGCGGGGACCGGGCGCCAGATGCTCGTGGTGGTGGACCGAACTGAACAAGGCTACGAGCAGCAGGTTCATGAAGCAGTCAATTTCGTCCCCCTAAAATCGGGGCTGATCGGATGATGGACAAGGCAGGGATCGTTTTGGCGCACACATTGGGGTCGGGCAAGAAGGTTTGGGGCATCGCGATCGCGGTCGTGCTGATGCTGGGCGCGTGCGCGACGTCGAAGACGCCGGCGCCGGTGGAAGATCGTGTGGCCGCGCGTGCCGCGGCTGCCAGCGCTGCGGCGTCCGCGGCTGCCGCAGCGGCATCAGCGTCTGCGATCACGCCGGTCGAGGCCAAGCCGGTGGTCGCAGCGCTGCCCGCCGACCCCAGCAAACCGCTGCCCGGCGCTGAAAACGCCGGCAAGCCGGGCTACTACACCATCAAGCCGGGCGACACGATGATCCGCATCGGCCTGGAGACCGGGCAGAACTGGAAAGACCTGGTCAAGTGGAACAACATGGACAACCCGAACATCGTCGAGGTTGGCCAGGTGCTGCGGGTCATTGCGCCGGGCGCCGACGCGGGCGCCGCGACGCGGCCCGTCACACCTGCACGGGTCGAGACCCGCCCGCTCGACGCCAAGCCGGCGACCGGTGCGGCCAGCACGTCCCCGGCGCCCGCGTCGCCCACGCCCACACTGTCGGCGCCCGTGGTCGCGTCGGCGCCGGTCGCGCCGGTGGTGCGCGAAGCCGATGACGAAATCAATTGGCTTTGGCCTGCGGCCGGCGCCGTGGCGGCACCGTTCGAAGAAGGCAAGACGAAGGGCCTGGTCTTTGCCGGCAAGGCCGGCGACCCGGTGCTTGCCGCCGCCGAAGGCAAGGTGGTGTACGCCGGTTCAGGGCTGCGCGGTTACGGCAACCTGGTCATCCTCAAGCACAACAACACCTACCTTACGGCCTACGCCCACAACCAGGCGCTGCTCGTGAAAGAGGACCAGTCGGTCAAACGGGGACAGAAGATCGCCGAGATGGGGTCGACCGATGCGAACCGGGTCCAGCTGCACTTCGAAATCCGCCGACAGGGCAAGCCGATCGATCCGGCCAAGCTCTTGCCGCCGCGCTGACGGTCGGCGCGCCGAGGGCAAGGTCATGCCAAGAAGGCGCGCACAGCTTGACCCGGCCGGGCCGAACGGCAAGCTGGGCATCAACCCGCCCGATGCGTTCGAAGCCCGCGAGCCGCGTGATGACAACGCCTCCGCGGAACAGGGCGGCGTCGACAACCCGCTGATCGATGAGACCGCCAGCAACGGCGCCGATCCGCGCGTCGGCAGCGAATTTGCGGCCGGTGACTCGGAGGTGGGCAACACGCTGCAGGTCTACCTGCGCGAGATCCGCCGTGCCCCGCTGCTCACGCCGCAGGAAGAATTCGAGACCGCGACCCGCGCGCGCCAGGGCGACTTCAGCGCCCGGCAGACCATGATCGAGCACAACCTGCGTCTGGTGGTCAGCATTGCCAAGAACTACCTCGGCCGCGGTTTGCCGATGACCGACCTGATCGAAGAGGGCAACCTGGGCCTGATGCACGCGATCGGCAAGTTCGAACCCGAACGCGGCTTCCGTTTCTCGACTTACGCGTCGTGGTGGATCCGCCAGAACATCGAGCGTTCGATCATGCATCAGGCCCGGCTGGTCCGGCTGCCAGTGCACATCGTGCGTGAGCTCAACCAGGTGCTCAAGGCGCGCCGCGCGCTCGAGTCTGCCGCCGCGAGCACCGGCAACAACGACAAGCCGGTGCGCTCTGAAGACCTGGCCGCCGCCGTCGGCCGGCCAGTGCAGGAGGTGACCGACCTGCTGAAGTTCGCCGAGCTGCCCACCTCGCTGGACGCGCCGATCGACCGCCACCAGGCCGATGCCGGCTCGGAGTCGGTGCTCGACGGCGTGGCCGACGACGGTTCCTCCGACCCGATGAGCCTGACGCTGAGCAACGAGGTCGAGCAGTTGCTCAACCACGGTCTGGACGAGCTGAACGATCGTGAACGCGAGGTCCTGGCGGGCCGCTACGGGCTGCGTGACCGCGAACCCGAAACGCTGGAGGTGCTGGCCGAACGGCTCGGGCTGACGCGCGAACGCATCCGCCAGATCCAGCAGGAAGCACTGCTCAAACTCAAACGTCGCATGATTCGCCAAGGCGTGGATCGCGACTCGCTGTTTTGAAGGTGCGGTCTTGAGCGCTGGCAAGCTCACGCTGGCGATGGCGGGCATCCTCGAAGGCGTGCGGCGCGTCAACCGGCCGCCGTTCTACGCCATGACGGTGGCCGAGGCTCGCCAGGCCTACGTGGCCGCCACCGAAGTGCTGGAGCTCGATCGCGTGCCTGTCGCTCGCCTGCACGACTTCGACATTCCGGCCGCCGACGGCACTCCGCTGCGGGCCCGGCTGTATGCGCCGGGTTCCTCATCGGGCAGCCGCTCGGGTAGCCCGCTGCCGCTGCCGGTGCTGCTCTACCTGCATGGCGGTGGCTTCACGATCGGCAACTTCGCCACTCACGACAGCCTGTGCCGCCAGCTCGCCGTGCGCAGCGGTGCGGCAGTGGTGGCGCTCGAATACCGGCTTGCTCCCGAGTACCGCTTCCCGCATGCGGTTCACGACGCGTGGGCAGCGATGCATTGGCTCGCGCGCGATGGCCACGCACTTGGCCTGGACGGCACGCGCCTGGCGGTGGGAGGCGACAGTGCCGGTGGCACGCTCGCCGCTGTCTGCGCCATCCACGCGCGCGACACCGGCCTGAAGCTGCGCCTGCAACTGCTCATCACGCCCGGCACCGCGCCCTACGCAGACGCCGCATCGCACCGCCGCTTTGCCAACGGCTACCTGCTCGAAGCAGCCGGCATCGAGTGGTTCTTCAACCACTACATCGAGCACACCCAGCGCACCGACTGGCGCTTTGCGCCGCTCCAGGCCGATTCGGTCGACGCAGTGGCGCCGGCCTGCGTGCTGCTGGCCGAATGCGACCCGCTGGTCGATGAAGGCGTGGCCTACGCCGACAAGCTGCGCGCCGCCGCGGTGCCGGTGGCGCTGGAGATCTACCGCGGCGTGACGCACGATTTCATCAAGATGGGCAAGGTACTTGACGAAGCCGACCACGCGCAGGCGCTGGCGGCCGAGGCACTGAAAAAGGCATTCGAGACATGACACAAGGTTCGACACCACGCCCGACGCGAAAAGACTTCCGCTTCCTCGACCGGCTGCGCGTGCGCTGGGCCGAGATCGACGCGCAGAAAATCGTCTTCAATGGCCACTACCTGATGTACTTCGATACCGCGGTCGCCGGCTACTGGCGTGCGATTGCCGCGCCCTACGGGCCGACCATGGAGCAACTCGGCGGCGACATGTACGTGCGCAAGGCCAGCCTCGAGTACGCGGCCTCGGCCGTCTATGACGACGTACTTCACGTGGGCGTGCGCTGCGCGCGCATCGGCAACTCGTCGGTGCTGTTCTCGGCCGCGGTGTTTCGGCAGGAGCAGTTGCTGGTATCGGGCGAACTGGTCTACGTGTTCGCCGACCCCCACACGCAGACGTCCAAGCCAGTGCCGCAGTTGCTGCGCGACGTGTTCCTCGGCTTCGAGGCGGGCCAGGAGATGGTCGCAGTGCGCGTCGGCTCGTGGGCCGAGCTGGGGCGCGAAGCCGGCGCGATCCGCAGCGAGGTGTTCGTGCGCGAGCAAAGGATTCCGGCCGACCTAGAGTGGGACTCGGCGGATGCGACCTGCGTGCATGCCGTGGCCAACAATCGTTTCGGCCTGCCGCTGGCGACCGGCCGCTGGGTGCCGCATGCACCCGGTGTGGCCAAGATCGGCCGCATGGCGGTGATTGCGTCGATGCGCAGCGCCGCAGTGGGCGCCAAGGTGCTGGACGCGCTGATGCAATCGGCCCGCGCCGCCGGCAACCGCGAGGCGCTGCTGCATGCGCAGACCAGCGCGTCGGCCTTCTACAGCCGCGCCGGCTTCGTGGTGAACGGCCCGGTGTTCGAAGAAGCCGGCATCGCGCACGTGGAGATGGTGAAGGCGCTCTGAGCGAGGCTCAGTTCGGGCTCGGTTCAGGCGCGCTCGACCGGGATGAAGACCTCGGTGTGGCGCGGGCCGTCGAGGTGCGGTGCGAGTGCCAGCGCGGCGGCTTCGATCGCCTGCTGGGCTTCCGCGCTGACGCCACCACCGCCCGACGCGACGCTGTAGATTTCCATCCACGTCTGCGCTTCGCCGAGTGACGGCGGCCGGCGCAGCAAGCGTGCGCCGAGTTTTGGGAAGCGTTGCTTCAAGCCGGTTTGAAATGCATCCACAAGACTTGATGCGATCGTTTCGCTGCCCACGCGAACCCGGTAATAGACAAACAATTCGCGCATCGCAGGGGCGCCCGCATCACGCGGCTTCGAGCGTCACCTCGTAGGGCATCGCCACGCGATGCAATATCGGACCCTGTGGTGAACCGAGGTGCAGGCTGCCGTCGTTCAGAGCGGCAAGTTTCACTTCGACCAGCAGGCTGCTGCCAGCGCCGCCCGGTTGCGGCGCCGCGTTGGCCACCATGCCGGCCGGCTGGCCCGGCTCGCCGCTGTGGAAGACTTCTTGCCCGGGCGCGGCCGCGGCCTCGCAGTCGAACAGGAACATGCGCCGTTTGATCGTGCCGCGGTACTGGCTGCGCGCCACGACCTCCTGGCCCGGGTAACAACCCTTCTTGAAGTCGACGCCGCCGACCAGTTCGTAGTTCAGCATCTGCGGCACGAACTGATCGACCGTGGCCGCCTCGATGGTCGGCAAGCCGCTTTGCACTTCCAGCCAGCGCCAGGCGTCGAGCGACAGCGCGGGCCCCGCTGGCAAGGGCAGGGCGCTGCTTTGCAGCCCACGCTGCAGGCCGTTCACGTCCGGCAGGCGAACCAGGCTCGCGCCATCCACCTCGCGCTTCTCCCAGACGGCCAGGCCGGCCAGCAGCGCCTCGGCCGTCGGCCCGACCAGGCCGTGCAGACCAACCTCGCCGGTCGCGTCGCTCAGCTTGCATTGCAGGCGCAGCACGAACATCGACAAGCGTTTCAGCGTGGCCGGCAGCACGCTGGCCGCGCACACCAGCAGCAACTCGTCATGGGCCAGTTTCCAGGCGATGAAACTGGCTTGCAGCCGGCCTTTGGCCGAGCAGAAACCGGCGAGGCGGGCCTGCGACAGGCCAAGCATCGAGAAGTCGTTGCTCAACTGGCCGTGCAGGAACTTGCCGGCCTCGGCACCGCGGGCCCGAATGACGCCCAGGTGGGGCAGGGCCGCGCTGCCGTCGAACGTGCCGTCGAAGCTGCCGTCGGAAGAAAGAGGAGTGCTCATGTGCCGATTATCATCACCGCCCATGAAGTCTTGCCCGGTGGGGTTTCCCTGCGAAAAGCGGCCCTTGGCCCGGCCCCCGAAATGAAGTTCTTGCGTGCGCTGATCGTGCTGCTCGTGCTCGCCGCCGCTGCGATGGCCGGGGCGGTCTACTGGTGGATCAACCAGCCGCTGGCGCTTTCTGCCGACACGATTGAATTGTCGGTCGACAACGGCGCGACGCCGCGCGACGTGGCGCAGGCCTGGGTCAACGCGGGTGTGCAGGAGTCGCCGCTGCTGCTCTACGAGTGGTTTCGCTGGTCGGGCGAGGCGCGCAAGATACGCGCCGGCAGCTACGAGATCTCGCGCGGCACCACGCCCTTCAGCTTGCTGAGCAAGATGGTGCGCGGCGATTCGACCCTGGCCACCGTGCGTCTGCAGGAGGGCTGGACCTTCCGCCAGTTCCGCGCCGAACTGGCCAAGGCCGAGGCCCTCAAGCCCACGACCGCGGCGATGAGCGATGCCGAACTGATGGTGGCCATCGGCGCGCCCGGCGACTTTCCGGAAGGGCGCTTCTACCCCGACACCTATGCGTACAGCAAGGGCAGTGCCGACGTGGCCGTGCTCAAGCGTGCCCACCATGCCATGGAGATGCGCCTGGCAGCGGCCTGGGCCGAGCGTGCCGCCGACACGCCGTTGCGCGATGCCGAAGAGGCGCTCAAGCTGGCGTCGATCGTCGAGAAGGAGACCGGCGCCGCCGCCGAGCGCGGGCGCGTGGCCGGCGTGTTCGTGAACCGCCTGCGCATCGGCATGCCTCTGCAGACCGACCCGACGGTGATCTACGGCCTGGGCGAAAAGTTCGACGGCAACCTGCGCAAGCGCGACCTGCTCGCCGACACCCCATACAACACCTACACCCGCGGCGGCCTGCCGCCGACGCCGATCTCGATGCCCGGCAAGGCGTCGCTGCTGGCCGCAGTGCGCCCGGATCCGACCAAAGCGTTGTACTTCGTGGCGCGCGGTGACGGCAGCAGTGAGTTCAGCGAAACGCTCGGCGATCACAATCGCGCCGTCAACAAGTACCAGCGCGGAAAGTAGGGCGGCGTGACGGGCAGGTTCATCAGCTTCGAGGGCATCGACGGTGCCGGCAAGTCGACCCACATCGACGCCGTGGCGGCGCGACTGCGCGCCTCGGGCCACGGCCTGGTGAGCACGCGCGAGCCGGGCGGTACGCCGCTGGCCGAGGCCTTGCGCGAATTGATGCTGCACACGGCGATGGACCCCCTGACCGAAGCGTTGCTGGTGTTCGCGGCCCGGCGCGACCATTTGCAGCAGGTCATCCTTCCCGCACTGGCGCGCGGCGACACTGTGTTGTGCGATCGCTTCACCGACGCCAGCTTTGCCTACCAGGGCGCGGGGCGCGGTCTGGATACTGCGGTTCTGAGTTGGCTCGAAAGCCAGGTGCAAGGCGCCCTGCAACCCGACCTGACCTTGTGGTTCGACGTGCCGCCGGCGCTGGCGGCGCAGCGCCGTGCGGCCGTGCGCGAGGCCGATCGTTTCGAGCAGCAGGACCTCGAGTTTTTTGCGCGGGTGCGTGCCGGTTATGAAGCCCGGCTGCGTGCCGCGCCAGAGCGCTTCGTGCGCATCGATTCTTCGCTTGAACCTGCGAACGTGGCGAGCCAGATCGCCACCGCGCTGGACCAGCACGAATGGTAGGTGCCGAAGTCTCCCCGCTGCTGCCGTGGCTCGGGCAGCCACTGAGCGAAGCGCTGCGCACGCGCCGGGCTCACGCCTTGCTGGTCCATGGCCCGCAGGGTGTGGGCCAGTTCGAGCTGGCACTGGCGCTGGCGCAAGCCTGGTTGTGCGACGCGCCGGATTCACCGGCGGTGCCCAAGACACAAGCGTGCGGTGTGTGCGCCAGTTGCCGGCTCGTGCACGCGCGCTCCCATCCCGACCTGCTGGTGGTGCTGCCGGAAGCGCTGCGCGAGGCGCTGGGCTGGTCGAACGACGCTGTGGGCGACGATGGGGCCGCCGCGTCCAAAGCCAAGCCGAGCAAAGAGATCAAGGTCGACGCGGTGCGTGCCGTCGTGGCCTTTGCGCAGACGAGTTCGGCGCGCGGCCGCGGCAAGGTGGTGGTGCTGCACCCGGCGGAGCGCATGAACGCGGTCGCCGCCAACACCTTGCTGAAGACCCTGGAAGAGCCGGCCGGAGACTCGCGCTTTGTGCTCAGCAGCGCCGCGCCGGATGCTTTGCTGCCGACGATTCGCAGCCGCTGCCAGGCGCTTGCGCTGGCGCTTCCACCCGTCGATGCGGCCCTTGCGTGGCTCAATCAGCAGGGCGTGGGGCGTCCCGAGGTGCTGCTCGCGGCCACCGGAGGCCAACCGCTCGAAGCGCTCGACTGGGCGGGGCAGGGCGTGGACGCCGATTTGTGGGTGAGCCTGCCGCGCCTCGTCGCCCGCGGCGACAGTGCGCCAGTGGCGAACTGGCCGCTGCCGCGCCTGGTGAATGCATTGCAGAAACTTTGCCATGACCTGCTGTGCCGCGCGGTCGGCGCGCCACCACGCTTCTTCGCCGAGCTCCCTGTCGTGCCTGCGGCGAGGCTGCCCGCCGTATCCGAATGGGCACGCGCGCTGACACTCGCTGCGCGGCACGCTGAACACCCCTGGAACGCCGGCTTGATGGCCGAGTCGCTGCTTCAGCAAGGCCAGGCGGCCTTGGGGGTGGGAAATGTCGGCGCGCCTGCAAGGGCTGCAAACCCGGTCGATTCGTTACACTAATGCGCATGAGCGAAAACGTCAGTCGCGCCACATCCCCAGCGGGGCTTTCTTCCGCGCCCGTGGCTGCGGCCCGGCCGAGCGTGATCCAGCTCGTATTTCGCGAGAAGGCCGCGCTCTATGCCGCCTATATGCCCCTGTTCTCAGATGGCGGTCTGTTTGTCCCGACCACGCGCGAATACAAGCTTGGGGAAGACATCTACCTGTTGTTGTCGCTGCCCGAAGATCCGCAGCGCTACCCGGTGGCCGGCAAGGTCGGCTGGGTTACGCCGGCCAACGCTTCGGGCGGGCGGACGCAAGGTGTCGGTGTGCGCTTCCCGACCGACGAGAAGACGCGTGTGCTGAAGGTGAAGATCGAAGAGATCCTGGGGACCTCGATCTCGTCGTCCAAACCGACGCAGACCATCTGAGTCCCCCAGCCGCCAGGCCGCCGCCGCACGGCCGCGTGTTGCATGTACGTTGACTCCCATTGCCACCTGAGTTTTCCCGAGCTGACCCAGCGCATCGAGCAGATCCGCGCCGACATGGCCGCAGCGCGCGTGGACCGCGCACTTTGCATCTGCACGACGCTGGAAGAGTTCGACCAGGTCCACGCACTGGCGCTGCGCTACGACAACTTCTGGTGCAGCGCCGGCGTGCACCCGGACAACGAAGGTGTGCACGAGCCGTCGGTTGATGACCTCATGCGCCTCGCCGCCCAGCCGCGGGTCGTGGCCATCGGCGAAACCGGGTTGGACTACTACCGACTCAACGGCCGCAGCGTGGCCGACATGGCGTGGCAGCGCGATCGTTTCCGTGTCCACATCGACGCCGCTCGGCAGTGTGCATTACCGCTGGTGGTTCACACCCGCAGCGCGTCCGACGACACGGTGGCCATGCTGCGCGACGCGGGGTGGCTGCCGGGAAGCGGCGTCTTCCACTGTTTCACCGAGACCGCCGAGGTGGCACGGGCGGCGCTGGACCTGGGCTTCTACATCTCCTTCTCGGGCATCCTGACCTTCAAGACTGCAGGCGATCTGCGCGAGGTGGCGCGCTTCGTACCGCTGGATCGCTGCCTGATCGAGACCGACAGCCCTTACCTGGCGCCGGTGCCGTTCCGCGGCAAGACAAACAGCCCCGCCTACGTACCGCATGTCGCGCAGCAGGTGGCGCTGGTCAAGGGCTTGCTGGTCGAGGACATAGCTCGCGCCACCAGTGAAAACTTCGAGCGCCTGTTCAAGCGGGTTGGGGCGTCGAAGGGAATGTTGTGATGATTCTTAAGTTTGTTCTTAGATATGCCCTCTATCTTGTTGTCCTGTTTGGAGTTTCTTCCCTCCGAGCTGGCCCTCAGGAAGACTTTTTCTTCGCTGTCCAGCGTGACGATGAGGGCGGCGTCACAAGCATGTTGAAGGGCGGTTTCGACCCCAACGCGGTCGATCCGGCGGGCCGGCCCGGCTTGACGGCAGCGATTCAGATGCAATCTCTGAAGGTCGTCCAGGCTTTGATGAAACACCCGGGCCTGGACGTGAACGCCCTCAATGCTGCAGGCGAATCGGCACTAATGCTTGCTGCGTTGAAAGGTGACATGGCTTCCAGCCTTCAACTCCTGGAACGCGGTGCGCGCGTGAACCAGGCCGGGTGGGCGCCGATTCACTACGCGGCCACCGGCACCGAACCGCGGCTGGTGCGGGTGTTTCTCGACCGTGGCGCCGACGTCGAAGCCCGCTCGCCGAACGGCACTTCGCCCTTGATGATGGCGGCGCGCTATGGTCATGAAGACAGCGTCAGATTGTTGCTGGCCCGTGGAGCCGACCCGAAACGCCGCAACGACCAAGGCCTCCGGGCGGCAGATTTCGCACGCTTGGAGGGCCGAGAGTGGCTGGCCGACCAGCTGGAGGCGCTGCACCGTTGACTTTGCACGCGTGGTGGATGACGGCTGTGTCAGGATTCTTCTGACGGGATGTTTGGTCCCCCGCCCACTGCAGGATCGTGGGCCGATTGCCTAGAGTTCAGGCCATCAACCCGCCTTCCACTGGAGCACCGAGATGCAGCATCAACACATCACCGCAAACCCGTTTGCACTTTTGATGAACCCTGAAGCCGTGCATGCCGCACTGGCGCAGTCGGAGCACCTGAACAGCCTGAAGAGCCGCGTTTGGCGGCCGCTCGATCAACCCCTCATCCCACGTACCGCGGCTGACGTCGGCGCATTCGACGACTCGGTTGAAGCGGCCGACGATGCAGATGCAGGGGAAGTTCAGTCCTTCTGAGCGTTCAGGCCTGGCCAGCACGCCGGCGCAGTCGCGCCGTGGAGCGTGACGACAACCTGGCAGTCGGTCTGCCAAACTGGCAGTGTCGCTGAGCATGGTCGATGTGTTGCAGGAGTTGAACTTGAATAGGTGCGAGCCTCCCCGGCCGACCTGGGTCAACGCAGCACGATGTATATTATGTCTACTAACGTGCGCGTAGCTTGACCGGTCAGGCCTGCGACCGAGGCGCTTGCAGTGGCTCCGCAGACTCAACGGCTTCTCCGTTCACGTAGGGCCTGCCGTCTCTGACTTCGATGAGCATCGAGCCGAAACGGCTCTCCCACACATAGCGCAAGACCCCTTCTGTTGCCAGCGGCAGGTCGGCCTGGACCAGGCTTTCGCGCCTGGCGAGAACCTCTGGAAAAAGATGCGCGCTCACGGCGAATATGGCAAAGCGCAGTCAGAGCCACGACCAGATGCGACGCAGCCAGGCAGGCGTGTGGTCGGCTTTGGGACGATAGAGCTGGCGATACGTCGATGGCATGAGTTGCGCCTCCAGAAGAATAACGACTGTACGCAAACAAGGGGTATCCGCTTAGCTCCAGTTGAGCCAATGTACTGGACATCCATACAGCTATATTACGCCTCCCTCGACTCTTTGGGCGCTCGCTTGACGACATCGTCGTACGTCACCGGGTCAGTCGCCACGGCTTGCTGCAGCAGCCGGTAAAACAGCATGCCGCGCGAGCCCGAAGTGCGGCGGTTGAAGCGGAACACGAACTCGTCCAGGTAGGCGTCCAGGTGTTCTGGCTGGACCGATCCGTGGTGCGTCCCCAGGATCCAGCGCTTGACCAGCGAGGCGACCCGATGCACGCCGGCCATGGACACATGAGCCGGCACTTCCGAGCCGAGCATCACGGTGCGCTGGTGCTCGTAGCCCAGTTCCTTCAGCGACCGATAGGCCGCCGATCCGTCGGTGCGAACCGCGGCACCCGGCTCGACGACTTCCTGCACGAAAGGGATGACGTTCGGCTCGGAGCCCTTGTCGATCCGACGCAGCCGGATGCGCCCGAACCCCCGGGGTTGCAGCATCTCCACGGCGATGACGACCTGCACCTTGGCGGTCTTGCTCTTCCTCGACGCCGAAGCCGCCGGCTCGCTTCGGTCCGACAGGGCCAGGTAGGTCTCGTCGACTTCGACCACACCTTTGAGCCGCTCCCGGCCCGAGCGCACCATGGCGCGGCGAAACCGGTGCAACATGGTCCAGGAGGTCTCGTAGCTGCCCAGGCCGAGCACGCGTTGCAGGCCGAGCGCGCTGACGCCTTGCTTCTGGTTGGTCAGGTACCAGGCCGCCGCCAGCCACACGCGCAACGGCGTTCGGGTCTTGTCGAAGATCGTGCCGGCGGTCACGGTGCTTTGGCGAGCGCAACTTCGGCACATCAGCCGGGTCCGGCTGGAGCGGTAGGGCGGCGCCGCAACGCCGCAGTTCGGACAGACAAATCCTTGTGGCCAGCGCAGCCGTTCCAGGTAGGCCAAGCAGGCTTCTTCGCTGCCGAACCAGTCCAGAAATTCGTTCCAGTTGCCGGGGTAGTCTTTGCCGGCCTCCGGCGCTACGATATGGATATCCATCCAGTAATAGTAGCCGCACTGGAGCTAAGCGGATACCCCTT
>JANMYQ010000114.1:0-22909 GCA_031382215.1 Methylibium sp.
CAGTTGCCCGACGGCAAGCTCGGCGAGCTGGTGGACTTGGTGTCGACCATCGGCTTCGGCGCCACGGCCGGCGAAGCGCGCGACGTGCTGGGGCAGGTGTACGAATACTTCCTCGGCATGTTCGCCAGCGCCGAGGGCAAGCGCGGCGGCCAGTTCTACACGCCGCGCAGCATCGTCAAGACCTTGGTCGCCGTGCTGGCGCCGCACTTTGGGAAGGTGTACGACCCGTGCTGCGGCAGCGGTGGCATGTTCGTGCAGAGCGAGGAGTTCATCGAATCGCACGGCGGCCGCAAGGGCGACGTGGCCATCTTCGGCCAAGAGGCCAACCCCACCACCTGGCGCCTGGCCGCGATGAACCTGGCCATCCGCGGCATCGACTTCAACCTGGGCCGCGAACCCGCCGACAGCTTCACCAACGACCAGTTCAAGGACCTGCGCGCCGACTTCATCTTGGCCAACCCGCCCTTCAACATCAGCGACTGGTGGCACGCCAGCCTGAGCGGCGACGCACGGTGGCTGTACGGCGACCCGCCGCCGGGCAACGCCAACTACGCCTGGCTGCAGCACATGCTGCACCACCTGGCACCCGGCGGACGCGCCGGCATCGTGCTGGCCAACGGCAGCATGAGCAGCAGCCAGAACAGCGAAGGCCAGATCCGCGCTGCGATGGTCGATGCCGACGTGGTGGAAGTGATGATCGCGCTGCCGGGACAGTTGTTCTTCAACACGCAGATTCCGGCGTGCCTGTGGTTCCTGGCGAAGCACAAGCGGATGCGAAAGGGCGAGGTGCTGTTCATCGACGCGCGCAAGCTGGCGGTGATGATCAGCCGGGTGCAGTGTGAGTTGACGGATGCGGTGATCGGGCGCGTCGCTGGCACGGTGGCCGCGTGGCGTGGTGGGACCAGCGCGGGCGAGTATGCGGACGTGGCGGGCTACTGCCGCAGCGTGAAGCTGGCGGAGATCGCCGAGCACGGGCATGTGCTGACGCCTGGGCGGTACGTCGGCTCGGAGGCGGTGGAGGACGACGACGGGGACTTCGTGGCCAAGATGCAGTCGCTGACCGAGAAGCTGGGCGAGCAGATGGCGAAAGGGGCGGAACTCGACCAATTGATCAGACAGAAGATCGGAGGTCTCGGGTATGACTTCTGAGCGTCTGACATTGGCTGACATTGCCGCACCAGTGAGGAACGCGATCGTCGGTGGCCCTTTCGGCTCGAACTTGGTATCGAAAGACTATGTCGATTCGGGCGTGCCTGTGATACGTGGCCAAAACATGGGCGGCAAGTGGATCTCCGGTGACTTCGTCTTCGTGACGCCAGCAAAGGCGACTCAACTCACCCAAAACAAGGCGCGGCCGGGCGACTTGGTCTTCACCCAGCGCGGAACTCTGGGGCAGGTCTCACTTGTGCCGCATGGCAAGTACAGCGAGTACGTGGTCTCGCAGAGCCAAATGAAGATCACCGTCGACGAGACGAAGGTAGACGTCTCGTTTCTCTACTACCTTTTCAAGACTCCCGCCCAGCTGCAGTACATCTTCAACTCTGCGATCCAGACTGGGGTGCCGCATACAAATCTTGGAATCTTGAAGGCAACTCCCATCGAGCTACCGCCACTGTGTGATCAGCGGAGCATCGCTGCCCTGGTGGGTGCGTTTGACGACCGCATCGCTCTCCTGCGCGAAACCAACGCCACCCTCGAAGCCATCGCGCAGGCGCTGTTCAAGTCGTGGTTCATCGATTTCGATCCCGTTCGCGTTAAGCAGCAAGGCCTCGCGCCCGCCGGCATGGACGAAGCCACGGCGGCCCTGTTTCCGGACAGCTTCGAGGAGTCGGCGTTGGGGGTGGTCCCGAAGGGCTGGCATGCGACCGCGCTGGCCGACGCGTTCGAGATCAACCCCACTCGGCTGCTAAAGAAGGGCACCATCGGGCCATATCTTGAGATGGCAAGCTTGGCGACCAGCGGCCATTGCGTTGATGCGCCGGTCCACCGTGAGTTCGGCTCCGGCATGAAGTTTCGCAATGGCGACACCTTGCTGGCACGCATCACGCCGTGCCTGGAGAACGGCAAGTCCGCGTTTGTCGACTTCCTGGCCGACGATCAAGTCGGTTGGGGCTCGACCGAGTTCATCGTGCTGCGGCCGAAGGCGCCGTTGCCTGAGTATCTCGGTTACCTGCTCTGCCGGCATCCGCACTTCAGGGAGCACGCCATACACAGCATGTCGGGCACCAGCGGTCGGCAGAGGGTTCAGAACGACGTCCTCGGTCGGTACTTGCTTGCCGTCCCCGACGGAGCGGTGGCACGAGCGTTCGCGGACATCGTCACACCGATGCAAAGAGCGATCGGTGCAAACCACTCGACAGCCCAAACCCTCGCCGCCCTCCGCGACACCCTGCTCCCCCGCCTGATCTCCGGCCGGCTGCGCCTGCCCGATGCCGAGGCGCTGGTGCCCTGACCGTGCCGCCGCAAGCGCCGCAGCCCGGCTTGCAGCATCGACGCCATGGCATTACGATTCGCCAATTCGTAAGGAGGCGCCACATGTCCGAATCCACCATCACTGCCAAGGGCCAGACCACCGTGCCGCGGCAGGTGCGTGAGCAACTGGGCGCCGGGCCGGGCACGCGGCTGGAGTGGCACGTGATGCCCGACGGCAGCCTGCTCGTGCGGGCGAAGACGCTGTCCCTCCTGGACCTGGCGGGCAGCCTCAAGGCGCCCAAGGGCAAGCGGGTGTCCATCGACGACATGAACGCCTGGCGCTGACGGTTCTGCATCAAGGCCAGGGCCATGGCGGCGTTGGACACCAATGTGCTGGTCCGCTTCCTGATGCAGGACGAACCGGCGCAGTTGCGCTCGGCGCAGCGGCTGATTCGCCATAGCTTGAATGCGGGCGAACTCCTGTTCGTGCCTGTCACCGTGGCACTGGAACTCGAATGGGTGCTGCGTTCCCGCTTCGAACTGGACAAGTCTGCGGTGCTGCAGACGTTCTCGCAATTGCTGTCGACCGTCGAGCTTCGCTTTGAGTCAACGGCGGCCATCGAGTGGGCGCTCAAGCAATACAAGACTGCGACCGCGGACTTTTCGGACTGTCTGCACGCCGCGCTGGCTGCCCAGGCCGGTGAAGCACCGTTGTGGACCTTCGACAAGGCGGCGGCCAAGGTCGGCGGTGCCAAGTTGTTGACGGCGTAGCCCTGCGCACATGCTGGCCCACGAATGACTGCCGCCCAACCGCCACTCTCCACGCCAGACGGTTACGCCGAGTGGCTGGCCCAGCTCAAGGGCCAGATCGCCCGGGCCCGGCAACGCGCGTCACTGGCGGTCAACGCCGAGCTGGTGCAACTCTTTGGGCGCATCGGGCGCGACATCCTCCAGCGCCAGCAAGCCCAGGGTTGGGGCGCCAAGGTGATCGACCGGCTCGCACGCGACTTGAAGGACGCGTTCCCAGACATGCGCGGCTGGTCGTCGAGCAACCTCAAGTACATGCCGTTCTTTGCCCAGCATTGCCCGGTGGGTCGATTTGGTCAGCAAGCTGCTGACCAATTGCCCTGGTTCCACAGCGTGACGCTGCTGACGCAACTGGCCGATGCAGACGAGCGGGCCGGGTACGCCGAACAGGCGGTGGCGCAAGGCTGGTCTCGCAGCACGCTGGCCCTTCAGATCAAGAACCGGCTCGTGGAGCTGAAGGCCACCGCCTTCAAGCCTGAACACGCTGGCCAGCTCAACTTCTACCTCGCCGCGGTGGACGCGCAGGTCAAGGCCCCCGACGACAAACCGACCATCGGCCTGCTGTTGTGCAAGCAACAGAACCGGCTGGTGGCCGAGTACGCGCTGTCCGGCATCGACAAACCCATCGGCGTGGCCGAATACCAGTTGCTGCGCGACCTGCCGGAAGACCTGGGGCAGAACCTTCCGAGCATTGCCGACATCGAGGCCGAGTTGTCCGGCGAGTTGGGCTGGCCCGACGCAACGGAAGAACCGTTGTGACCGAAGACCAGCTTGAGCAGGAGGCCCTGGGCTGGCTCGCCGACGTGGGTTGGCAACTGCGCTACGGCCCGGACCTGGCACCCGACGGCCACCGTCCGGAGCGTGCCAACTACCGGCAGGTGGTGCTGGTAGAGCGGCTGCGCCAGGCCATCGCAGCACTGAACCCCGGCGTGCCGGCGGCGGCGCGCGAAGACGCGCTGAAGCAGGTGCTGGACCTGGGCACGCCGGCGCTGCTGGCGGCCAACCGGCAGTTCCACCGGCTGCTGGTGAATGGCGTGCAGGTGGAATACCAGGTTGCGGGCGAAACGCGCGGCGACTTCGTTCGGCTGGTCGATTGGGCGGCGCCGCTGCACAACGAATGGCTGGCGGTGAACCAGTTCTCCATTCAAGGCCAGCGCCACACGCGCCGGCCCGACATCATGCTGTTCGTCAACGGCCTGCCCCTTGTGCTGCTGGAGTTGAAGAACCCGGCCGATCTGAATGCCGACGTGTGGAAGGCGTTCCACCAGCTCCAGACTTACAAGGAACAGATCACAGACGCGTTCCAGTACAACGAGGTGCTGGTGATCTCGGACGGCACCGAGGCGCTGCTGGGTTCGCTGTCGAGCGACGCCGAGCGCTTCATGGCCTGGCGCACGATCGACGGCATCACGCTCGACCCGCTGGGCCCGTTCAACGAATTGCAGACGCTGGTGCGCGGCCTGTTGGCACCGGCCTACCTGCTGGACTACCTGCGCTTCTTCGTGCTGTTCGAGGACGATGGCGGCCTGGTGAAGAAGATTGCCGGTTACCACCAGTTCCACGCAGTGCGCGCCGCCATTGCCCAGGTCATCGCGGCCTCGCGACCCGACGGTGGGGCGAGCACCCGCGGCAAGGGCGGCGTGGTGTGGCACACGCAGGGCAGCGGCAAGAGCATCACGATGACCTGCTTCGCGGCGCGTGTGATGCAGGACCCGCTGATGCAGAACCCGACCATCGTGGTGATCACCGACCGCAACGACCTGGACGGCCAGTTGTTCGGCGTGTTCTCGCTGGCGCAAGACTTGTTGCGCGAACAGCCGGTACAGGCCACGACGCGCCAGCAACTGCGCGCGCTGCTGGGCAACCGGCCGTCGGGCGGCATTGTGTTCGCCACCATCCAGAAGTTCATGCCGGGCGAGGACGAAGATGCGTATCCGCTGCTGTCCAGCCGCACCAACATCGTGGTGATCGCAGATGAGGCGCACCGCACGCAGTACGGCTTCGAGGCGAAGCTGAAGACGGTGCGCCCGCGGTCGACGACCGTGCTGACCACCGGCACCGGCGCACCGCCCGCGCACCATGCCGAACTGGCGCCATCGGGGGACCTCTACCAGGTGGCGCGTTATCAAGTGGCGCGTTATCAAGTGGGATACGCGCAGCACCTGCGCGATGCCCTGCCGCACGCCATCTTCGTCGCCTTCACCGGCACGCCGGTGTCCGGCGAAGACCGCGACACGCGCGCGGTGTTCGGCGACTACATCAGCGTCTACGACATGCAGCAGGCTCGGGAAGATGGCGCGACGGTGGCCATCTACTACGAGAGCCGGCTGGCCAAGCTGGGCCTGAAGCCTGATGAATTGGCCACCATCGACGACGAGGTGGACGAACTCGCCGAGGACGAAGAAGAGAGCCAGCAAGCCCGGCTGAAGAGCCGCTGGGCCGCGCTGGAGAAGGTGGTGGGGGCCGAGCCACGCATCGCCAGCGTGGCGGCCGATCTGGTGGCGCACTTCGAAGAACGCGGCCAGGCGCAGACCGGCAAAGCGATGGTGGTGGCGATGAGCCGCGAGATCTGCGTGCACCTGCACGACGAGATCGTGCGCCTGCGGCCCGATTGGCACAGCGACGACCCCGAGCAGGGCGCGATCAAGATCGTGATGACCGGCACGGCCAGCGACAAGGCGCTGCTGCGCCCGCACGTGTACAGCGCTCAGGTGAAGAAGCGGCTGGAAAAGCGCTTCAAGAACCCGGACGATCCGCTGCGCATGGTGATCGTGCGCGACATGTGGCTCACCGGCTTCGACGCGCCGTGCGTGCACACGCTCTACATCGACAAGCCGATGAAGGGCCACAACCTGATGCAGGCCATCGCGCGCGTGAACCGGGTATTCAAGGACAAGCAGGGCGGCCTGGTGGTGGACTACATCGGCATTGCCAACGAGTTGAAGTCAGCCCTGAAGGAGTACACGGCCAGCAAGGGCCGCGGCCGGCCGACCGTGGATGCGCACGAGGCCTTCAGCTTGCTGGCTGAAAAGCTCGACGCGCTGCGCGGCATGCTGGCGGGCACGCACAGCGAAGGCTTCGACTACAGCGGTTTCCTCACCGGTGGCCACAAGACGCTGGCGGGCGCCGCCAACTTCGTGCTCGGCATCAAGGACGGCAAGAAGCGCTTTGCCGACCTGGCGCTGGGCCTGAGCAAGGCCTTCTCCTTGTGCTGCACGCTCGACGAAGCCAAGGCGGTGCGCGAGGAAGTGGCGTTCTTCCAGGGCGTGAAGGTGATCCTGACCAAGCGCGACATCAGCCAGCAGAAGAAGACCGACGAAGCGCGCGAGCTGGCGATCCGCCAGATCATCGGCTCGGCGGTGGTGTCTGAAGAGGTGGTCGACATCTTCGATGCGGTCGGTCTGGACAAGCCGAACATCGGCATCCTCGACGACGCATTTCTTGCCGAGGTGCGCAACCTGCCCGAGCGCAACCTGGCAGTCGAACTGCTGGAGCGGCTGCTCGAAGGCGAGATCAAGTCACGTTTTGCCAGCAACGTGGTGCAGAACAAGAAGTTCTCGGACATGCTGAGCGACGTGGTGCAGCGGTATCAGAACCGGTCCATTGAGGCGGCGCAGGTGATGGAAGAGCTGGTGCAGATGGCGCGCAAGTTCCGCGAGGCAGCTGCGCGCGGCGAGCGGCTCGGGCTGAGCGAAGACGAGGTGCGCTTCTACGACGCTCTGGCCAACAATCAATCGGCGGTGCGTGAGCTGACCGATGAGACGCTGAAGAAGATCGCCCACGAGCTGGCCGAAAACCTGCGCAAGAACCTGAGCGTGGACTGGTCGCAGCGCGAGAGCGTGCAGGCCAAGCTGCGCCTGATGGTCAAGCGCATCCTGCGCAAGTACAAGTACCCACCGGACCAGCAGGACGCCGCGGTGGAACTGGTGCTGCAGCAGGCCAAGGCGCTGGGCGAGGCCTGGGCCCTGATCTGAGCCTGAAGGGGTCTGCGCCGCTGAGGTACAGTGCCCGCACCCCACCCCGCCCCTCTGCAAAACACCATGCTCACCGTCAATAAGCTGATCCCCCAGGCACGCGGCATTGCGGCCGCGCTGGTCAAGCGCGCCGCCACCGTCGAGCTCGACTGGGACGTGCGCCAGAAGAGCCGCTTCGACGCCACCGACAGCCAGGGCCGCCTGCTCGGCGTGTTCCTGCCACGCGGCACCGCCGTTCGGGGCGGTGACCTGCTGGTGGCTGAGGACGGCTCGCTGGTGCGCGTGCTGGCGGCTCCGCAGGCGGTGCTGGTGGTCACCGCCTGCGCCGAGCATGGCTCGCCCTTCGACCTGCTGCGCGCGGCCTACCACCTGGGCAACCGCCATGTGCAGCTCGAGCTGCGGCCCGACAGGCTGCTGCTGGAGCCTGACCACGTGCTGGCCGACATGCTGCGCCAGAGGCACCTGATCGTGAACGAAGCCAACGAGGCCTTCGAGCCCGAGGCCGGTGCGTATGCGGCGGACTCTGCTCACGGCCATGCGCACGATCATGGGCACCACCAGGACCACGGCCATGCCCCGGCGCCCCAAGCCGCCGTGACCCAAGCGCCCGCGCACGTGCACGGCCCCGGCTGCGGCCACGATCACGGGCATGGCCACGATCACGATCACGATCACTCGCATTGATGCCCCGAAATTGATGCCCCGAACGCCGCGGCCGCCCCGCCCGACCCTCACCGCCACGTCGCTTCTGCAGTTGATCTGGCTGGCCTCGCCGGCCCTGCCGGTGGGCGGTTTCAGCTACTCCGAAGGGCTGGAGGCCGCGGTCGAAGCCGGGCTCGTGACGAACGAAGTGCAGGCCGCCGCGTGGCTGGCCGACCAATTGCACCTGAGCCTGGCGCGCAGTGAACTCGCGGTGCTGGGCAAGGCCTTCGCCGCGTGGCAGCGCGGCGACCTGGCCCACGTGGCCGAACTGAACGTGTGGGTCGCGACCACGCGCGAATCGAGCGAGTTGCGCCAGCAGACCGAGCAGATGGGCCGCTCGCTGGTGGCGTGGCTGAAGAACCGCGGGAGCTTGGACCAGCGCGCCGATTCCCACGTGGCCGCCCTCGCAGCGCTGACCCCCGCGCCGACTTGGCCGGTCGCGTTCGCCCTGGCCGGTGCACAAAGTGGCGCGCCGCTGCGCGAGGTGCTGCTCGCCTTCGCTTTCGGGTGGGCCGAGAACATGGTGCAGGCTGCGCTCAAGTCGGTGCCGCTGGGCCAAAGCGCGGGGCAGCGCATCCTCGCGGCGCTGGCCGACGCCATTCCCGCCGAGGTCGACCACGCCACGCGCCTGATGGACAGCGAACGCCAGGCCTTCACGCCGATGCTGGCCATCCTGTCGGCCCAGCACGAAACCCAGTACTCGCGCCTGTTCCGCTCTTGAAATCATGGCGCGCAACATCGAGATCAAGGCCCGCATCGCCAGCATCAGCGCGCTGGAGCCCCAGGTCGCCGCGCTGGCGCAGCACGGCCCCGAGCTGATCGAGCAGGACGACACCTTCTTTCACTGCCCGCACGGCCGCCTGAAGCTGCGCGCCTTTGCCGACGGCCGGGGTGAGCTGATCGCCTACGAACGGCCCGACACCTTGGGCCCCAAGACCTCGAACTACCTGATCACGCCGACCGCCCACCCCGATTCGCTGCGCACCACGCTGGCCCGCGCGCTCGGTGAGGCGGGCCGCGTGAAGAAGCAGCGCGTGCTGTTCCTGGTCGGCCGCACGCGGGTTCATCTGGACCATGTCGACGGCCTGGGCGAGTTCCTGGAGCTCGAAGTGGTGCTGCGCGACTGCGAGGACGTTGAGTCCGGCGTCGATGAAGCCCACGCGCTGCTGCTGCAGCTCGGCGTGCAACCGGCCAGCCTGATCGCCGGTGCCTACATCGACTTGATCCACGCCCGGACGAGCCCTGCGGCCTGAGTGTCGCCTGAGCAGCACGAGAGTTCGCTGCACGGCATAATGCTGCACTGCAGTAAATCTGCGACTTTTCAAGCTTGAGGGATCAAAAACATGAACATCGTGATCGGATTCATCGCCGTAACGGGCCTGCTGGTGCTGGCCGCCGGCGGCTTGGTGACTTACCGCTGGAGCCGCGGCCGCAGCCCGGTCAGCGCCTCCGGCAACCGCCTCGAATGGCCGGTATCGCGCACCGAACCCGACACGCAGGCCGGGCGCATCTGACCTGCACCGGCCGCCCATGACCGCCAGCCTGCACCACATTCCCGGCCGCACCCGCAAGCTGCCGCCCCTGCGCGTGGGCGTGGGCGGCCCGGTCGGCTCGGGCAAGACCACCCTGGTCGAGATGCTGTGCAAGGCCATGCGCGAGCGTTACGACCTGGTCGTCGTCACGAACGACATCTACACCAAGGAAGACCAGCGCCTGCTCACCGTGGCCGGCGCTCTTGAGGCCGAACGCATCATGGGCGTGGAAACCGGCGGCTGCCCGCACACCGCGATCCGTGAAGACGCGTCGATCAACCTCGAGGCGGTGGACCGCATGCTCGAGAAATTCCCGAACGCCGACATCGTGTTCATCGAAAGTGGCGGCGACAACCTGGCAGCCACCTTCAGCCCCGAACTGAGCGACCTGACGATCTACGTGATCGACGTCGCTGCCGGCGAGAAGATCCCGCGCAAGGGCGGCCCCGGCATCACCAAGAGCGACCTGTTCGTCATCAACAAGACCGACCTGGCGCCTTACGTGGGCGCCAACCTCGACGTGATGGCGGCCGACACGACGCGCATGCGCACCACCGCGCAAGGGCTGAGGCCATTCGTGATGAGCAACCTGAAGACGAAAGCCGGCCTCGCCGAAGTGATCGCCTTCATCGAGACCAAGGGCCTGCTCACGGCATGACGGGTTCGGCCACGGCCACGTTCATGGCCGCAGCCGGCCTGGGCAAGAACCGCATCGGCATCTCGCCCCGCGTGGCCGCTCCCACCACCCGGTGGATGAAGTCGAGCTTGGCCACCACCGGGGCCGGAACGACGAACGGGTAACTGTCCTTCAGGCCCAGGCTGCGATTCATCGCGTTGCTGAATTGCGAGATCGGCAGCCACTGCTGGATCAACGAGAGTTCGATGGACGGCGCGGCCGGGTCGACTGCAAAGGCCTGGAGCGGCGAACCGGCGGGTGTTGCATGGTCCAGGCGCAAGCCCCAGGCGGCCGCGGTTTCCAGCCCGTCGATCATGTGCAGGTAGTGGGCCCAGCACTCGGCCCAGTCTTCCCAGGGGTGCGAGCTGGCGTAGGCGCTGATGAAGCTAGTGCGCCAGTCCGGCGTCGGGTTCGCGTAGTGCTGCTTCAGCGCTTCTTCATAGTCGGCCCGCTCGTCGCCGAACAGTTGCCGGCATTCGTCGAGCCACGCCGAGTCGGCAATGATGCGATCCCAGTAGTAGTGCCCCAGCTCATGCCTGAAGTGGCCGACCAGCGAGCGATAGGGTTCGTGCATCGAGGTGCGCATCTGCTCGCGTTGCGCGTCGTCGGCCTCGGCGATGTTGAGCGTGATCACGCCCTCGTCGTGTCCCGTCAGCACGCGCTGCTGCGGGCTCACGTCTTCGAGGAACTGGAAAGACACGCCGTTGACGGGGTCCGCATCGAGGTTGGGCGCCGGCAGGCTCAGCGACAGCAGCGTGTAGAACACGCGCCGCTTGGCCTGCTCCAGCGCGCCCCAGTAAGTGCGGTTTTCAGGCTTGCCGAGGGCCGGGATGGTGTGGGTCGTGCGGCACGACAGGCACAGGCCGACAGGGTCGTCGGCAGCGACCATCCAGTTGCACACGCCCTCGGCGGCGTAGTTGGCGCACGGGCGCTGCGCGGGCCCGGGCAGGCCCAGGCGCAACCACTCGCCCGCGCCGTCGGAGTTGGAGGTGGCTGAGAACGCCACCATCTCCCGCTCGCCAGCGACGAAGCCCAGGCTCGACCCGCAGGACTCGCAGCGGAGGTTTTCGAAGAAGACGCGCTGATGGCAGTGCGTGCAATGGAAAAGTTTCACCAATGGCCTGTGCAGAAGTGTCGAAGGCCGCGGCGGACCGATCGCTGGATTCTGACCGCTGGCGCGGCGGGACAGAATCGGCGCTCTGCGCATACGCACGTAGGAGCAGTCCGATCCCGGCAGGCCAGGCAGGTTTGACGACGCAGACCTGACGACGCAGGCCGAGAAAGAGGCCGAGTGCCGGCACAATACGCCGCGACTGAACTTCGAGGTGAACGCATGAGTTCCATCACCCTGCAACAAGCCCGCGCCTTGATCGATGGCGCACTCGCCGAATCAGCCCGCCAGGGCTTCAAGCCGATGGGCGTCGTCGTGGTCGATGCGGCCGCGCAGGTCGTCGCGTCGGTGCGCGAAGACGGTGCCACCGCGTTGCGGCTGGACATTGCGCTGGGCAAGGCCGCCGCGGCGGTGGGCATGGGCGCCAGTTCGCGCGTGTTGACGCAGCGCGCCAAAGACCTGCCGGCGTTTTTCGGCGCGCTGGCCGCAGCGTCGCAGCAGAAGTTCATTCCGCAGACCGGTGCGGTGCTGATCAAGGCAGCCGACGGCGCGGTGATCGGCGCAGCCGGCGCCTCGGGCGGCACCGGTGATGAAGACGAGCAGATCGTCATCAAAGGCATTGCTGCGGCGGGGCTGGTTCACGGCTAATCCTCACAACAACACTCGGGAGACATCGATGCAGCGCCGACACTTCACCCTGGGCCTGGCCGGTGCCAGCCTCTTCGGCACAAGCCCGTTGCAGGCGCAGGCCTGGCCCGACAAGCCGGTGCGCTTCGTGCTGTCACAGCCGCCGGGCTCGGGGCCCGACAACGTGGCCCGCATCCTGTCCGAGCGTCTCGGCAAGGCCTGGGGCCAGGCGGTGGTCATCGACAACAAGCCGGGCGGCCAGAACACCATCGGCGCGCAGGCGGCTGCCCGCTCGGCGCCCGACGGCCAGACCTTCTACTTCGCCACGACCGCCGCGCTGGTGACCAACGCCTACCTGTTCAAGACCTTGCCCTACGACCCGCTGAAGGACTTCACGCCGGTGGCCTTCGTCGCGCGCAGCCCGTTCGGGCTGCTGGTCGATGCCAAGTCGCCGATGAACACGGTGCAGGATTTCATGGACCGTGCCAAGGCCGCGCCGGGCAAGCTGGCGCTCGGCAACGAAGGGCCGCGCACCTTCAGCGGCATGATCTCGCGGCTGCTGGCCTCACGCGCAAAGATCGAACCGAACCAGGTGGCGTACTCGGCCGTCGGTGTGGGCGTGCAGGACACCTTGGGAGGGCACCTCGATGCACTGGTGGCCGACCTGGCCTCCACCGCGTCGCTCGTCAAGTCGGGCAAGCTGCGCCTGCTCGCCGTCACTTCGGCGCAGCGCGTGGCCGGCTTCGACGCTGTGCCCACGCTGGCCGAGTCGCTGCCCGGTTTCGAGATGGTGGGCTGGTTCGCGATCGTCGCCCCCACCGGCACACCTGCCGCCGTGGTGCAGCGCGCCCACCGGGATGTGAACGCGCTGCTCAACGAGCGCGATGTCGCCGAGCGCATCGCGTCGATCGGCCCGCTGGCCGACGGCAGCATGGGGCTTGAGCAGGTCGGCACGTTCCTGCAGGCCGAACACACGCGCTGGGCCGCAGCGATCAAGGAAATCGGCGTGCTGCCGGAGTGAGCGGTTCGAGCCCGGCCACGCCGGGTCAACCCTTGGTATTGCCTGTGCGGATGGCGCCCATCGAAGCAAACTGTTTTTGCCGATCGGGGCCTTGCCCTAAGGTTCGTTGCATTGGGGTTCGCCCCTCAGCCCCTCAGCCCCTCAGGAGGCAACGAATGTCACCACCGGCCCAAGCACTGGCCCACGCACCGGCCCACCGCGCGAGCCGCCGCACCACTCTCCGCTTCGGCCTGGCCGCAGCCGCGCTGGGCGCCTTCGGCATTCGCCCGGCCGCTGCACAAGGCCTGCCGGAGACGGCGCGCATCATCGTTGGCTTTCCTCCCGGCGGTGCGCCCGACATCGTGGCCCGCCGACTGGCCGATGCACTTGCCGGCAAGCTCGCGCGCGCGGTCGTGGTCGACAACCGGCCCGGTGCCGGCGGCCGCATTGCGGTGGACGCCGCGCGCCAGAGCCCGGCCGACGGCGCCACCCTGCTGCTCAACCCGGCCGGCGTGTTGACGATCAACCCGCACAGCTACAAAAAGCTCAACTACGACCCGTTCAAGGACTTCACGCCCATCAGCCTGGCTGCGCAGATCGACTTCGGCTTCGGCGTGGGCCCGGCCGTGCCGGCCGAGGTGAAAGACGTCACCGGCTTCGCCACCTGGGCCCGCGCCAACCCCGGCAAGGTGACCTACGGCTCACCGGCGGCCGGCGCCGCACCTCACTTCGTGGGCGACGCGCTGAGCCGCAGCCTGAACCTGGGCATGACGCACGTGCCCTACCGTGGCGGCGCGCCGGCCCTGAACGACCTGATGGGCGGGCAGATCAGCGCGCTGGTGCTGACCCTGGGCGACATGATCCAGCAAGCCAAGGCCGGCAAGCTGCGCCTGCTGGCCGCCAGCGGCCCGGCACGCTCGAAGTTCGCGCCTGACGTGCTCACCTTCACCGAACAGAAGGTGCCGGGGTTGGAGCTGCGCGACTGGTTCGGCATCTACATCGCCGGCAACGCCACGCCCGAGGTGGTGGCCAAGGTGGCGCCGGTGGTGAGCGCGGCGCTGGCCTCGGCCGACTATGCGCAGGCGCTGGCCCTCGCCGGCATCGAGGCGGCCCACTCCAGCCCCGCCGAGCTCGACCGCGTGGCACGCGCCGACCTGGAACGCTGGGGGCCGATCGTGAAGGCGTCGGGGTTCGTGGCCGACGTCTGACAGCGCTCGATAAACCAGGCGAGCGGTCGAGCGGTCGCCGGCCGTTCGCCAGCGAGTCGCTAGCGGGCGCCCACCAGCGCCGCGAAGTCGACGTCTTCGGCAGCCGCAATGCTGTTGCTGCGGCTCGGGTAGCGCAGCCAGGTCATCGCGATGTTGAGTTCGCGCACGACGTCGGCTGCGGCGATGCGTGTGCCGTCCTCGAGGTCCATCGAGCCGGTGGTGTGCGCGTCTTCCAGCAAGGTCAGGTCGTAACCGCGCTCCAGCGCGCCGTAGGCGGTGGCGCGGATGCACCAGTTGCTCGCCGCGCCGGCCAGAACGATGTGCGTCGCGCCGAGACGGGCCAGGTGCTCTTCGAGCGGTGTCTGCTCGAACGACGAATTGAAGTGCTTGTGGATCAGCAATTCGTCGTCGGCCGGCACCAGCTCCGGCACCCACTGCCATGGCGGGCTGCCGTGGACCAGCTCCTGCGGGTCCGAGTGCTGCACCCAGATGACGGGCAGGCGCTGCGCCCGCGCCCGCTCGACCGCGCGCGCGACCTTGGCGATGACGCGCGGAGCGTCCCACGCTTCGTTCATCACGCCGACTTGCACGTCGACGATGAGCAGAACGCCTTGGTTGCCATTGCGCACGTTTGCCATGGTGAATGCCCTGGGTTGGGTGGAGCGCCATCCTACGACGGGTCGCCATCAGGGTCGATCAACGCAAGCCCTGAACTCCGGCGTCGAGGTCCCCCGCGCAGCCCTCCACCACCCCCCTCACCCACACATGTGCCGGATCCCGGTCCAGGTAGCGCGGCCAGGCCATCACTTCCACCAGCGCCGGCATGTCGAACGGCGCTTCGACCAAGCGCAGCGGCAGGTGCCGGGCAAAGTGCTCGGCCAGGCGCCGGTGCACGGTGGCGATGCGGTTGGTGCCGACGACAAGCAGCGCCACGGTGCTGAAGTTGTCGACGCTGGACTCGACCCGGCGCTGCTTGCCGTGGCGCGGCAGAAACCATTCTTCGAAGGTGATGCTGCGTTCGTCGCCGAAGCGCACGGCCACATGGCCCAGGGCCATGTACTGCTCGAAGCTCAGCGTGTCGCCCACCTGCGTGTTGCCGGCCCACACCAGGCACACCTGCGTGTCTTCGAACAGGCGCAGCTGCGGGTGCTGCATGCGCGCGGCGTACTGCTCGGGCATCACCAGCAGGTCGACGCTGCCACGCTCGAAGCTTTCGAGAACGTCTTTCGGCGGGCTGCGCACGTCGAGCGCCACACCGGGCGCCAGCGCAGCAATGCGGCGCACGGCTTCGGCGAGCACCACGGTGGTCACGTAGTCGGACGCGCAGACCGCGAAGCGCCGCTCGGCCACCGCCGGATCGAAGCCGGGCTTGCGCGCCAGCGTTGCGCGAGCGCGCAGCAAGGTGTCGCGCACCGGCTCGACCAGGCTCTCGGCCAACGGCGTCAACATCAGCTTGCGGCCCACCGGCACCAGCAGCTCGTCGCCGAAGTACTCGCGCAGCCGTGCCAATGCGCCGCTGGCAGCCGACTGGCCGATGTGCAGCCGCTCGCTGGCCTTGGTGACGTTGCGCTCTTCGAGCAACACGTCAAGCACGACGAGCAGGTTCAGGTCGAAACGGTCCAGGCGCATGGCGGTGATGTTGTGCTTTTTTAGGTCGGAGGTATTGGCGGGGCCGATGCCGATCATCGAATCAAACTGTTTTTCGCGAATCGGGAGTCTCACTATCGTCGGCTGCGACGCACCTGAACCACTCGCCTAAGACCCTGAACATGCTGACTCTCTACGGCGCCATGGCCTCTCGCGCCCACCGCACGGTGTGGATGCTGAAGGAGCTGGCCCTGCCCTTCGTTCACGTGCCCACACACTTCATGGACGGCAGCACGCGCCGGCCCGAGTTCCTGGCCGTCAACCCGAACGGCCGCGTACCGGTGATCAACGACGACGGCTTCATCGTCTTCGAGTCGATGGCGATCAACCTTTACCTCGCCAAGAAGCACGGCGGCCCGCTGGCGCCTGCCCACCTGCGTGAAGACGCATTGGCCACGCAGTGGAGCTTCTGGGTGGTCACCGAGGTCGAGAAGCCGCTGCTGTTCGCAAGCGCCAACCGCAAGCTGTTTGCCGAAGGTTCGCGCGACGAAGAACAGGCGCAGATGGCCGTCAGCAAGCTCGACCGCCCGTTCAAGGTGCTCGACGCGCACCTGGCGCAGCAGCGCTGGTTGCTGGGCGATCGCTTCACCGTGGCCGACCTGAACGTGGCGACGGTCATGGACCTGGCGCCGCAATGCGGCATCGCGCTCGACGCCTGGCCGCACCTGGCCGAGTGGCATCAACGCTGCCTGGCCCGCCCCGCAGCCGTCGACTGGAAAGACGTGAGCTTCACGATCCCGCGGCCGCCCACACCGCTGGGCCTGTTGAAGATGTTCGTCTGACGTTTGAACACCATGAACATGAACGATCCCATTGCGACCTCGGGCCTGCAGTTCCCCGACCTGCCGGTCTACAGAGGCTATTCCGCGCCTGTGCGCATCGAGGCCGATGTGCATGACCTCGAGGTCATCGGCGCCCTCCCGCCCGAGCTGAACGGCAGCTACTTTCGCAACAGCGCCGACCCCTGCTACCCGCCACTGTTGGGCACCGACATCTTCCTCAACGGCGACGGCATGCTGCACAGCGTGCGCTTCGAGAACGGCCACGCCGACCTGAAGACGCGCTACGTGCGCACACAGAAGTTCGAGCTCGAACGCAAGGCGCGCCGCGCGTTGTTCGGCGCCTACCGCAACCCCTTCACCGACCTGCCCGAGGTGGCCGGCTGCGACAACAACACCGCCAACACCTCGGTGCTGTGGCACCACGGCAAGCTGTACGCGCTGAAGGAGTCGGGCCGGCCCTACGAGCTCGACCCGCACACGCTGCAGACCTTGGGCGAGCGCGACTTCAACGGCCAGTTGCGCAGCCAGACCTTCACGGCCCACCCCAAGCTGGACCCGCTGACCGGCGAGTGCATCGCCTTCGGCTACAACACCGAGGGCGTGGCCAGCGACAGAATAGAGGTCTACACGATCGATCCGGCCGGCCGCATCGCGCGCACCGAGGTGTTCAAGGCGCCCTACTGTTCGATGGTGCACGACTTCCTGGTCTCGCGGAACCACGTCGCCTTCGTGATCTGCCCGATGGTGTGCGACTGGGAGCGGGTGAAGAACGGCGAGCCGTACTGGCACTGGGACTCGACGAAGAAAACGCAGATCGGCATCTTCCCGCGCCAGCAGGGCGTGCGTGCGATCCGCTGGTACACCTGCCCGGTGGTGGCGATGCAGACCCACACCTTCAATGCCTGGGAAGAAGCGGTGAACGGCGGCGTGACCCTGCACCTGGACCACTTCGTCACCGGCTCGGGCTGGCTCAGCCAGTTCCCCGACATTCACGACCCCGACGCCAAGGAGAAGCCGCCGTTCGGCGAGCGCTGGTCGTTCGATCTGTCGAGCCCGATTGAAACGTTCAAGATCAAGCGCCTGATAAACCACATCGGCGAGATGCCGGTGATCGACCCGCGCTTTGCGATGCAGCGGGCGCGCCACTTCTGGTTCGGGACGAACAACCCCAGCCTCGGGCCGATGCTGGCGTGGGGCCCCAAGGGACCGCCGTTCACTTGCCTGGGCCACTTTGACGAAGCAGCGGACAAGCTGAATTTCTACTACGCCGGGCCCGACTCGGCGCCCGAAGAACCCTGCTTCGTGCCGCGCCCCGGCAGCAGCGTGGAAGGCGACGGCTGGCTGCTCACGATGGTCGGGCGGCGGGCAGAGAACCGCACCGACCTCGTGGTCCTCGACGCGCTGCACCTGGACCGCGGGCCAGTGACCATCGTCAAGTTCCCGTGCCGGGTGCACGAGGGCTTCCACGGCATCTGGGTTGGCGCCGAGTCGCTGGGCTCGTGACGCACACGTTTGCAGCGCCCCCATGAAGAGAACCGACACCCCGACGCGCCTGAGCCGCAGGCAGATGCTGGCCAGCGGCACTGCAGCGCTCGGCACCCTGGGCGCGACTGCAGCGCGCTCCGCCGCCAACCCGGTTGCAGCCCTGGAGCTGACGGCGCAAACCACCGAAGGCCCCTACTACCTTGAAGGCATGCCGATGCGCGCCGACATCACCGAAGGCCTGCCCGGCGTTCCGTTGGAGGTGCGCATCAATGTCGTGGACGCCGCTTCGCTGCCACTGCCGGGTTGCAAGGTCGATGTGTGGCAATGCGACTCTTCCGGCCTCTACTCGGGCTTCGCCGGTCAAGGCGACGACCGCTCGGTCAGCACCGTGGGCAAGACCTTTCTGCGCGGCAGCCTGGTCACCGGCGCCGACGGCTCGGCAAGCTTCCGCGCCATCTACCCCGGCTGGTACGCGGGCCGCACCACGCACATTCACTTCAAGGTGCTGCGTGGCACGCGTGCTGTGTTGACCTCGCAATTCTTCCTGCCCGATTCGCTGAGCGAATTCCTGTACACCGCCGTGCCCGGCTACCAGCGCACGCTGCTGCGCGGTGTGCTCAACAGCACCGACGGCATTGCGCTGTCGGCCGGACGCACCGTGATCGGCTCGGTGCGCGAAGAGCGCGACCGCTACGTGGCCAGCCTCACCGCCGTGGTGGACCCGCTCGCCACGCCGGTGGTGCGACGGCCGCCACGCCCCGGCGAAGGGCCGCCCCCGGAGGCCATGCGCTCGCCCGGTGGCCCGCCCCCCGGTTTTGGCGGCAGGCCGGCAATGCCCGTTCCAGAAGGGCCGGCGCGCATTCAGGCACTGATACCCGGGGGTCGATAATCGCGACGCAAATTTGAGCGCCGCGCAAGATGCGGCCAATCCGCCGCGATGAACACCACTGAAATCTTCCTGATCGCGATGGCGATCATCTTCACCGTGCCCTACCTGATCTGGCGCGTCGGCCAGACCGACTACTACGCGCCGCTGGTGGTGGTGCAGATCGTCACCGGCATCCTGCTCGGCCCCGGCATCCTGGGGGCGATGTTCCCGGAGTACTACCGCTTCGTCTTCAACCCGGCGGTGATCCAGTCGCTCAACGGCATTGCCTGGTGGGCGGTGATGCTGTTCGTGATGATCGCCGGCGTGGAGCTCGACCTGAAGAAGGCCTGGGCGCACCGGCGTGAGAGCGGCATCACGGCCGGCCTGGCGCTGGGCATGCCGCTGGCGTTCGGCTGCGTGGCCGCGGCCGGCATGCTGGCGTACGACGGCTGGATCGGCCCGAAGGCGATGCCCTGGCAGTTCGTCGTGGGCATCGGCATGGCGTGTGCGGTGACGGCGTTGCCGATCCTGATCCTGCTGATGGAAAAGCTCGAGATCCTGCGCCAACCCATCGGCCAGCGCATCCTGCGCTACGCGAGCCTGGACGACATTGCCATCTGGGCCGTGCTGGCGATCATCCTGCTCGACTGGACGCGCGTGGGCCGGCAGTTCGCTTTCCTGGTCGGCTTCACCGTGGCCACCCTCGCCTTCCGCAAGCTGATGCGGTGGCTGCAGGAACGCGACCGCTGGTACATCGCCCTCGTCTGGCTGGCGGTGTGCAGCTTTGCGGCCGACTGGGCCGGGCTGCACTTCATGGTCGGCGCGTTTCTGGCCGGCGCGGTGATGGACACCGACTGGTTCGACCAGGCCAAGATGGACCTGATGCGCCACCACGTGCTGCTGGCCTTCATGCCGGTGTTCTTCCTGAGCACCGGGCTGCGCACCAACTGGGCCGTGGGCGGCTCGGCCGTGTTCGTGGCCGCCGCCGTGCTGCTGGTGGCCTCGGTGGCCGGCAAGCTGGCCGGCATTCACGTGGCGGGCCGGGTGCTGAAGTGGGAGCCCGGCGAGGCGTCGATCATCGGCTGGCTGCTGCAGACCAAGGCGCTGATCATGATCATCTTCGCCAACATCTTGCTCGACAAGGCCATCATCACCAGCGAGACCTTCACCGCCCTGCTGTTGATGGCGGTGGCCAGCACGATGCTGACCATTCCCGTGGTCTACCCGAAGCTGCAGGCGCTGAAGTCGCTGGTCTTCAAGGCGGGTTGAGCTGCCGGCATCACGCATGGCCGAGCCTGCCGACAGCGACCGTTTCGAACAGGCCAAGGCGCTGTTCTTCGACGGCCTGGCCAGCTTCGAGGCCGGCCGCTTTGCCGACGCCGAAACGCAGTTCCTCGCGTCGTTGAAGCTCGTGCCGGGCCGCGCGTCGACCCTGACCAACCTGGCCGGCACGCAGCTCAAGCTGGCGCGGCCACACGACGCGCTGCACACCACCGACCAGGCGCTGGCGGCCGAGGCGGACAACAGCGACGCGCTTTTCCACCGCGGCAACGCGCTCGCCCAACTGGGCCGCAACGATGAAGCACTCGCCGCGTTCGAGCGGGTGCTCGAGCTCGACCCCGCGCTCGCCGCCGCCTGGAGCCACCGCGGCGGCATCTTGCGCGAGTTGAACCGGCTCGACGAGGCAGCCGAGTGCTTTCGCCAGGCGCTGGCGCATGGCGCCGATGCCGAACTGAACGGTTACTACCTGGCCGCCGTCGGCGCTCAAGACTCACTGGTTGGCTCACCGGCGACGGCCCCGCGCCAGTACGTGCAGGCGCTGTTCGACGATTACGCTGGCCAGTTCGACGCGCACCTCGTCGGCGTGCTCAAGTACCAGGCTCACGAGGTGCTGGTGCGCCACCTGGCCACGCTCGACCGCGCGCCGTTCCGCTCTGCCCTCGACCTGGGCTGTGGCACCGGGCTGTGCGGGCCGCTGGTGAAGCCGATGGCGGCGCGGCTCGCTGGCGTCGACCTGTCGGCGGCGATGCTCGACAAGGCGCGTGCGCTCGGTCTGTACGACGAGCTGGCGCAGGCCGACATCGTCGAGCACCTGCGCAGCACCGATCAGCGCCACGACCTGGTGCTGGCGGCCGACGTGTTCATCTACGTCGGCGACCTGGCGCCGGTGTTCGACGCGCTGGCCCGCGTGATCGAACCCGGCGCCGTGTTCTGCTTCTCGGCCGAGCGCGCCAGCCCGGCCTGCACGGGCTTCGAGCTGCTCGCCAGCCTGCGTTATGCGCACTCGGAAGGTTACTTACGCGGGCTCGCGGTGCAGCACGGCTACGACGTAGTGAAGCTGGTCGAAGAGCCGATCCGCAAGGCCCAGCACGGCGCCATCGACGGGCTGTTCGTGTACCTCGAGAAGCGTTGAACGCGCACGGTGAACCCACCTGGTGAATCCAGCGCAGTGGACCACATCGTGGACCACTTTCCGCCGCCCATCGGGCATGCCCCGAGGCCGGGCCCGCAAACGCCACCCCTAGAATCCGCGCGTCACAACACAAAGGTGGCGCGCCACCGTGCAAGCTGCGCGCCCACCGCGCACCACGGAGCCTGCCTTGTCGCCATCCCGACTGCCCGACCTCTACCGGCTGATGCGCCGCATCCGCGCCTTTGAAGACGCGGCCGACATTGCCAGCCAGGGCGGCGTGGCCGCCTGGGGCCTGGCGGCCTCGGCCAAACCTGCGCTGGTGCGCGGGCCGCTGCACCTGTCCACGGGCCAAGAGGCGGTGGCCGCGGGCGTGTGCATCCACCTGAAGCGCGAAGACCTGCTCACCTCCACCCACCGCGGCCACGGCCACACGCTGGCCAAGGGCGCAAACGCGGCCAAGATGATGTGCGAGCTGTTCGGCCGCGCCACCGGCTACAACAAGGGCAAGGGCGGCTCGATGCACATCGCCGACTTCTCGGTCGGCATGCTCGGCGCCAACGGCGTGGTGGCCGCGGGCATTCCCATCGCCACCGGCGCGGCGCAGGCGTTGAAGATCCGCAAGCTGCCGCACATCGTGGCCTGCTTCTTCGGTGACGGCGCTGCCAACCGCGGGCCGTTTCTCGAAGGGCTGAACTGGGCTCAGGTGTACCAGCTGCCTGTCCTGTTCGTGTGTGAAGACAACCGCATCTCGGCCACCACGCCCACCGGGCCGATGACGGCCGGCGCCGGCGTGTCGGCGCGTGCCGAGGCGATGGCGATGCCGGCGATCAAGGTCGACGGCAATGATGCAGCGGCAGTCGATGCCGCGGCCGGCAAGCTCATCGAGGAGATCCGCGCTGGCAAAGGAACGCGCCTGCTGCACGCGGTGACCTACCGCTTCACCGGCCACGTGTCGGTGGACCCTGGCTCCTACCGCGACCCGGCCGAAGTGGCCGCCGCCAAGCTCAACGACCCGCTGCTGATCACGCGGCGCCAATGGCTCGCCGCTGGCGGCACGCAGGTGCAAATCGACGCGATCGACCGCGAAGCCTTGGCCGAGATCGCGCACGCGCTGGAGGTGGCCGAAGCCGCGCCCTGGCCCGAGCCGAGCGCGGCCTACGACGACATCATGAACAGCGGTGCGGGGGTGTGGCGATGAGCACGCAACAGCTCACCTATGCGCAGGCCGCCCAGCTCGCCCTGCAGATGGAAATGCGCGCCGACCCCAACGTGGTGGCGCTCGGTGAAGACCTGGGCCGCGGCGGCGTGTTCGGCCAGTACCGCGGCCTGCAGGCCGAGTTCGGGCCCGAGCGCGTGATCGACACGCCGATCTCCGAGGCCAACATCATGGGCGCCGCGGTGGGCATGGCGCTGGCCGGTCTGCGCCCGGTGGTCGAGATGCGCGTGATCGACTTTGCGCTGTGCGCGATGGACGAGATCGTCAACCAGGCCGCGAAGAACCGCTACATGTTCGGCGGCCAGGGGCGCGTGCCGCTGGTGGCGCGTTTGCCGATCGGCATCTGGTCGGCCTCGGCGGCGCAGCATTCGCAGTCGCTCGAGGCCTGGTTCGCGCACCTGCCCGGCCTGGTGGTGGCCACGCCCGCCACGCCGCAAGACAACTACTCG
>JANMYQ010000115.1:0-10688 GCA_031382215.1 Methylibium sp.
GGTGTCGGTTTCGGTGCGGATGGAAAGCATCGCAACCGTGTGGTGCACGGCGACGAAGCCGTCGAGCACCTTGCCGATCACACGCTGCGTCGGCGAATCGGCGCTCAGCAGTTCGGGATGCGCCGCCTCGATGGCCTGCAATTCCTGGAACAGCCGGTCGTATTCGGTATCGGGAATCTGCGGCTCGTCAAGCACGTAGTAGCGGTGCGCGTGGTGCCGAAGTTTTTCACGCAGCGCAGCGGCACGGTGCGAAGCGGAGCTGGATTCGTTCGTCGGCATGTCGACATTCTCCGACGCCACAGCGCGGCTTCAGCCGAACAAGCGCCGCGCCGCGGCCGAGCCGGCAGCGAGGTCGTGCGATTCGAGCCGCTGGTACAGCTGGCCCAATTCACCACCGATGGACGCGAAGCCCTCGGCGCTGAGCGGCTGCCCGTCGTCGTCGACTATTGATCCGTCCATGCTCAGCGCCAGCGCCTGCGCGCTGGCCTGCCATGCGGTGAAGGGCTGCACCGACGCATCGGTCTGCGGCACGTCGAAGCTCAGCGTCACGTCGCGCAGGGCGGACTGGCTGGTGTCGTCGGCCAGTGCGGCCTGCGAATCGAAACTCAGACTCAGCACCGGCGGCGCACCGTCGTCAGCAGCGGGCAGCACCATGCGACCCGGCAACACGCCGGCCACGAAGCCGTGGCGCGCCGCGTGCTGCTGGATGTAGCCGACGCTCCAGGCCGCGCCGCGCGCCCGCAGGTGCACGGCCAATTGCGCGTCGTGCAGGCTGGCAAAGCCGTCCAGCTCGCGGGCGCGCGCCACCACGTCGAGCATGTCGGGGAAGTCGGCCATTGCGCCCACCGCCTCGGCGAAGCCCTGCACCTTCTGCACGAACTCGGAGTATTCGATCTCGTTCAGCGCACCGGTGCGGTTGGCCAGTTGCACGCCGGCTTGCAGCTCACCGTAGCGCTGGTCGGCAGCGGGCGGCTCCCAGTCACCGGTCTCGGTGTTCAGCCCTTCGATCAGGAACGGCTTGCTGCCGGCGCGGCGCGAGCTGGGCAGGTGAACGAGCACCATGCTGCCACTGATCGGCGCCTCGACGGTGAGCGGTGCAATGGCGTCGATCAGCGCGTCCAGCCGGGGCACCAGACGCCGCGCCGGAGCCGGGCTGTCGATGGCCGCAGACGCTGGCAGCGGGTCCATCACCGGCTCGCGCGGCTCGGGCCGCGGCTCGGCGACCGCCACCTGCTTCGGCCCGGCCTTGCGCGCCGTCCACGCCCCATGCGCCACCACGCCAGCCAGGATCAGCCCGCCCAATGCCGCCAATGCCGTGGTGAGGTCGGTCATGTGCTGGTCCCGTGCATGTCGACGATCAGGCCGCCTCGGCCAGGCTGACGGCGGCTTGCATGTCCACCGTGACGATGCGCGACACGCCCTGTTCCTGCATCGTCACGCCGATGAGTTGCTCGGCCATTTCCATCGCGATCTTGTTGTGGCTGATGAACAGGAACTGCGTGCCCTTGGCCATCTCCTTGACGAGCGTGGAATAGCGCTCGGTGTTGGCGTCGTCCAGCGGTGCGTCTACTTCGTCGAGCAGGCAGAACGGCGCAGGGTTGAGCTGGAAGATGGCGAACACCAGCGCGATCGCCGTCAGCGCCTTTTCACCGCCCGACAGCAAGTGGATGGTGCTGTTCTTCTTGCCCGGCGGCTGCGCCATCACCTGCACGCCCGAATCCAGAATCTCGTCGCCCGTCATCACCAGCCTGGCCGTGCCGCCGCCGAACAGGCTCGGGAACATGCGTCCGAAATGCTCGTTCACCTGGTTGAAGGTGCTGCCCAGCAGGTCGCGCGTTTCCAGGTCGATCTTGTGGATGGCGTCTTGCAGCGTGCTGATGGCGTCGCTCAGGTCGGCGTACTGCGCATCCAGAAACGTCTTGCGTTCGCTGGAGGCGGTCAACTCGTCGAGCGCGGCCAGGTTGACGGCGCCCAGCGCGGCGATCTCGCGTCCGATGCGGTCGATCTCGCCCTGCAATCCTTGCAGCTTTACGCGGTCTTGCGCAACGCCCTGGCCCAACGCGTCCAGGTCCACCCCAGCCGCGGTGAGCTGATCCATGAACTGCGCACCGCCCAGTTGGGCGGCCTGCTCTTCGAGCTGCAGCTTGGTGATGCGGTCGCGCAGCGGCTGCAGGCTCTGTTCGTGCGCCAGGCGCTGTTCGTCGGAGCGTTTCAGGCGCAGGGTCAGGTCGTCGTACTCGCTGCGCTTGGCGCCGAGCGCGGCTTCGCGTTCCAGCTTCAGCGCCAGCGCGGTCTGCAGGCCGGCCTGGGCCGACACGTCGGTCAGCCGGGTCAACTCTTCCTGCAGTTGGGTGCCCGACTGTTCGTTGGCCGCGAGCTGTTCGGCCGCGGTTTCGATGCCGCGCTGCAACTCGCCACGCCGCGCCGCCAGCGAGCGCGACGAGAACTGCGCCTCCTGCGCTTCGCGCTCCAGGCGGCGCAGTTGTTCGCGCGCATCGGCGAGCGTGCGCTCGGCGGTGATCACCGCTTCGTCCAGCTCAGCGTGGCGCTCTTGCGTGGTGGCGAGCTGCATGTCGAGCTCCTCGAAACGCGCTTCGCCGGTGGCGCTGCGTTCGTTCAGCTCTTCCTGCTGCGCGTCGATCTCGGTCAGTTCGCCGTCGAGCTGCTCGCGCCGCGTGCTCGTCTGTTCGACCAGTTGCGACAGGCGCAGCACTTCGACCTGAAGCTGATGCGCTCGCGTCTGGGTTTCGGTCGCATCGCGGCGCGCGGCCAGCAGTCGTTGCGAGGCATCGGTGTACGCCGCCTCGGTGCGCACCAGTGCGCTGCGCGCTTCTTCGGCAATCAGAACCTGGGCGCGCAACTGGCGCTCCAGGTTCTCGATTTCCTGGGCGCGGGCCAACATGCCGGCCTGTTCGGAGTCGGGCGCGTGGAAGCTCACCGCGAACTGGCTGACGGCGTGGCCTTCGCGCGTCATGATCACTTCGCCGTGCGTCAGCTTCGCGCGTGCGGCCAGCGCTTCATCAAGGTGGGCTGCGGTGTAGACGCCTTCGAGCCAGTCGTTCAAGAGGGCCTTCAACCCGGCATCGCCCAAGCGCAGCAAGTCGCTCAAGCGCGGCAGGGTCTGGTGGGTGTTGGTGAAGCCTGCGAGCGGCGGTGTGTAGAAGGCGAGCTTGGCGGGCGGCGCGTCGGCCGCGAAGGCGCGCACCGTCTCCAGGCGGCCGACTTCGAGCGCGCCCAGGCGCTCGCGCAGCGCCGCTTCCAACGCCGTTTCCCAGCCCGCCTCGATGTGAACCTTGGTCCACAGGCCCTGCAGCGAGTCGAGCCCGTGTTTGGCGAGCCAGGGCTTGAGCTTGCCCTCCGTCTGCACCTTCTCTTGCAGCGCACGCAAGGCGTCGAGCCGTGCGCTCAGCTCGGCCTGCTTACCACCTTGCGTGTTGACCTGCTCCTGCTGCGTGCGGCGCGCGGCGTCCAGCGCCGGCACCTGCTCGTTCAACTGGTGCAAGCGGCCGTCGGCCACGCCCTGCGCTTCTTCGGCGACGCTGAACTGGTGCTTCAGGTCGGCCAGCTTCTGCGTGTCAGGCGCCGCGAGTTGACCGCGTTCACCGGCCAGGCGTTCGCGCCGCGTGCCGAACTGGCGGCGCTGCTCCTCGATGTTGCGGCTTTCCGAGGCCAGCACCTGGATCTGCTGCTGCACCGCAGCCACCACGCCGCGCTGTTCGTTGCTCTTGGCCTGCGCGGCACGCACCGCGTCTTCGAGCGTCGGCAGCTTGGCGGCGAAATCTTCAGCCTGCGCGGCCAGCACCTCGCCTTGTTCATCGGCGCTGGCAATCTGTTCGGCAATCTGCTCCAGCTCGTCTTTGGCCTGGGTCTGGCGATCGCCCCACTGGTCGGTTTGCGCCTTCAGTTCGAGCAGGCGCTGTTCGACTCTCTGGCGGCCCTCGACCACGTAGCGAATGCGCTCTTCGAGCCGGCTCACCTCGAGCGCCGCTTCGGCCAGCGATCCTTGCGAGGCATGCAGCTCGTCACTCGCAGCGTAGTGCGCCTGGCGGATCGTCTCGAGCTCGGCCTCGCCGTGGCGCAGCTCGGCGGTGCGGGCCTCGAGCGCGTTGGTCGCTTCCAGCACCGACTGCTTGATGCGCGCCTCTTCGCTCGCTGCATCGCGGTGCTTCAAAAACCAGAGCTGGTGCAGCTTCAGTTCACCCTGCAATTGCAGGCCGCGGGACTGGCTGGCGACCTCGGCTTGCTTCTCGAGCTTTTCGAGGTTGCTGTTCAGTTCGCGCAGGATGTCTTCAACCCGCGTCAGGTTGTCGCGCGTGTCCTTCAGCCGGCTCTCGGTTTCGCGCCGGCGTTCCTTGTACTTGGAGACGCCCGCGGCCTCCTCCAGGAACATGCGCAGCTCTTCGGGCTTGCTCTCGATGATGCGGCTGATGGTGCCCTGTCCGATGATGGCGTAGGCGCGCGGGCCCAGGCCGGTACCGAGGAACACGTCTTGCACGTCGCGCCGGCGCACGGGCTGGTTGTTGATGTAGTAACTGCTCGTGCCGTCGCGCGTGAGCACGCGCTTGACTGCTATTTCGGCGAACTGGTTCCACTGCCCACCGGCGCGCGCGTCTTCGTTGCTGAACACCAGCTCCACGCTGGCGCGGCTGGCCGGCTTGCGCAGGCCCGAGCCGTTGAAGATCACGTCTTGCATCGACTCGCCGCGCAGCTCGCTGGCCTTGCTTTCGCCCAGCACCCAGCGCACCGCGTCCATGATGTTGGACTTGCCGCAGCCGTTGGGCCCGACCACGCCCACCAGTTGGCCCGGAAGCTGGAAGTGGGTGGGTTCGGCGAAGGACTTGAAACCGGAGAGCTTGATCGAATTCAGGCGCATGGGCAGTGTCTGGGCAGGCGGGCTTCAGGAGCGACGGCTATGCGTCCAAGTGCTTGATTTGTTTGGGAAAACAAGGCGCTGAACCACTTGTCCGGCCGGCTTCCCAAGGGGGGTGGATGATAGCATCGCGCCCCTTCGAACCACCCCTTCAGAGTTGCACGTCATGGCCAAGAGCACCCCATCGAAACCCGCCGCAGGACGCACGGCCAAAGAGCGCCCGATGCCGCCGAACCCGCCCACGGCGCCGAGCAAGGAACTGCACGTCTTCGCCAACCCGAGCCCGAACCGCGACTACGTGATCCAGTTCCAGCTTCCCGAGTTCACCTGCCTGTGCCCGCTGACCGGCCAGCCCGACTTTGCGCACTTCACGATCGACATCGTGGCCGACAAGCTGTGCGTCGAATTGAAGAGCCTGAAGATGTACTTTTGGAGCTACCGCAACGAAGGCGCGTTCCACGAGAAGGTGACCAACACCATCCTCGACGACATCGTCAAGGTCACCCACCCGCGATTCATCCGCGTGACCGCCAAGTGGTTCGTGCGCGGCGGCATCTACACGAATGTGGTCGCCGAGCATCGCCGCAAGGGCTGGAAGCCGCAGCCGGTGGTGGATTTGCCCGCGCATGCGGCGCAGAATGGCCTGCTCTAGGCAGCGCGGGCGTCACAGAACAGTCACCGCGGCTGCCTAGTATCACGCAGTCGACAACAACGGAGACAACTCATGCGAAACACCTTTGCCGGCCTGGCCGCACTTGCCTGCGCCTTGAGCGTGGCGAGTGCGCCCGCACTCGCGACCGAGCGCCAGCACCGCCACCACCGCGACCACAACAAATTCGACGCGCCGCTGGTCATCGGCCACCGCGGCGCCAGCGGCTACCTGCCGGAGCACACGCTGGAAGGTTATGCGCTGGCCATCGAACTGGGGGCCGACTTCATCGAGCCCGATCTCGTGGCCACCAAAGACGGCCACCTGATCGCACGCCACGAACCCAACATCATCAACACCACGAATGTGGCCGAGCACCCGGAGTTCGCGTCGCGCCGCCGTATCGTGACGCTCGACGGGGCGCCTGAAGAAGGCTTCTGGGCGTCCGACTTCACGCTCGCCGAAATCAAGACCTTGCGCGCCAAGCAGGCGTTTGCCGAACGGCCGCAAGAGTTCAACGGCAAGTTCGAGATCCCGACGTTCGCCGAAGTGATCGAGCTGGCCAAGCGCAAGGGCAAGGAAGTCGGCCGTGTGGTCGGCGTGTACCCCGAAACCAAGCACCCGACCTACCACCAGAAGCTGGGCCTGGCGCTGGAGCAGCGCCTGCTGAACGTGCTGACGCGCGCCGGCTGGAACTACCGCGAAGCGCCGGTGTTCATCCAGTCGTTCGAGCAGGCGAACCTGAAGGCCTTGAACAAGATGACGCGCGTGAAGCTGGTGCAGCTGATCGACGCCAACGACGTGAACCCGGACGGCTCACTCGACTTCACCGCGCCGTACGACCGCCCGTACGACTGGACGGTGTCGGGCAACCCCGAGCTGCTGGCGCGCACTTTCGGCTACCTCGTTACCGACGCCGGGCTGAAGGAAGTGGCGAGCTACGCCGACGGCATCGGCCCGTGGAAGCGCTACATCGTCAGCACCGTCGCGACCACGCCGCCAGGCACCGGCCCCGGTGAAGCGGCCCTGAAACTGGCGCCGCCCAACGACCTGATCGCCCGGGCGCACAGGGCCGGCCTGCTGGTTCACGCCTACACCTTCCGCAACGAACAGCGCCGCCTGGCGAGCGACTACGGCGGCAACCCGGTCAACGAGTACCTGCAGTTCTTCGGGCTCGGCATCGACGGCCTGTTCTCGGACTTTGCTGACACCGCCGTGGCCGCACGGGTGCTGCACAAGCTGCGCACCGATGCCGCCTACGCCGACTGCCTGAAAGCGCAGGAAACCAAGGACTGCGACTGATTCGGCGGCCCTCTCCCGCAAACGGGAGGAGGCCGAAGGGCGCGGGTGAAGGCTATGAAGGCTGAATCAGCCGAGCAGCCCGCGCCCCGCCAGGTTGCGCATCAGCGCGCCGATGCCGAACTGCCATGGCGGGATGCGGTCGCTGTGGTTGACCCAGTTCACCAGCGCACCCAGGCGATCGGCGCTGATGCGCACGCGGTCGCCCAGGTGGTGGGTGAAGCCGCTGCCCGGAGCGTCGCGGTCCTTGATGGGCGCGAACATGGTGCCGCAGAACAGCATCACACCGTCGGGGTACTGGTGGTGCGGGCCCATCGCGTGGGTCACCAGGTCGAGCGGGTCGCGGCTGATGCGCGCCATCGAGCTCGAGCCTTCGAGCACGAAGCCGTCGTCACCCGTCACGTTCAACCCGACCACGATGTTGCGCACATCGCCGATGCCGAAACGGTCGTCGAACAGGCGAATGAACGGGCCGATCGCGCACGAACCGTTGTTGTCCTTGGCCTTGCCCAGCAGCAACGCGCTGCGGCCTTCGAAGTCACGCAGGTTAACGTCGTTGCCCAGCGCCGCGCCCACCACCTGGCCACGCGGCGACACCACCAGCACCACCTCGGGTTCGGGGTTGTTCCACGACGAGCCGGAGTGCAGCCCGATGTCCACGCCGGTGCCGAGCGACGCCATCGGCGGCGCCTTGGTGAAGATCTCGGCATACGGCCCGATGCCGACCTCGAGGTACTGCGACCAGAGCTTCTGATCGATCAGCAGCGCCTTGAGTTTTTCGGCCTCGGGTGAGCCTGGGCGAATCTTGGCCAGGTCGTCGCCCACCAGCGCCACCACCTTGCCGCGCACCGCCTCGGCACGCGTCGGGTCGCCGCGGGTCTGCTCCTCGATCACGCGCTCGACCATGCTGTCGGCAAAGGTCACGCCCGCGGCCTTGACGACCTGCAGGTCGTTCGGCGCCAGCAGGTGGCGCTGGCGCGGGTCGGGGCCGTGGTTCAGGGTGTCGGCCAGCCAATCGGCCAGGCTGCCCAGAGGTTTGTTCGGCGCACTGCGCAGCGCCGCCACGGCGTCGGCGCGTTCGAGCAAAGCCGCCATCGTCGGCGCCACGGCGCTCACGTCGTGCAAGGCGCCGTCGCGCACCAGCACCAGGGTCGGGCCGCCCTGCGGGCCGGGCAACCAGGCGCGGCCGACGAGCAGGGCCTGGGCGGCGTCGATGGGCAGGGTTTCAGCGAGGGTCAGCTGTCGTGTCATGGGAGTCCTGAAGTGCAGGTGATCAAAAAGTGCGATCGGTGCGTGGCGCGGCATGATGCGAGGCCGCACCGGCAACGTCAAGGGTGAGTTGGCGAGCAGCCTGGCTCAGGCCAATCCCGACGACATCACTAACCCTTGGGTTCACTTGCAGACTCGCCAGTCTGAATGTGGCAACATTCGTCTGCACTACAACTTTGGGAACACCCCATGAAACACACCAGCCGCCGCACGTTCATGTTTCAAATCGCCGCCACCGGTTCGGCGCTAGTCGCCTCCCGGGCCGCGCTGGCCCAGGCTGGCCCGGCACTGCCGGAAGCAGACCCGCAGGCAGTCGCCCTGGGATACAAGGAAGACACCACCAAGGTCGATGCCAAGAAGTACCCCAAGCACGAGGCTGCACAGAAGTGCTCCAATTGCGCGCTCTTCCAGGGCAAGGCCACCGACGCCGCGGGCGCTTGCCCGCTGTTCGCCGGCAAGCAGGTCAAGGGCGCCGGCTGGTGCAGTGCCTGGGCGAAGAAGGCCTGAACCGCTTGTTGGTACAGCAGTGATCCGGCAGCCGTTCGCCGGCGGTGACGCGTTCGTGCGCGTCACCGATAATCGAACGGATGAATCCACTGCTGTCGCGCCTGCATCCGTACCCGTTCGAGCGGCTGCGCGCACTCTCCCACGGCATCACGCCGAACCCGGCTTACGAGCCCATCAGCCTGGGGCTCGGTGAGCCGCGCCACTCGACACCTGCGCTGATCCAGCACGCGCTGCGCGACCACCTGCGCGGCCTGGCCAGCTACCCCGCCACGGCCGGCGACCCCGCGCTGCGGCGTTCGATCGGCGCGTGGATCCAGCGCCGCTATGGCGTTTCGGTCGACCCGTTGACGCAGGTGCTGCCGGTCAATGGCTCGCGCGAGGCCTTGTTCGCGCTGGCTCAGACCGTGGTCGACCCGACCCGGCCCGGCGCCACGGTCGTCTGCCCCAATCCGTTCTATCAAATCTACGAAGGCGCGGCCCTGCTGGCCGGCGCGCAGACGGCATTCGCCAACAGCGACCCGGCCCGTAACTTCGCGGCCGACTGGGCCAGCATCCCCGACGAGGTGTGGGCACGAACCCAACTGCTGTACGTCTGCTCGCCCGGCAACCCGACCGGCGCGGTGATGCCGCTGGCCGAGTGGCAGCGCCTGTTCGAGTTGAGCGACCGACACGGCTTCGTGATCGCGTCGGACGAGTGTTACTCGGAGATCTACTTCCGCGACGAGGCGCCGCTCGGTTCACTGCAGGCCGCCGTGCAACTCGGCCGCGGCGACTTCCACAACCTGGTGGCGCTGAGCAGCCTGTCCAAGCGCTCCAGCGTGCCCGGCTTGCGTTCGGGCTTCGTGGCGGGCGACGCCGCGCTGATGAAGGCTTTTCTGCTGTACCGCACCTACCATGGCAGCGCGATGAGCCCGGTGGTGCAGCACGCCAGCATCGCGGCCTGGGACGACGAGCGCCACGTGCTGGACAACCGCGACCTGTACCGCGCCAAGTTCGCCCAGGTCACGCCGCTGCTGGCGAGCGTGCTCGACGTGAAGCTGCCGGACGCCGGTTTCTACCTCTGGGCAAAAGTACCGGGCGGTGACGACGTGGCATTCGCCTTGGGGCTGCTCGCTCAATACAATGTGGCGGTTCTGCCGGGCAGCCTGTTGGCACGTGAAGCCTTCGGGCTCAACCCCGGCGCGGGCCGGGTCCGGCTGGCCCTCGTCGCCGACGTTGACGAATGTCTGGAAGCCGCGCAACGCATCGTCGCCTACGTCAAGCAGTTGCCCGCCTCCGGATCCTGATCTGGCGTTCATGATCTCCCCTTCAAACTTGCCCCAGCCCATGTCACAAAAACTCGAATCCCTCATCGACCTGGCCTGGGAAGGCCGCGCCAATCTCACGCCGCTGAACTCGCCCGAAGTGCGCGATGCCGTCGAGCAGGTGATCAAGGGCCTGAACAACGGCAGCCTGCGCGTGGCCGAGCGCCAGAGCGTGGGCCAGTGGAAGGTCAACCAGTGGGTCAAGAAGGCGGTGCTGCTGAGCTTTCGCCTGACCGACAACAAGATGGTGCGCGCCGGTGAACTCGGCTTCTACGACAAGGTGCCGACCAAGTTTGCCCACCTGGACGAAGCGCAGATGCGCGAGACCGGCGTGCGCGTGGTGCCGCCGGCGGTGGCGCGGCGCGGCTCGTACCTGGCCAAGAACGTGGTGATGATGCCCAGCTTCGTCAACATCGGCGCTTATGTCGATGAAGGCACGATGGTCGATGCCTGGGCCACCGTGGGCTCCTGCGCGCAGATCGGCAAGAACGTTCACTTGAGCGGCGGCGTCGGCATCGGCGGTGTGCTTGAGCCGCTGCAGGCCAACCCGACGATCATCGAAGACAACTGCTTCATCGGCGCGCGTTCCGAGGTGGTCGAAGGCGTGATCGTCGAAGAAAACTCGGTGCTGTCGATGGGCGTCTTCATTGGCCAGAGCACGCCGATCTACGACCGCGCCAGCGGCGAAGTGACCTATGGCCGCGTGCCTGCCGGATCGGTGGTAGTGGCCGGCAGCCTGCCCCGCGACGGCGGCAAATACAACCTCAACTGCGCCGTGATCGTGAAGCGG
>JANMYQ010000117.1:0-7782 GCA_031382215.1 Methylibium sp.
AAGCAACAACCGCTACGAGGCGGTGTTCAACACCGTAGCGGCCGGGGTGGTCTTGATCGACACCCACAAGCACATCCTGCGTGCGAATCCGACCTTCGCTGCGATGCTCGGCTATTCCACTGACGAGCTCGAAGGCATGACGATGGCCAGCATCACCCCGCCCGAGGATCTGGTGCATTCGGCCAATGCGCCGCAGGCTCTGGTGGAGCATCGCGTGCCGTTGTTCGTGATGCGAAAGTCCTATCAGACCCGCGATGGCTCGAAGGTGCCGGTCGAAGTACGGACCAGCATGGTCTGGCAAGCCGACGGCCGGCCGAGCTTTGCGTTGGCGGCGGTGCACGACCTGCGCGACATGCTGCGTGCGCAGGCAGCCGAGCGCGATCGAGACGCCGCTGCGGCGGCGAGCCAAGCCAAGAGCACCTTCGTCGCCCACATCAGCCACGAGTTGCGCACGCCGCTCAATGCCGTGCTCGGCTTCTCGCAAATGCTGCAGTTGCGTGCAGGCCCGCGGCTGGAACCGCAAGAACGGCAGTGGCTGGTCGCAGCGCATCAGGCAGGCCGCCACCTGCTGAGCATGGTCGATGACCTGCTCGATCTGGCGCGGATCGAGGCCAAGCGCCTGGTCATCGAAACGCGCGCGGTCGACCTTGGTGAGCTTGCGCGCCAACTGCTGCCGATGCTGGAAACGTCCGCCAGCGCGGCGCAAGTGTCTCTGCAGTTGACGATGGGCGACGAGGGCGTGTCCGCAGCCGGTGACCCCACGCGCGTTCGGCAGATCCTGTTGAACCTGATGAGCAACGCGGTGAAGTACAACCGCGCCGGCGGCGAGGTCGATCTGCACATCCAGCGGCGGGACGGAAACGCCGTGGTGCAGGTGCGGGACACCGGCATCGGGCTCACCGCAGACCAACTTGCGCGCATGTTCCAGCCCTTTGAGCGACTGGGCCGCGAACGGTCGGTAGACGACGGTACGGGCATCGGACTGGTGATCTCGAAGTCGCTGGCCGAGCTCATGGGCGGCACACTCAGTGCCGCGAGTGCTCCTGGGCGGGGCACCACCTTCACCCTCACCTTGCCGCTGGCCGATATCCGATTGCTGGTTGCCGCTCCGTCGGCGGTGAGCGAACCCTTGCAGCTCGTTGCCAGTTACGGCAGCAAGACCGTGCTCTATGTCGAAGACAACGAGGTCAACGTCGAAGTCATGCGCGCCATGCTCGGCCTGCGGCCGCAAATCACGATGAACGTCTGCGGCGACGGGCAAGCGACGCTGGCAGAGGTGGCGAAGTCAGTGCCGGACCTCATCCTGCTCGACCGCCACCTGCCCGACGTGGATGGGCTTGACTTGCTGCGTCGACTGAAAGCGGATCCGCGCCTGCGCGGCGTTCCGATGGTGCTGGCCTCGGCTGACGCGATGCCAGAGACCGTGACCGAGGCACGCGCCGCAGGAGCGATCGCTTACCTGACGAAACCGCTCACGCTTGCATCACTGCTGGCGCTGGTGGATGGTTTGTTGGCCGAGGCTCAGGCGTGAAGCGCCGGGTAGTCGGTGTAGCCCTTCTCACCGGGCGTGTAGAAGGTCTGCGGGTCCACCGCATTCAACGGCGCCCCCTGGCGCAGCCGCTCCACAAGGTCCGGGTTGGCGAGGAACGGGCGGCCCATCGCGATCAGGTCGGCTCGACCGCTGGTCAGCGCTTGTTCGGCCCGCGCCTTGTCGAAGCCGCCGGCGAGGATGAGCGGCCCTTCGAACGCTGCGCGCAAACCGGCTTTCAGGCTGTCCGGAACGGCAGGCGCCCCGAGTGCAGAGTGGTCCAGCACATGGACGTACATCAGGCCGAGTGCGGACAGCCCCTTGGCCAAGGCCAGATACTGCTCGTCGACACCCGGGAATCCGCCGGCACCGTTGAACACGCCATGGGGTGACAGCCGGATGCCGACGCGGTCGGCGCCGATGGCGCGGGCGGCTGCGGCCGCAACCTCCAGAACCAGCCGGTTGCGCCGCTCAGGCGTGCCACCGTAGCCGTCCTCGCGGCGATTGATCTTGGCGTTCAGGAACTGCTCCAGCAGGTAGCCGTTGGCGGCGTGCAGTTCGATGCCATCGAAGCCGGCTTCCATGGCCAGGCGGGCCGCAAGCACGTACTCATCGATGGTGGTCGCGATGTCCGCGGCCGTCATGGCGCGGGGCGCCGTGTGCGGCTGGCTGCCTTGCACATCCGTCCACATCTCGCCCGGGCAGGTCTCTGCCGATGGCCCGAGCACCTCAGCGCCGGCCGGCAGGTTGGCCTGATGGCTGACGCGGCCGGTGTGCATGAGTTGCACCACGATGCGGCCACCCTTGGCGTGCACGGCCTCCGTCACCAGCTTCCATCCGGCCACGTGTGCGCTGTTGAACAGGCCTGGAATGCGGGCATAGCCCAGCCCGTTGCGTGACGGCGATGTGCCTTCGGTGATGATCAGGCCGGCGCCGGCGCGTTGCGCGTAGTAGGTGGCCATCAGCGCATTGGCGGTGTTGTCGTGCACCGCGCGGCTGCGCGTCAATGGCGACATCACGAGGCGGTTGGCCAGCTGGACCTTGCGCAGTTGGAAGGGTTCGAAGAGCATGGGTTGTCCTTGGAGTGGTTGGAGATCGTTGGGTGGCGTCGGGCGGTGCGGGCCAAGCCTTGGAATGGCCGCGCGCCTCAGGCCGGCTGCGGCAGGTAGCTGGGCGTGGGTGCCGTCATCCCGTTCTTGACCTGCTGCGTGAGCGCATCGGCCAGCACTTCGTGCTGCCCGGCTTCCAGCCCGTCGAGTGCGCGGCTGACGATGTCCTCGGAGCTCGATTTCGGAACGTCGAAGCCCCGCGTGAGGTCGGTGTCGACATAGGCCATGTGCAAGCCGAGCACCTGCGTGCGTTGCGCCGCCAACTCATGGCGCAGTGAATTGGTGAGCGACCAAGCGGCGGCCTTGCTGGCCGCGTAGGCGGCTAGCTGGCCACCGTTGACCCATGAGGCGACCGACAGCACATTGAGCAGGCCGCCGCCACCGTTGGCCTTGAGCACGGGCGCAAAGGCCTGGCTCATGCGCAGCATGGCGAAGAAGTTCGTCTCGAACAGGCGCCGCGCGGTGTCTTCGCTATCGGCCAGCATGAAGCCGCCCGCCTGCGCGATGCCCGCGTTGTTGATCAGCAGCGTCACGTCCGCAGCTTGCTGGGCGGCTGCCTGCACGTCGGCCGGCTGGTTCACATCGAGCCGTAGCGCATGCACACCCGCAAGGGTCACGCTGGAAGGATCTCGCGCACCGGCGTACACCTTGCGCGCGCCGCGGGCCAGCAAGGCGCGGCAGAAAGCCAGGCCGATGCCGCGATTGGCACCGGTGACGAGGACGACGGCGTTTTCGATCTTCATGAGGGTTTCCTGGTGGTGCGGGGAGGCGAGGGGCAGTCGGTCGATCAGCGCATGGACACCACCACCTTGCCCTTGGCGCGGCCGCCTTCGACATGGGCCAGGGCCTCGTTGGTGGACACAAACGGGTAGACCTTGTCGATCACCGGTCGGATCGCGCCCACGTCAACGAGTCGGGTGATCTCGCTGAGCTGGCTGCCGTCAGCGCGCATGAAGAGAAAGCGGTAGTCGATGCCGCGGCTGCGCGCCTGGCGCCTGACGCCTGCACTGAGCAGCCACAGCACCCCCCGCAAGGCGGCCGGCGCAGCGATCTGCCGGCCGAATGCAGGGTCCGGAGGACCGGAGATGGAGATCAGCTGGCCGCCGCGCTTGAGCACCCGCAGAGACTTCTTCAGCGTCTTGCCGTCCTGGCTGTTCAGCACCACGTCCTGGTCGCGCAACACGTCCTCGAAGTCCTGCGTCTTGTAGTCGATGACAGTGTCTGCACCCAGGCGCTTGACCAGGTCCACGTTGGCCGTGCTGGTGGTGGTGGCAACGCGTGCACCGCGGTGCTTGGCCAGCTGGATCGCAAACGTGCCCACGCCGCCCGAGCCGGCCTGGATGAAGACGCTCTGCCCCTTCTTCAAGGCCGCCATCTCCACCAGTGCCTGCCACGCCGTCAAGCCCACCAGCGGCAGCGAAGCCGCCTCGACCATGCTCAGCGACTTCGGCTTGAGCGCCAGTGAAGACTCCTTGACCGGGATGAACTCGGCAAACGTGCCGATGCGGAAATCATCGGCCCGGGCGTAGACCTCGTCACCGATCTTGAACTGCCGCACCCGGGCGCCGACCTTCACCACCAACCCGGCCAGATCGTGGCCGAGAACGAGTGGCATGTCATAGCGCAGCATCAGCTTGAACTCGCCGCTCCTGAGCTTGGCGTCGAGCAGGTTCACGCCGGCAGCGTGCACTTCCACCAGCACCTCGTCGTCGCGCAATGTGGGGACCGGCACGTCGGTCAATTGCAGCGCGCGCTGCTTGCCGTAACGGTCGAGCACGAAGGCCTTCATGTCAGCCCCTCGGTGGACACGGCATTCACAGGCCCGTGGAATCCATTTGAAATGATGTTCATCATATGTTTTGGCGAACGCATTGGACGACGGCGCGCATCAGTCGTCTTGAGGGACCAGGTGTGCCAGTGCGGCCTGGCAAATCGAATCCGAGAGGCCCGGTTCATCGACGGCACGAGCCAGCACGACGGCACCGACCATCGTGGCCACCGTGAAGAGCGCTCGCTCGTGGGTGCCCGGTTGCCCCCACTCGGGCGACTGGCGCGCCACCAGATCAACCATCTCCTTGATGCGTCGCGTGGCTGCGCGCCGTACCTCTGGTGCCTGGCGTGGCATCTCGGAGCCCAGCGCGGCTGCTGGGCAACCCAGCTCGGGATGGGCGACATGGGCCTGGGAAAGATAGGCGCGCAGCATGGCCGCCAAGGCCTGCGCCGGCGGCGCCTTGGCGACCGCTTCGGCCGCTGCTGCCGCCGATTCGGCACCCGCCCGATCCGCAGCTTCGACCAGCATCGCATCGCGCGACGCGAAGTGGGCGTAGAACGCCCCATGGGTGAGGCCGGCCTGCTTCATGATGTCGGCGACGCCGGTGCCGTCGTAGCCGGTCTTGCGAATGGCGCGTGCGGCAACCGCCACGATGCGTTCGTGCGACGCCTGTTTGGCTGCGGCTTTGGCGTTGGGTCTTGCTTCTCGCATGATGATCATCATACATCTTCGACTGCGAGAAGAGCAAGCCCGATCACCGGGTCGTCGGCAGCCCCTCGTCTCCCCAACGCGTGACCCGAACGGCCAGCGCCGCCGCCAGCCCGAACACGGCCATGCCCAGAGCGACCAGCGCGAAGACCGTCCAAGGCTCGGTCGATGCTTGCAGCAACATCCAGCCACCGATCGCCACGACCAGCAGGCGCAAGGTGCCGGCCAGCACCAGGCCACCGACCTTTCCCGCGCCCAGCGCCGAGAAATACAGGCACAGGCCCAGCCCGAACAACCCATAGACCGGCCCGGCCCAGCGGAAGTAGAGCCCGGCCGATGCTTGTACGTCGGGGTCGAGCGTGAACAGCCCCACCCAAAGGCCTGGAGCGATGGCCACGACCCCGCCCAAGAAGCCCAGCACGGCCGTGGCGAGCAGCGCCGCGATCCAAGCGACGCGCTTCGCGCGGGCCGCCATGCCGGCGCCAATGGCCATGCCCACCAGAGGCACCGACGCCACGCCGATGGCAAAGCCGATCGGAATCAGCAGGAACTCGAGCCGCGCGCCGATGCCGTAGCCCGCCAGTGCCGTCGGGCCGAACTGCGCCACCAACCGGGTCAGGATCAGCACCGTTGCCACTGTCTGCAGGGGCGAGATGCAAGCCAGCGCCCCGACCTTGAGGATGTCGGCCAGCAAGCCCCGCTGCAGCGGCGTGGTGCGAATCGACAGGCTGACCTTGGACCGGCCGCTGCGCAGATACCAGAACAGAAAGATGGCACCCGCACTGAAGGCGATGACCTGCCCCGCCGCCACGCCAGGCATGCCGAGCCGGGGGAACGGCCCCCAACCCAGGCCCAGCGCTCCGCCGATGATCACCTGCGCCAGCGAGACCAGCAGGAAGGTCGCCGACGGCACCAGCATGTTCCCGGCGCCACGCAGCACCGAGGCGAAGGTGTTCATCAGCCAGACGCCGAGGGAGCCGTAGAACGCCACGTTCGAATAGGCGATGGCATGCGCCAGCGCCTCGCCGCGGCCGCCCAGTCCGGCATAGATCGCCGGCCCCCAGACCAGCATCAGCAGACAGTTCACCCCGCCAGCGGCCAGGCCGATCCACAGCGCATGCACCGCCAGGGCGTTGGCCCGCTCGGGCGCGCCGGCCCCAAGCGCCCGACTGATCGCGGCGGCCACGCCACCGCCCATCGCGCCGCCTGACAGCATCATCTGCAGCATGACCATCGGGAACACCAGCGCCATGCCGGCCAACGCTGGCACGCCGAAACTGCCGACATAGGCTGTCTCGGCCACGGTCGCCAGCGCCGTGGCCAACATCGCCACCATGTTGGGCAGCGCAAAGCGCAGCAGGGCCGGCAGGATCGGTGCGGTCAGCAGCGAAGGCGCCGGGGCTTGGGCAACGACAAGCGGCGTAGTTTCTTGCACGCGAGCAGGTGCGACGGAATGCCTCACAAGCGCTCAGGCCGGATCGGTGCGGTTCAGTGCCAGCAGGCGGTCGCGCACCGACTTCAGCAGCGCGTCGGACTTCTTCTGATCGGTCTGCACCCTTGCCAGCAGCACGGCGCCGACCATCGCGCTCACTGCCAGCATGGCGTCGCCTTCGTCTTGGCTGTTCAGCGAGTGTGCAAGCTGGCCGACGAGGTCGTCGATGTGCGCCGACATCACCGCTCGTGACGCCGCGTCGGCGCGCGCCACGTCCGATGCCAGCGCAGCGATCGCGCAGCCGCTGGTGCGCGCATCGCGGTGCGCGCGGCTGACGTAGCCCTTCACCCGGGTCTCGTAGCTGCGCGGCGCATCGCCGGGCTTCATGCCGGCGGTGGCCGTCTTGCCGCCCTCGACCAGCGCACGTTCCAAGGCCTGCGCGAGCAGGTCGGACCGGGATCCGAAGTGGTTATAGAAGCCACCGTGCGTGAGATCGACGCTGCGCATCAGCTTGCCGACGCTGACCGATTCCAGGCCGGTATCGCGCACCGCATCGGCCGCCTTGCGCAGGATGCGCTCGCGGCTCTGGGCCTTGTCGGCTTGTGAATGTCCCATGGTGGTTTCCCGCGTGTTGACGCATCTGGATTGTATTCGTCATACTGAAAGATGATATGCATCATGCTGACGAGGGCCCGCTGTCATCCTCGGCCCAGGGCATGGCGCGCGAGCTGTGACCAAAGAACATCCACGTGGGGCACACCGTGACCGACGATGCGATCGACACCGAGTGGACCCGCCGCAAATTCCCCCGGGGCCTAAGCCAAGAGGGGCCGGCAATCCGAGATGCCGCACAAAGCAAAACGCCCCCAAGCACTGAGTACTTGGAGGCGTCGGGCTTTTCTGGGATGTCCCGGGATCATCCGGGACTCTGAAGTGGTGGAGCTGGGGGGAATCGAACCCCCGTCCGCAAGCCATCGCCAGGCAGATCTACACGCTTAGCTGTCTGATTTGTTTTTAGTGTCGAGGGTCGCGCAGCAGCACGCTACCCCTCCCACGATTCACTTGATTTAACCCTGTGGTGAGTGACCCACTACAGGACGAGCCCATGTGTATGACTTCGCAGCCTTCAGGTTACCCCTCAGGCCCAGCCCATCGGCCAACTGTTGCGAAGCTCACCGGTTTTAAGCGGCGAGAGCGTACGTAGAGTCGTTCGCAGTTACTTTGTTTCCAGTGG
>JANMYQ010000136.1:0-14231 GCA_031382215.1 Methylibium sp.
ATTTCATAGTGACGCATTGATACTCCTTGTGGATTGAGCCACCCCATCAGCACTGGCCAGCGCCGGTCAGCGTCGGTCAGCGTCAGTCTGGACACCAAACCTGGGTGTGGCAAGGAAAGCCGACGATTATAGCGCCCGAACGAAGAAGGGCCGCTGGTCTCCCAGCGGCCCTGTGTCGGCGGCGACGCCTACCCGTGCAGGTCGACCGCCTTGTTCAGGCCTGAATCAGGTCTTGCCCAGGTTCAGGTCGGGGTAGCGCACGTGCTCCACCAGTTCCTGGGTGTCCTGGCGCGGCGACGGGGTCAGCAGGCTGACGATGATGATCACCGCGAACCCCAGCGGCACGCCGAACACACCGGCCGAAATCGGCAGGATGCCGAACCACAGCTCCACCGGGCTGGTCACGCCGAAGATGCCGCGCATCCAGGGCTGCGTCGTGACCATGTAGTAGAGCGTGATGCCCAGGCCGGCGATCATGCCCAGCGACGCTCCCCACTTGTTGGCGCGCTTCCAGAAAATGCCCAGCACCAGCGCGGGGAAGAACGCTGCCGCTGCGAACGAGAACGCCGCCGAGACCAGGAACAGGATGTCCGCCGGCTTCTGCGCCGCGACCGCCGCAGCCGCCAAAGCCACCACCAGCAGCAGCGCCTTGGAGATCGCCACGCGACGCGAGGTCGAGGCGTTCGGGTCGATCATCTTGTAGTACAGGTCGTGCGACAGCGCGTTGGCGATCGTCAGCAGCAGGCCGTCGGCGGTCGACAGCGCCGCCGCCAGTCCGCCGGCAGCCACCAGACCCGAGATCACGTACGGCAAGCCGGCGATCTCTGGCGTGGCCAGCACGATGATGTCGCCGCCGATGCGCATTTCGCCGAGCTGGAAGATGCCGTCGCCGTTGACGTCAGCCACCGACAGCAGCGTCGGATCGACCTTGGCCCAGTTCGCAATCCAGGCCGGCAACTGATCGATCGGTGTGCCCACCAGCGCAGAGAAGACCTCGAACTTCACCAGAACCGCAAGCGCCGGCGCCGTGAAGTACAGCAGGAAGATGAAGAATAGCGACCAGGTCACCGACTCGCGCGCCTGCTTGACCGACGGCGTGGTGTAGTAGCGCATCAGGATGTGCGGCAACGCGGCCGTGCCCACCATCAGGCAGAACACCAGCGCAAGGAAGTTGCGGCGAGAGGTGTCGTACGTGTCCTTGGCCTTCTGGTCGCCGTTCGGGTCACCCGCGTACTGCGCGGCATGGCGCGGCATGCCGGCCAGCGGTTTTGCTCGCCCTTCGTTGGCGGCCTTGGCTGCCGTCCACGCCTTCTTGGCGTCGCCTTCATCCTTGGGCACGCTGGCCAGCGCCTTCTCGGCTGCCTGCACTTCGGCCAGCGGCGCATTGGCCGCCTTCAGGTCCTCGAGCTTCTTCGTGGCAGCGGACTTGTCGGCGGCGAGCGCCGCCGGAATGTCCTTGAGCTTGGCGCCCAGGTCATCGGCTCGCTTCTGGAATACGGCGATGACTTCCTTTTCTTTCGGGTCGTCAATCAGCTTCTTTTCGAGCGCGGTCACCTTCTCGAGCTGGTAGCCGTAGATGGCCTGCGGAACCGGAATGCTGGTCTGCTTGATCGACAGCCAAACCACCGGGATCATGTAGGCCACGATCAGGATGATGTACTGGGCCACCTGCGTCCACGTGACTGCGCGCATGCCGCCCAGGAACGAGCACACCAGGATGCCGCCCAGGCCCACGAAAATGCCGACCTCGAACGCCAGGCCGGACAGCCGTGCGGTGATCAGGCCCACGCCGTAGATCTGCGCCACCACGTAGGTGAACGAGCACAGAATCGCCGCCAGGATGCCCAGGAAGCGCGGCAGGTTGCCTTCGAAGCGCGCGCCCAGGAAGTCGGGAATCGTGAATTGGCCGAACTTGCGCAGGTAGGGCGCCAGGAACAGCGCCACCAGGCAGTAACCGCCGGTCCACCCGAGGATGAACGCCAGGCCGCCATACCCGGTCAGGTACAGCGTGCCGGCCATGCCGATGAACGACGCGGCGCTCATCCAGTCAGCGCCCGTGGCCATGCCGTTGTATATTGCCGGAACGCGCCGGCCGGCCACGTAGTATTCAGCAGCGTCAGTGGTGCGGCTCATCACGCCGATGCCGGCGTACAGCAGCACGGTGGCGATCAGGAAGATGAAGCCGATGTAGTTCCGCGGCAACCCCATCTGTTCGAGGATGCCGAGCACCACGACGAACGCGATGAAGCCGCCCGTGTACCACGTGTACACCTTGGTCAGTTGCTGCTTGAAGCCCTTGTTGGTGGACGCGCTGAAAGTGCCGCCGCCGCCGGAGCTGGGGGTCATGCCTGCCATGTCATTCCTCCTCGATCTCGGCAACGCCGTATTCGTTGTCGAGCTTGTTCATGTAATGCGCGTAGTAGCCGATGATGACCACGTAAACGACGAGCGCACCTTGCGACGCGACCCAGAAGCTGAATGGCCAGCCGAAGAACGTGAAGCTCAGATCCCGGGCGAAATAAGCCGCGACGAAGGTCACGACGAACCAGATGGCCAGAAGAATCCCGGTGATCCGGAGGTTCTTCTGCCAATACTGGCGGTGTCTTTCAGTCAATTGCATTGCAGTTGCCTCCAAAAAATGCACGCCTCACCTGGCGTGAGGACAATCCCAGATTCCGCTTCGAGACCCGCCTGTCTTGCCCGGCATCCCGATACGGCACCAAAAAACCGGCACGGTGGGTCGCCCGCCCCCACCCCACCGATATCACGCCAACAAACCTGTCTCGCGCTCCAGTTGAGCGGCCACCTTGGGCTCGAAGCCCTTGAGGTGGTCGATGATCCGGCGCGCTTCGTCGGGCTCGTGTCGATCCACATGCACCCGGGCAAGCTGGTACCAGCCGTACGGGCTCATGGGTTGCAGTTCGGTGTTGCGCTTGAGGGCCTTCACGGCGTCGTCGAAACGCTGCAGCCGGATCAGCACCAGGCCCAGCCCGTACCAGGCGCGGTCGAGCTTGGGGTCGAGCGTCACGGCGCCGCGAAAGGCACGTTCGGCCTCGTCGAAGCGGCCGGCCTGCTCCAGCAGAAAGGCCAGGTTGAACCAGTGCGCGGCGCTGCGCTGGGGGTGAGCGTCGACCAGCGTCTGGGCGTCGCCGATGGCCGCGTCCCGGCGCCCGAGCTGGGCGAGCAGGTGCGAGCGGCTGGCCAACACGTAGGCGTCGCCGGGCCACATCTGCAGCATGTCCGAGAACACGCCGAGGGCCGCTTCGCGCCGGCCCACCAGTAGCCAGGCCATCGCCTGCAGCTTGTGCTGCCAGTAAGCCCAGGTGCGGGGCGTCATTGACATGCTTGAACTCCGATCTCGACGCACAGATTGATCTTGGTCAGCGTGGCTGCCACCCAAACCATGAACAGCAGCAGGCCGGTGGCCAGCGGGACGTGGCGGTCGATGACGACCCGCGGCGTGATCAGGCGCACGCCCTTGACAAAGGGTTTCGTCAGCACGCCCAGGGTTTGATAGAACATGTTGGTCTCGCGCTTCTGGCCGGCCAGCAGGCCCAGCAGCCATTGGCCGAGCAGCGCCATCAGCGCAATCTCGGCAACCAGCTTGACGGCGGAAACGACCAGCAGCATGCGAGCCCCAGTAAATTTGGTTCGACTGTTGTGCTCACCGCTTACCGTTTGCTTACACCGGTGCCCCAACTGCGCGTGAACCCGCATAGGGCTTACTCCTACCCATTCGGGCCATGGAGTGTTGCTGACGGCCACCAGCCCCTCCCGGTTCGTGAGACTTCGTCCACATGCTTTGCGAACCCCGTTTCGGGGCCTGCACTTACACTGTTTTCGCCAGCCGTCGGCGGCACATCTGGCCGCGCTCGACACCCCAAATCACAGGCTGCGCACCGGACCCGAGCATGAGCAACCCCTCTCGAGACGCACCGTACTGGAGCAGATCCGCACCCCGGGGCGCGGGCGACACCGCCGCGGGGGAACTGGCCGCGCCTTCCACCCAGATCGCGCGCAGCAGCGACGACTATCTGGGCGAAACCGCCGTCGATGTCGGCCGCCAGACCCGGGCCAACGAGCACGAACTGTTCGTCAGCTGCAACCCGGCGCCGGCCATGCAGCAGCAGTTCGAACACTTGCGGCCGGAATTCATTGCGGTGCACGACGTCGGCACGACCTCGTCGCTCAAGCTGCTCGGCAGCGTTGCATCGGCCAGCGGACGCCCGGTGCAAAAGCTCGTGATCCGGCGCCAGGGCTACGGCACCGCCCTGGCGACGATTCACTTCGTTGAACTGCCCTCGGCGGGCGGCACCAAGCTGCGCATGTACAGCACCGATTGCGAGACCGAACCCTCCTGGCGCCAGAGCCTGGCCCACATGCTGTTGGCCTTCAGCCGGCTGGGCGTCATCATGGTGGGGGATCTGAAGGCGGCCGAGATCGCCACCGTGGTGACCCGGTTGCGCGACAGCATGGTCCGCGGGCCCTGGCACAACGAGCAGATGTTGCTGCTGCCTTTGGGGTCGGCCAGCAGCCTGGTCAACCACGGCATGGAACTGGCCCGCGACACCCATGTGAATGTGCGCACCACCCCTCAGGTCGCCCGCGCGGCCGACGCCTGGGGCTTCATCAGCGGCACCTGGAACCGCCTGACCGACAAGAGCCCGGCGGCCGGCAGCGCCGTTGCCGCACTCGCCCGACTCGTCGCCGCTGCCCCGCCGGCCCCACCACCCGCGGCGTCGGCCCGTCCGGCTGCCGCCGTGACCGCGCCCCCCCCGCCGGCCACGCCGGCCACGCCGGACAGTGCCTATGCGCCCACCGAGCATTCGGATCTGGGTGAACTTGCACAGCCCGCTCCGCGACGACCGGCGCCTGTCGTCGCCAGCGTGAGCCTGCCGGCCACGGCCGACCTGCTGCGGCGCTACGTTCGCCAGACAAGCGAGCTGGCGGGCGTGATCGGCTGCACCGTCTTCGATGCGGCCAACGGCAACCGGGTCGCCTACGCCGGCTCAGGGCCGAGCGCGGCTGACCTGGCATTGCAAGGCGCCGCCCTGATGACGGCCATCCTGAATTGCGGCAGCGTCCTGAAGCTGGGCCATTCGCTGCCCGAGGCGGCCATCACCCTGGAGTCGCACCACTTGCTGCTGCGCGCCGTGCCGCGCCATCCTGGCCTGGCCCTGCACGTGGTGCTCGACAAGGCCAAGGCCAATCTCACGCTGGTGCGCCTGCAGGTGCTGCGCCTGGACAGCATGTTCGAGGAGCAGGTTGCGGCTAGCGCCTACTGACCGCTTGGCCGCCACCGCCTGACCGCTCCGCCCCCGGGCTTGGGCGGGGGCTCGCTCAGTGCACCACCCTTTCGAAGCGGAACTCGCCGTCTTCGAAATCGACCGGCACCAGGTCCTTCGGCCCGAAGCGCCCTTCCAGGATCAGCTTGGACACCGGGTTCTCGATGCGCTGCTGAATGGCGCGCTTGAGCGGCCGTGCGCCGAACACCGGGTCGAAGCCGGCCTTGGCCAGTTCGGACACCGCCTTGGGCGACACGTCCAGCCGCATCTCGAGCTTTTCGAGCCGTGCTTCCAGCACCTTGAGCTGGATCTTTGCAATGGCCTCGATGTTCTTCTCGTCGAGCGCGTGGAACACCACCGCCTCGTCGATTCGGTTCAGGAACTCGGGGCGGAAGTGCTGCTTGACCTCGACCCACACCGCCTCGCGGATCAGCTCGCTGCTCTGCCCGGCCATCTGCATGATCTGGTGCGAGCCGAGGTTGCTGGTCATCACGATCACGGTGTTCTTGAAGTCCACGGTGCGGCCCTGGCCGTCCGTCAGGCGGCCATCGTCGAGCACCTGCAGCAGCACGTTGAAGACGTCCGGGTGGGCTTTTTCCACCTCGTCGAGCAAAAGCACGCTGTAAGGCTTGCGGCGCACCGCCTCGGTCAGATAACCGCCCTCGTCGTAGCCGATGTAGCCCGGCGGCGCGCCGATCAGGCGGCTGACCGAATGCTTCTCCATGAACTCGCTCATGTCGAGGCGGATCATGTGGTCCTCGCTGTCGAACAGGAAACCGGCGAGCGCCTTGCACAACTCGGTCTTGCCCACGCCGGTGGGGCCGAGAAACAGGAAAGAGCCGGTCGGCCGGTTCGGGTCGCTCAGGCCCGAGCGTGAACGGCGGATTGCGTTGGCCACCGCCGAGATCGCCTCATCCTGCCCGACCACGCGCTGGTGCAGCTTGGCCTCCATCTGCAGCAGCTTCTCGCGCTCGCCCTGCATCAGCTTGGAAACCGGAATGCCGGTGGCGCGCGCCACCACCTCGGCGATCTCTTCGACGCCAACCATCGTGCGCAGCAACTGCGGCTTGCTCTTGTCGGCGCCCTTCTTCGACTCTTTCGCCTGCGCCTCCTTCAGCTTCGCCTCCAGCTCGGGCAGCTTGCCGTGCTGCAACTCGGCCACCTTGTTGAAGTCGCCCTTGCGAGTGAGCTCGACGATCTGGAACTTGATCTTCTCGATCTCCGCTCGAACGTGCTCGGTGCCTTGCGCCGCGGCCTTCTCGGCTTTCCAGATCTCGTCCAGATCGGCGGCCTCGCGCTGCAGCTTGGTGATCTCTTCTTCGAGCAAGCCCAGGCGCTTCTGCGAGGCTTCGTCCTTCTCGCGCCGCACCGCCTCGCGTTCGATCTGCAGCTGGATCAGGCGACGGTCGAGCTTGTCCATCGCCTCGGGTTTGGAGTCGATCTCGATCTTGACCTTGGCGGCAGCTTCGTCGATCAGGTCGATCGCCTTGTCGGGCAGGAAGCGGTCGGTGATGTAGCGGTGGCTCAGCTCGGCCGCGGCGACGATCGCCGGGTCGGTGATCTCCACGCCATGGTGAACCTCGTACTTTTCCTGCAGGCCGCGCAGGATCGCGATGGTGGCCTCCACCGTCGGCTCGCCGACCAGGATCTTCTGGAAGCGCCGCTCCAGCGCCGCGTCTTTTTCGACGTACTTGCGGTACTCGTTCAAGGTGGTCGCGCCAATGCAATGCAACTCGCCGCGCGCCAGCGCCGGCTTGAGCATGTTGCCCGCGTCGATCGCGCCCTCGGCCTTGCCGGCGCCGACCATTGTGTGGATCTCGTCGATGAAGACGATGGTCTGGCCTTCGTCCTGCGCCACTTCCTTCAGCACGCTCTTGAGCCGCTCCTCGAATTCGCCGCGGAACTTGGCGCCAGCCAGCAGCAGCGCCATGTCGAGCACCAGCACGCGCTTGTTCTTCAGCGAGTCAGGCACCTCGCCAGCGACGATGCGCTGCGCCAGGCCTTCGACGATGGCCGTCTTGCCCACGCCCGGCTCGCCGATCAGCACCGGGTTGTTCTTGGTGCGCCGCTGCAGCACCTGAATCGCGCGGCGGATCTCGTCGTCGCGGCCGATCACCGGGTCGAGCTTGCCCAGCCGGGCGCGTTCGGTCAGGTCCAGCGTGTACTTCTTCAGCGCCTCGCGTTGGCCCTCGGCGTCGGCGCTGTCGACCTTTTGGCCGCCGCGCACGGCCTCGATCGCTGATTCCAGCCCCTTGCGGGTCAGCCCGTGCTCCTTCAGCAGCGGGCCGATCGACGCCTTGGAGTCGGCCGCCGCGAGCAGGAACATTTCGCTCGCAATGAACTGGTCACCGCGTTTGGTGGCCTCTTTCTCGGCCGACTGCAGCAGCGCGCCCAGGTCGCGCCCGGCTTGCACCTGCTCGCCGCCCTGCACCTGCGGCAGCTTCGCCGTTTCGGCTTCGAGTGCGCCTTGCAGCTTGCTCGTGTTGACGTTAGCTCGCGCGAGCAAGGCCTTCGGCCCGTCGGCCTGCGCCAGCATCGCCAGCAGCACGTGGGCCGGCTCGATGTACGGGTTGTCGCGGTTCAGCGCCAAGCTCTGGGCTTCGCCCAGGGCTTCCTGGAATTGGGTGGTCAGTTTGTCGAGTCGCATGGGGGAAAACCTCCGATTGAGGCAGAGGTTGGGCAGGCAGTGGGGCTTTTCAAGGCGGCTTGCCGGCGCGCTTGAGCCAAGTCAACGTGCCGCGGCGGCAGGGTCCGGGCGAGTATGCGCCCCAGAAGAGTTCAGGCCAGCGCCGCCTGGGCCACGCGAAAGCCCAGGGCGGCACAAGCCAACGCGCCCAGCACGTGCGCCAGCGTGTGCCCGGCCGCCAGCAGCCACTGGCCACGCTGCAGCAACAACAGCGACTCGACCGAAAACGCCGAGAAGGTCGTCAGCCCACCCAGGAAACCTGTCACCAGCAACAGCCGCAGCAATTCGTTCGGCGAACGCTCGAACCAGGCCAGCGCCACACCGATCAGCAAGCCGCCGACGCAGTTGACCAGCAAGGTGCCGAGCGGGAAACCGGCCCAGCTCGCGTTCAGCCACAGCCCGGCGCACCAGCGCAACAAGGCGCCGAGGGCCGCGCCGCCGGCCACCGCCAGCACCTGCGCCCACGGCCAGGCCGTTGTCACGGCGCGGCGTTGTCCACGCTGGCGATGCCCCAGCGTTCGAGCGCCTGGTCGTCGCTCACCCGTGCATCGACCCAATGCGCACCGTCCGGCGTGGTTTCCTTCTTCCAGAACGGCGCCTGGGTCTTCAGATAGTCCATCAGAAACTCGCACGCCTGGAAGGCCTGGCCTCGGTGGGCCGACGTGACCACCACGAGCACGATCTGCTCGAGCGGCTGCAGCACGCCGACGCGGTGCACGACCCGAGCGGCGCGCATGTCGAAACGCTTGAACGCCGTGTCGATCATCGCCTCGATGGACCGCTCAGTCATGCCGGGGTAGTGCTCCAGCTCCATCGCCGAGACGCCTTCCGCAGTGCCACCGTTTCGGTCGCGCACCGTGCCGACAAAACTCACCACCGCGCCGACGCCGCCGTCGGCAGCACGCAGCGCGGCGACCTCGGCGCTGAGGTCGAAGTCGGCGGACTGGATGCTGACGCGAGCATGCGACATGGCGGAATTGTGGCACCGCGCGCAGCGTGACCGCAGCCTGCGGCGCTTCTAGAATCGGCGCATGTCGCGCCCTGCCCTCGCCCACGTCACCATCGCACGCCACTGCGCGTGCGCGGCTGGCGCAGGTGCCGACAAAGCGAAAAAACCGCTGCTCGTCTGACCGGAGCTGCGGTTCCGTCGTCAGGTGAGCGACGGAACCGGCTGGCATCTGGCTTCATCCCCTGCATTCCCGTTGATCCGCGCGCACTCGGCGATGGCCTCCCACGGTCGTTGTTCGAAAGGAATTTGCGTGCGTACCGATATCGACCCTCTCGCCGACCTTGATTTTTCCGGGTTGTGGATCCCGCTGATCACCCCGTTCCGCGCCGGCGCGGTGGACCACGACGCTCTGGCGGCGCTGGTCAAGCGCCTGACGCCGAGCGGCATCACGGGCTTCGTCGTCTGCGCGACCACCGGCGAAGCACCGATGCTCGACGATGCTGAACGGGACGCGGTGCTGGCCACGGTGACCGGCTCCACCACGCTGCCGGTGGTGATGGGCGCCTCGGCCACCACCGCCGCCGAGGTGCTGCGCCGCATGCACGCTGCCGCGCCGCACCGGCTCGCCGCCTTCCTGGTGCCGGCGCCGGGCTACGTGCGGCCGTCGCAGGCCGCATTGCAGGCCTTCTTCACGCAGATTGCCGATGCGGCACCGGCGCCGCTGATGCTGTACGACATTCCCGCCCGCACCGGGGTGCGGCTCGAGCTCGACACCTTGCGCGCGCTGGTGCGCCACCCGCGCATCGTCGCGCTGAAGGACTGCGGCGGCCGGCTCGATGGCACCGAGGCCTTGATCGCCGATGGGGAACTGCAGGTGCTGTGCGGCAACGACGCCGAGTGGTTTGCCAGCCGCTGCCTGGGTGCCGCCGGTGCGGTGGCTGCGAGCGCGCATGTGCGCACCGAGTTGTTCGTGGCCTTCGACCGCGCGCTGGCGGCTGGCGAGCTGATCCGTGCGCGGTTGCTGTGGCGGCACCTGGCACCGCTGACCCGGGCCTTGTTCGACGAACCCAACCCGGCGCCGGTCAAAGCGCTGCTCGCGCACCTGGGAGAGTGTCGCGACGAGGTGAGGGAGCCGTTGTTGCCGGCCTCCGACGCCTTGCGCGCGCGCCTGAAGGAGCTGCTCGGCGCGTTGCCGGCCGCTGCCTGGCGCTGAAACCCTAGCCGCCGGTGACGGGTGGGAAAAACGCCACTTCCGATCCGTCACGCAGCACCGCCGAGCCATCGTCCAAGGTCTGGTCGACCGCGCAGCGCAGCGCCCGGTTCGTGCCGAGCGCTGCGGCATGTGCAGGGCTGCGTGCGATCAGCCGTTCGCGCAACGCCGCGGCCGTGCTGCCGTCGGGCACTTCGATTTGTTCGCCGCCGCCCAACACCTCGCGGATCGACGCGAAGTAGCGCACCTGGACGTTCACGACAGCAGCTCCGAAAACGGCAGATAGCGCACCGCGTCACCGGCCCGGATGGCCTGGCCGCTCAGGTTGTCGACCACGCCGTCGCCCCAAACGGTGGACGTGAGCACCCCGGAGCTCTGATTGGCGAACAGGTCGAGCCCGCCCTGGGCGTTGCGCCGCACGCGCAGGAACTCGCGCCGCTTGTCGGGGCTTGGCCAGTCGAAGTCGGCGCGCATCGTCATGCCCACGGGGTCGGCATCGGTCGCGCCTTGCAGGCGCATCAACACCGGCCGCACCGCGAGCAGGAAGGTGATGAAGCTGGACACCGGGTTGCCCGGCAGGCCGATGAAGTACGCCGACGACTGGTCGGCCCGCCGCACCTCGCCGAAGGCCAGCGGCTTGCCCGGCTTGATCGCGATCTGCCACAAGTCGATGCGGCCTTCGGCGGCCACCGCCGGGCGCAGGTGGTCTTCTTCGCCGACCGAGACACCGCCCGACGTGACGATCAGGTGGTTGCCCTGCGCGGCACGGCGCAAGGCCTCGCGCGTGGCGTCGAGCCGGTCGGGCACGATGCCGAGGTCGACGCACTCGCAGCCCAGCGCCTGGATCAGCGCGCGCAAGGTGAAACGGTTGGAGTTGTAGATGGCGCCGGGCTTGAGTGGCTCGCCGGGCATCACCAGTTCGTCGCCGGTAGAGAACAGCGCCACCCGCGGCCGCGCCGACACTTTCAAGGTGGCAGCGCCGACCGAGGCGGCCAGGCCGAGCGCCTGCGGGCTCAGCCGGGTGCCGGCCTTCAACACCACCGCGCCGTGCTGCACGTCTTCGCCGCGCCGGCGAATCCACTGGCCCGGCTGCGCGACGGTGTTGATGCGCACTGCCTCAGTTGACGATCTTCCCGTGGGCCCGGCCACCACTTCGCACTGCTCCTGCATCACCACCGCATCGGCGCCGGGCGGCACCTGCGCACCCGTGAAGATGCGCGCCACGCTGCCAGGCTGCAGCGGCGCGCCCACCACGCCGGCCGGAATGCGCTGGCTGACCGGCAGCACCGTGCCGGCCGCGGGCACGTCGGCGCAGCGCAGCGCGTAACCGTCCATCGAGGTGTTGTCGGCGGGCGGCACATCCAGGCCCGAGCGCACGTTTTCGGCCAGCACGCGGCCGAGCGCGTCGAAGGTCGAGACCCGCTCGGCGTCAGTCGCCGGAAGCGGCCGGACCGCGCTCAGCAAGCGGCTGAGCGCTTCGTCCAGCGTCAGCATCGGCGAACGGGTCGGGGGCGATGGCGAGGGGGGAGATGTACTCATAGCGGTCGGGGTTGCCGAGCAGGAAATCGGCCACGGCATCGGGGTCGTTCAGATCGAGCAGCGGCAGGCCGGTGGGCTCGGGCAGAAGGTCCGGGCTGTCGGTCGAGATGGCGACGACGTACGGGTCGCTCGGGTACTGCGCCGGTTTGCCGGTGGAGGCGCGCCAGACCTCGATCTTCAACAGGTCGGCGTGCTTGAAGCCTTCGACCAGCACCCAGTCACATTCATAAAGTTCGGCGATGAGCTGGTGCACCGTGGGTTCGGCATGCACCTCGTACTCGCGGATCTTGGCAAGCCGGCGGTCGGACGCGACGACAACCTCGAATGCGCCGGCCTCGCGGTGGCGCCACGAGTCCTTGCCTTCATGGTCGATGTCGAAGGCGTGGTGAGCGTGCTTGACGACCGACACCCGCTGCGACGCCAGCCGCATGCGCACGATCAGTTGTTCGACCAGCGTGGTCTTGCCCGAGCCGGAGTAGCCGCAGAAGCCGATGACTTTCATGGACCCGCATTCTGGTGGATGTAGGCCTTGACGGCCTCGGTGTCCACCGGCATGACCTTGAAGCGCTTGGGGAGAGCTTCGATGCCCTGCAGCGCGGCCGGGCGATCCGGCTCGCGGCCGATGGCCTCGCGGATCGTCTCGGCAAACTTGGCCGGCAGCGCGGTTTCGAGCACGATCATCGGCACGCCCGGCTCGAGGTGTTCGCGCGCCACCTTCAGCCCGTCGGCAGTGTGGGTGTCGATCATCGTGCCGAAGCGCTGCCAGGTGTCTCGGATCGTGACCAGCCGGTCGGCGTGCGTGCTGCTGCCGGACACGAAGCCAAAGCCGGGGATGCGAGCAAACTCGTCGGCGCTGATCGTGAACGCGCCCTGCTGTTCGACCTCGGTCTTGAACAGTGCACGCGTGCGCGTAGCGTCGCGCCCGAGCAGGTCGAACACGAAACGCTCGAAGTTCGACGCCTTCGAGATGTCCATCGACGGGCTCGAGGTCTCGTGCGTCTCGGCGCTGCCGCGAACGCGGTAGGTGCCGGTACGGAAGAACTCGTCGAGCACGTTGTTCTCGTTCGTCGCCAGCACGAGTTGCCGGACGGGCAGGCCCATCATGCGCGCCACGTGGCCGGCGCAGATGTTGCCGAAGTTGCCCGACGGCACCGCGAAGCTGACAGGCTCATCGTTCGATCGGGTTGCCTGGAAGTAGCCAGCGAAGTAGTACACCACCTGCGCCAGCAGCCGCGCCCAGTTGATCGAGTTGACGGTGCCGATGTGGTACTCGCGCTTGAAGGCGAGGTCGTTGGAGACGGCCTTGACGATGTCCTGGCAATCGTCGAACACGCCCTCGATGGCGATGTTGTGGATGTTGGCGTCTTGCAGGCTGAACATCTGCGCCTGCTGGAACGGGCTCATGCGGCCCTTGGGCGACAGCATGAACACGTTGACGCCCTTCTTGCCGCGCATCGCGTACTCGGCCGCGCTGCCGGTGTCGCCCGAGGTGGCGCCGAGGATGTTGAGCTTGCGGCCGCGGCGCGCCAGTTCGTATTCGAACAACTGCCCGAGCAGTTGCATCGCCATGTCCTTGAAGGCCAGGGTCGGGCCGTTGGACAGGGCCTGCAGGCTCAGGCCCGGCTCGAGCGGCTTGAGCGGCGTGATGAGTTCGGTGCCGAAGACGGCGGGCGTGTACGTTGCCGTGACCAGCCGGCGCAGGTCGTCGGCCGGAATGTCGTCGATGTAGAGCGACAGGATCTCGAAGGCCAGCTCGTGGTACTCCAGGCCACGCCAGCGCGCCAGCGTGGCGGCGTCGACCTTCGGATAACTCGCCGGCAAGTACAGACCGCCATCGGGCGCCAGCCCTTCGAGCAAGATCTCGGAAAAACCGCGTGGTGTGCCGTCGCCACGCGTGCTGAGGTACTTCAACTCAATTCTTCCTTGCGAATCCGCACGATCGGCGCCAGCACGGTGGGCAGGGCTTGCATCTGCGCGATCGCCTGGTTCATCTTGCCTTCGACCGTGTCGTGCGTCAGGATGATCACGTCGGTCTGCGCTTCGCCTTCTGCCGACTCCCGCTGCAGCAGCGCGTCGATCGAGATGTCGTGCTCGGCCAGGATCCCGGTGATGCGTGCCAGCACACCCGCCTGGTCGGCCACCTGCAGGCGCAGGTAGAACGAGGTCACGACCTCACTGATCGGCAGGATCGGCGTGTCCTGCATCGCGTCGTGCTGGAAGGCCAGGTGCGGCACGCGGTGGTCGGGGTCGGCGCTGTGCAGCCGGGTGATGTCGACCAGATCGGCGATCACCGCCGACGCGGTGGGCTCCGAGCCGGCGCCCTTGCCGTAATACAGCGTCGGGCCGACGGCGTCGCCCTGCACCACCACGGCGTTCATCGCGCCTTCGACGTTGGCGATCAGGCGCTTGGCCGGGATCAGGGTCGGGTGCACTCGAAGCTCGTTGCCCGCCACGCCGCCAGGCGTGGCTGCCAGGTCATCGCGGCGCTTCGTGATGCCGAGCAGCTTGATGCGGTAGCCGAGCTGTTCGGCGTAGCGGATGTCGGCGGCGTTGAGCTTGGTG
>JANMYQ010000147.1:0-1672 GCA_031382215.1 Methylibium sp.
GAAGAGTGCCAAGGATCTCGGCGTCGAGGCCAAGCGCATCACCGACGCCGCGCTGGCGCGGCTGACGCGCTTCGACTTCCCCGGCAACGTGCGCCAGCTCGAGAACATCTGCCACTGGCTGACCGTGATGGCGCCTTCGCAAATGATCGAAGCGAAAGACCTGCCACCCGAATTACAGACGCTGCCGGCGGCCGTGGTGCCGCCGACGGCGGCCGCCGCGCCGGTCGAGTCGGCGGCCATGGCGGTGCCTGTCGGGCAGGTGTCGAGTGCCGTTGTCAGCAGGGTGGATGCACCGCCGAGCCCGGTCGTGCCCGCCGCCGCACCGGCCGTGCACTGGCTCGCCGGGCTCGAGCAGGACGCGCGCAGCCTGCTGCAGTCGGGTCAGCCCGAAGTGTGGGACACGCTGACGCGCAAGTTCGAAGCGCAACTGATCCACACCGCGCTCGAGATCACCCGAGGTCGGCGCATCGAAGCGGCGCAAAAGCTCGGCATCGGGCGAAACACGATCACGCGCAAGATCCAGGAGCTCGGGCTCGACGACTGAAAGGCGCGCCCTCAGCCGGCCAGCTCGACCCACACCGGCGCGTGGTCGCTCGGCCGTTCGTTCTTGCGTGTCGGCTTGTCGATCACACACGCCGTGACGCCTGCGCGCAGCGCCTCGCTGACAAGAACATGGTCGATCCGCAAGCCCTGGTTCTTGCGGAACGCGAGGTTGCGATAGTCCCACCAGCTCCAGCTCTTCGGCGGCTGTTCGAAAAGGCGGAACGCATCAAACAGGCCGAGCGCGATCAGGCCCTTGAAATGCGCGCGCTCTTCCGGCGTGCACAGCACCTGGCCGGCCCACAGCACCGGGTCGTGCACGTCGCGGTCTTCCGGGGCGATGTTGTAGTCGCCCATCAACACGAGCTTCGGGTGCGCCGCCAGCTCGGTGGCGACCCATTCGCGCAGCGCGCTCAGCCAGCGCAGCTTGTAGACGAACTTGTCGCTCTCCACGTCTTGACCGTTCGGGATGTAGGCACCGATCACGCGCAAGCCGTCGACCGTTCCGGCGATCACGCGTGCCTGCGGGTCGTCGAGGCCGGGAATGTTCTTCACCACGTCGGTGGCCGGGCTGCGCGAGAGCAGGGCCACGCCGTTGTATGTCTTCTGCCCGAACCACTGCAGCTGGTAGCCCGCAGCGGCGAGCGCCGCCTGCGGGAATTTGTCGTCGGTGAGTTTGGTTTCCTGCAGGCACAGTACGTCTGGCTGGTGCAGGGCGAGCCAGTCGATCAGCTGCGGCAGGCGCACTGCCAGCGAGTTCACGTTCCAGGTGGCAAGTCTCATGCTTTTATAATTCCTTGATGAATCAATAGCTTGCAGACTAGGGTCGTGTTCTAGCTACGCATCTGGCTACATTGATTAGCGCTGCGTCTATTGAAGCAGGCCTACTTCGCCGCTGGTCAAACTGGAATCCCGGCCTGCCAAGCCCGAAGGATCGACTAGGACCCGATCAAAGCTGCCCTGCCGGAATTCAGGCTGATGGCGCAGTCGGGATTGGTTCAACTGCTGCGGGGTCTGGACGAAGGTATTTGACCAACGCGCTCTCCGCGCCTGCAGCTTGCTGTTTGTGCTCAGCCCCCTCGGCTTCTCCAAGCTCCAAGATCGCCCCTTGCTTGTTCAGGACCATCAACTG
>JANMYQ010000198.1:0-15347 GCA_031382215.1 Methylibium sp.
GTCGGTGCGGATGCTGGCGCCTGCGATGCCTGCGGTGGCAGAGCCGCCAGTCACAGCGCTTGCCGACACCGGCCGCCCGGCGCCGCCGACGCCGCCGACGCCGCCAACGCCGCCGACGCCGCCAACGCCGCCTGGTGCAAATGCGGCTGCGCGGCCCGGAGCTGTCACGATGCCGACCGTCCGCGCAGAGCGCAGCTTGCTTGCATCGGCTGAGCCCGTGGTGCCGCAGCCAGCACCGCCCGTGCCACAGGCCGTGGTCGAGGCCACGAACGTGGCGATGCAGGCGTCGCCGGAAGTCACGCCGCCGGCTGCGTTGGCAGAGACCCGCGCCGCCGATCACGAACTGCCGCTCTACCGCACGCTCATTCCGCCGCCGATTCGTCTGCGCTACACGTTGCGCCGAGGCGCGTTGTTAGGCAGCGCCGACTTCGAGTGGTTGCCCGACGGCGAACGCTACGAAGCGCGCCTGGAGGGGCAACTGTCGGGCACCGCCGTATTGACCCAGATCAGCCAGGGCGGCTTCGACGAATCGGGCGTGGCGCCGTTGCGCTTCACCGACCGGCGCGGCGGGGGCGCGCTGCAGGCGGCGAACTTTCAGCGCGAGGCCGGCAAGATCAGCTTTTCCGGGCCGAGCGTTCAGTACCCGTTGCTGATGGGCTCACAAGACCGCTTGAGCTGGATGGTTCAGTTGGCCGCCGTGCTGGCCGCCGAGCCGCAGCGGCTGGCCGACGGTGGCAAGGTGGTGATCCACGTGATCGGCGCGCGTGGCGATTCGAGCTTGTGGGTGTTCCGCTTTGTCGGCATGGAAACCTTGACCGCCGGCGCGGGCACGATCCAGACCGCGCACTTCGCGCGCGAAGCCACTGATCCCTACGACACCCGTGTCGATGTCTGGATCGATCCGCTGCGCCACCACCTGCCGGCGCGTGCCTTGCTGCGCTCCGGGCCCGATGACGAAGGTCTGGAGTTGACGGTGCAAGAGCCGGTGGCCGTGCCATAACACACGGCATCGCAGCGCCACGGCACAAAGGAAAGGCCCCACGCGGCGCCGATTCGCGGGGGGTGTGTCAGCCTTGCGCTTGCTTTCAACGTTACAGCACCCAGCTACCGCAGCGGGAGGAACTCTTCATGCACATGCTCTACAACTCCGACAGTTTCGCCGTCGTTCTGTTCGACGCCTTCGACGAGGCCGCGCCCGAACCCGGCGTGGTGGCCGGCGATACGTTGCAGCGTGGAGGCTACGAAATAGTCGACAAGTTCGCACGCAAGGGCATATTCATCGAGGGCGCGCTGGCCGAGAGCTTCAAGCAAGGCGTCGAGGCGATCATCCGCACCGGCCCGTCCGAAGAAGAACTCGACGATTACATCGAGCGCTTCTCGGCCCTGATGCAACAACCCGTCGTACTGCACTAGCCTTGCAAGGCCCCGAAGGGGCTTGCCGCGCGGCGCGTGCTGCGCCAAGATGGGCCTGAAGACCACCTGCCGGAGGCGTTGTCATGTTGAAGTCTCACAGCGATGCACGATTGATCTTGTCGCCGGGCCTCAAAGAGGCGCCTGTGCTCGATCGCATGTGTTCGCAGTTCGTGCTGACCCTGACGATGCACAACGCCGGGCGCTTTAATTTGCGGCGCGACTGGAACAGCCTGCTCTCGCTGGCCGGCAAACACCTGGTGTGGCCGCCCGCCGTGCTGGCGCGCGTACGCGGCTTTCTGAAGATGCGCTGCAAGGGCAATGAACACTGGCGCGGCCACGACCTGCTGAGCGACGACGCTTTCATCACCCGCCACGGCGGCTGGCGCGGCCCCTATGAAGAAGGCACGCTGTTCTTCTACATCGACGAGTACATCAAGGACGCACCGAAAGACCTGCTCACCGTGTTGGGCGCCACCGTCGAGTGGCTCAACAAGAGCCTGAAGAAGGAATCGACGCTGGTCGAGAAGAACATCGACGCGCTCGCCGGCCTGCTGCAATTGAACGGCGCCGAGCGCGCGCTGCTGTTGTACGGAACCCTCGCGCGCTACCAGCGCGACCTGCGCGGGCTGCTGGTCGAGTTCAAGGTCTCGAACGCGCAAGAGGCCTATGCCGCGATCGCCAGCGTGGCCGGCGTGAGCGCGTCCGACGTGGCCGAGGCACTGCGCGCCGGCTCGCGGCTCGAGCGCATCGGCATGGTCGAGAACCTGATCTCCGAACACAACATCACCGACCTGGCCGACCTGATGAAGGTCAGCGAACAACTGCCGCCTGTGCTGATGCGCAAGTACGAGGGCCCGTCCGACCTGATGGCCGTGTTCACGCGGCCGGCCAAGCGCAGCCTGCTCGGCGAGGGCGACTTCGACTTCGTCGGCGTCGACCAGCGCATGATGACGTCGCTGTTGCGCAACGCCGTGGCGCGCAAGGAACCGGGTGTCAATGTGCTGCTGTACGGCCCGCCCGGCACCGGCAAGACCGAACTGGCCAAGGTGGCCGCGCAGGCCGCCGGGCTGGAGCTGTACGAAGTCGAATATGCCGACCGCGACGGCAACTCGCTCAGCGGCCGCGACCGCTACCGCTCGTTGCAGATCAGCCAGGTGTTCCTGAAGGCCAGCAGCAATGTGGCGCTGCTGTTCGACGAAGTCGAAGACGTGTTCCCGCCCATCTCGACCGAAAGCGCGCAGCTGATGGCGCGCCAGGACACTGGCGACGGCGCGCCCACCGGCAGCGTCAGCGGCAAGGCCTGGGTGAACCAGATTCTCGAGACCAACCCGGTGCCGGTGATCTGGGTCACCAACCGCATCGAGCAGATCGACCCGGCGTTCCGGCGCCGCTTCCAGTACCACCTTGAGCTGAAGAGCCCGCCACCCGGAGCGCGCGAGTTGCTGGTGTCGCGTGCGCTGGCCGGCGTGCCGGTGGGCGAGGGTTTTGCGGCCAAGCTGGCCGAACGCAAGGGGCTCACGCCGGCGCAGATCCGCACCGCGGTCAAGTTCGCCGGGCTGGCCGGTGATGGCAACGAACTCGGCAGTGACGTCGAAGGGTTGATCGAGCGCCAGCTGGGCAATGCCGACAAGGCGCTCGGCAACAACCAGAAGGAGCGTGGCGCCCGCCGTGTGGTGACGAACTACGACCTCGGCCTGGTCAACACCGGGTCGCGTTTCGAGGTACCCAAGATCGTCGAGGCGCTGCGCCGCAAGGGTTACGGCACCTTGTGTTTCTACGGCCCGCCTGGCACCGGCAAGACCGCGCTGGCCGAGCACATCGCCAAGGAACTGGACAAGCCCCTGATGATCCGCCAGGCCAGCGACCTGGTCAGCAAATACGTCGGCGAGACCGAGCAGAACATGGCCAAGATGTTCGACGAGGCGCAGACCGAAGAGGCGGTGCTGCTGCTCGACGAAGCCGACAGCTACCTGCGCAGCCGGCGCATGGCCGAGCGCAGCTACGAGATCAGCGAAGTCAACGAGATGCTGCAGGGCATGGAGCGTTTCACCGGCGTGTTCATCTGCACCACCAACCTGTTCAGCGAACTCGATGAAGCGGCGCTGCGGCGCTTCACGTTCAAGATCCAGTTCAAGCCGCTCACGCCGGTGCAGCGCGAGCGCATGTTCATCGCCGAGGCGCTCGATGGCGACGCCGATCGCCTGACCGACGAGCAGCGCCGCCGCCTGCGCCTGCTCGAGGTGCTGGCGCCGGGCGACTTCGCCTCGGTGAAGCGCCAGGTCGATGTGCTGGGCGAGGTGTTCGAGCCGGACGAGTTCCTCTCGCAGCTCGAATCCGAGCACCGCATCAAGCCCGAAGTTCGCCAGCAGCGCAGCATCGGCTTCACGCACTGAGTGTGTGATTCGGTAGGGCGGTAGGGCGGCAGGGCGGCAAAACGGCTGCGGCCGGGCGAGCAGTGTTCCCGCATTGAGCCGTTCGGCCGCTCAAGCCGACCGTTCATTCGCCGATAACCGCAGACGACACTCCATCCCGGGGTGTGCTTGCTCGGGCCCCGCGTGGCCGAGCCGCGTTGCTGTCTGAGTCGCACATGGTCCCAACCCTTGACGCTTCGGCCCTCTGGTCCGCCGCCATGGCGCCGGCCTGGCTGGTGGCCTTGTGGTCCGTCATGGTGGCGCTCACGCTGCTGTTGCGGGTCGGTGCGGTCAAACCGCACGAAGCCCTGAGGTGGCGGCTTGGCGCTGCGCTGGCGCTGGGCACGGGCCTGTGGGCCACGCAGATCATCAGCCTCTCGACCCCGGAGCTGCCGTATTCGGTCGGCTACCACCCGGTCGGAGCGCTTCTGGCCTGGGCCTTGGCCGTGGGTGTGAGCCTGGCCGGGCTGGTGCTGTCAGGGCTGCTCGGCGGCCGCGCTGTGGCGCCCTGGCGGGCCTGGTCAGCCGCGTTGGTGTTTGGTGCCGGCATGCTGGCGGTGCAGTGTGTGTCCCTGTCGGCCATGGGCCTGCGGCCGGGTCTGCGCGGGCATCTGAACGGGTTTGGCGCCGCGCTGCTGGTGGCCAGCGCTGGCAGCGCGCTCATGTTGACGTGGGTGGCGCGCGGGCGCATCGGTGCGCCGCGATGGTTTGCCATCCGCGCGCTGCCGGCCGCCGTGGTCTGGGCGGCCGCAGCGATCTTGAGCCAGCACCTGCTGATGGCGGCTTCCGGCCTCGGCGAACAAGCCTTTTCCGCGCATGAGCGGCGCTTGCCGGCGGGTTCGCTCAGCTTGCTGGCGATGGTCGGCTCGGTGGTGCTGCTGTGCGTGATGTTGCTGGTGGCGTGGATCGAGGGCCGCATGCGTGCCTCGTTATCGCGCAGCCGCTCCGAACTGGCCCAGCACTCGCTGCGCGACGCACTGACCAAGCTGCCGAACCGGTCGAGCTTCGAGGGCACGCTGGCACAGGCCGCGGCGCAGGCAGACCAGCGCCGCGGTCGGATGGCGCTGCTGTTCATCAACATCGACCGCTTCAAGCACATCAACGAGACCTGCGGCCACCGCGGCGGCGACCGGCTGTTGTGCGAGATCGCGACCCGGCTGCGCGGGATGGCCAGCCCGCACATGGTGGCGCGCGTGGGTGGCGACGAATTCGTGCTGCTGCTGACTGAAAACCCGAGCCAGGACGACGTGTCGGCCCTCGCCGCGGCCCTGCTCACGCGGCTCGGCGAGCCGTGCGCGCTGGAAGGGCAGGAGAGCGCGGTGAGCTGCTCGATCGGCATTGCCATGTACCCGCAGGACGGTGCCTTGTCGCGAATCATGTCGCACGCTGACCGGGCCATGCGCGAGTCCAAGACCACCGGTGGCGCCAGCTACTGCTTCTTCGAAGCCCGCATGATGAGCGGCGTGCGCGAGCAGGCCGAACTGCTCCGCGACCTGCGCCAGGCCCTGGCGCTGCGCCAGCTGGAGCTGTTCTACCAGCCCAAGATTCACGCCCCGACCGGCGAGATCACCGGCGCCGAGGCGCTGATCCGCTGGCGCCACCCGCGCCGCGGGCTGGTCAGCCCGACCGTGTTCATTCCGGTGGCCGAGCGTTTCGGGCTGATCAAGGCCATCGGCGACTGGGTCATCGACGAGGCCTGCCGCCAGGCACGCGCCTGGCGCGACCAGGGTTTGCGCATGCGCGTGGCGATCAACCTGTCGCCCAGCCAGCTGCGCGACCCCGATCTCGGCGAGCGCATCGGGGCGGCGCTGAAAAAGCACCAGATCAACCCCAAGCTGCTGACCTGCGAAATCACCGAGTCGGTGGCGATGGAAGATTCGCAGGCCACCGCCAAGGTGTTTGCGGTGCTCGCTGGCGTGGGCGTGCACATCTCGATCGACGACTTCGGCACCGGCTACTCCAGCCTGGCCTACCTGCGCAAGCTGCCGGCCGAGGAGCTGAAGATCGACCGCAGCTTCGTCTGCGACCTGGAAAGCAGCGAAGAAGCGCGCACCGTCGTCGAGGCCGTCGTCAAGCTGGGGCAGGCGCTGAACCTGAAGGTGGTGGCCGAGGGCGTGGAGACCGAGGCACAGAACCAGATCCTGCGTTCGCTCGGCTGCAACGAATTGCAGGGTTACCTGTTTGCCAAGCCGATGTCGGCCAAGGCCTTGGCGCTGTGGGCCATCAACGACGTCGGGCCGCGCTCGATCAGCTTCCGCCCGTCGCTGTTCCAGGCCACGTTGCCCGCGCCGATCCACTGATGGAGCCGCGGATCGAGCCGCCGTGGTGCATTTCCGTGAGCATTGCCTCAAGCGCTCCGGGCCCGCGCCGAAAACTGACGATTGACCAGTAACCTTCTGTTAACCCGCGCCTCCGCGCGGTGTGAATTCCAACGTCCACCGCCTCCTCGATGCAACTTTTCACCGACGCCTCCGTGCTTTGGGCGCCGACCATGACCTGGGCCTGGCTGGTCGCCTTCCTGGCGGCTTTCGTCTCGCTCGATTTGCTCGGGCGCGCCGGGCGGGCCCGGCGGCGCCTGGCCACCGGCTGGCTGGTGGGCTCGGCATTGGGCCTGGGCACCGGCCTCTGGGCGGTCCACGTTATCGGGCTGGCGGCCCAGACCGTGCCGTTCGAACTCGCCTTTCGACCCTGGGGCGCCATGGGGGTCTGGATGGCGGCGGTTGCCGTCGGCCTTGCCGGGCTGGGCTGGGCGGCGGCGCGGGTCATTTCGACCGGCACCATCGTCGTTGGCTCGGCGGTGCTGGGGCTGGGCATCATCGCGGTGCAGGTGAGCGCCGTGCTGACCCTCGGGTTGCGGCCTGGCATTGACTGGGGTCTGTCGGGCCTGGGCCTGGCGCTGCTGGTGGCCTGGGCCGGCGGTGGGCTGGCCATCGCCTTGCGCAATGTGCGTTCGCGCATCCCGCGCTCGTGGAAGGTGGCCCGCCAGGTGCTCGCCGCCCTGGTGCTCGGCGCCGCGCTGGTGTTGAGCCAGCATCTCGTCACGGGCGCGGCCGGGCTCTCGCAGCGCACCCTGCCGCTCTACGACGGCCGGATTTCGGCGTTTGCGCTGTCGTTGCTGGCCACCGTGGGGTCCTTCTCGCTGCTGCTGGCGATGTTGTTGTGGTCATTCCTGGATGCGCGCATGCAGACCGCGCTGCGCGAGGCCCAGGGCGAGTTGCACAAGCAGTCGTTGCGCGACCCGCTGACCCGGCTGCCGAACCGGCTGATGTTCGAAGGCACCCTGGCCCAGGCGGTGCAGCGCGCCGACGCGGCTGCCGGCCGGCTGGCGCTGCTGTTCATCGGCATCGACGGCTTCAAGCACATCAACCAGTCCTTTGGCCACCACGGGGGCGACCAGCTGCTGCGCAATGTGACCACGCGCTTGCGCGCGCTGGCCATGCCGCACATGGTGGCGCGGGTGGGCGGCGACGAATTCGTGCTGCTGCTGGTGGGCAACCCCAGCGACGAAGACGCCATGAAGCTGGCCGCAAAACTGCACGAATCTCTCGGCCGGCCGGTGCCCCTGAACAGCCAGGAGGCCACGGTCACCTGTTCGATCGGCATCGCGATGTACCCCGAACACGGCGCGCTGTCGACCCTGATCGCCCATGCCGATGCGGCGATGCGCGAGTCCAAGAGCACCGGCGGCGCCACCCATTGCCTGTTTGAAGCCCGCATGGTCAGCGGCGCACGCGACCAGGCCAGCTTGCTGCGCGACCTGCGCCGGGCCATGGGGCGCGGCCAGTTCGAGCTGTACTACCAGCCCAAGATCGACGCGCCCAGCGGCGAGATCACCGGCGCCGAGGCGCTGGTGCGCTGGAACCACCCCAAGCGCGGCCTGATCAGCCCCGAGGTGTTCGTGCCGATGGCCGAGCGCTTCGGCCTGATCGGCCAGCTCGGCTTGTGGGTCATCGACGAAGCCTGCAGCCAGGCTGCGCTGTGGCGCGACGAGGGCCTGCGCATGCGCGTGGCCATCAACCTGTCGCCCTACCAGTTGCGCGACCCGGAGCTGGCCGGTCACATTTCTGCCGCGCTGAAGAAGCACCGCATCAACCCCAAGCTGCTCACCTGCGAGATCACCGAATCGGTGGCCATGCAGGACTCGGTGGCCACCATGACTTTCTTCGCCGCGCTCGCCGCGGTGGGCGTGCACATCTCGATCGACGACTTCGGCACCGGTTACTCCAGCCTGTCGTACCTGCGCAAGCTGCCAGCCGAAGAGCTGAAGATCGACCGCAGCTTCGTGCTCGACCTGGAGAGCAGCAACGACGCGCGCGCCGTCGTCGACGCGGTGGTCAAGCTTGGCCAGGCGCTGCACCTGAAGGTGGTCGCCGAGGGAGTCGAGACCGACGGCCAGTTCCAGATCCTGCGCGAACTGGGCTGCAACGAGGTGCAGGGCTTCCTGTTTGCCAAGCCGATGACGGCCAAGGCGCTGGGCCTGTGGGCCATCAACGACGTGGGGCCGCGTTCGCTGATGTTCCGCTCGTCGCTGTACCAGCCGGCATCGGTGGTGGCGATTCGCTGACGGGCCCGCGCGCTGGCAGGGCTTGACGGGCTTTCTACAATACGGGGATGACCAGCACGACCTACACCCGTGGCGCGGCCTTGCCGCAGATCCTGCAGCAGCGCATCGTGATTCTCGACGGCGCGATGGGCACGATGATCCAGCGCTACAAGCTGAGCGAAGCCGACTACCGTGGCGAGCGCTTCAAGGACCACACGAAGGACCTGAAGGGCAACAACGACCTGCTGCAGATCACGCAGCCGGCGGTCATCAGCGAGATCCACGAGCAGTACCTGGCGGCCGGTGCCGACATCATCGAGACCAACACCTTCAGCGCCACCAGCGTGGCGCAGGACGACTACGCCCTGGGCGCCGCAGCGCGCGAGATCAACCTGGCCGCCGCGCGCCTGGCGCGCCAGGCCTGCGACAAGTTCAGCAGTGTTGACAAGCCGCGCTTCGTGGCCGGCGCGCTGGGGCCCACGCCGCGCACCGCCAGCATCAGCCCCGACGTGAACGACCCGGCCGCGCGCAACGTCACTTTCGACGAGTTGAAGACCGCCTACAAGGAGCAGGCCCAGGCCCTGCTCGACGGCGGCTGCGACCTGTTCCTGGTCGAGACCATTTTCGACACGCTCAACGCCAAGGCGGCGATCTTTGCGCTCGACGAGCTGATGGAAGAGAGCGGCGAGCGGCTGCCGGTGATCGTCTCCGGCACGGTGACCGACGCCTCCGGCCGCATCCTGTCGGGCCAGACGGTGAGTGCCTTCTGGAACAGCGTGCGCCATGCCCGCCCGCTCGCGGTGGGCCTGAACTGCGCGCTCGGCGCGACCTTGATGCGGCCCTACATCGAAGAGCTGGCCAAGGTCGCGGGCGACACGTTCGTGAGCTGCTACCCGAACGCCGGGCTGCCCAACCCGATGAGCGAAACCGGCTTCGACGAAACGCCGCAGATCACCGGCAGCCTGCTGGAAGAATTTGCAAAAGCCGGTTTCCTCAACATCGCCGGCGGCTGTTGCGGCACGACTCCGGAACACATTGCCGAGATCGCCCAGCGCGTCGGCCGTTACCAGCCGCGCTGCAGGCACGAGGGCGTGTTCAAGGCGCTGCTGGCCGCTTGAGCGGCCGAGGGCTTCGCTCCGCCTGAACGGCGCGGAGCGCTCTATTTCGCCAGCTTGAGCAGGCGCTCGATCGGCACGCGCACGCGAACCTCGTTGGGCGGCACGCCACGCACGACCGCGCTGTCTTTTGCGTCGGTGCTGCGAACCGCAGGCTGCACATAGGGGCTGCCCTGGCCGTCGACCACGGCGGCGACCAGCGGCTTGCTGGCGGCCGGGCCGCGTTTGAGCACCACCGCCACTTCGCCGCTGGCGAGCTGCACAAAGCTGCCCGCCGGGTACACGCCGAGCGCCTTGATGACCAGCGCCCCGGCCATGTCGGGCTGCTTGCGTTCGTCCAGATAGGCGCCCTTGGCGGCCACATTGGCCGACAGCGCCGCGCGCAGCTTGCGCGGGCTCATGCGCGCGGCGAACAGGTCGGCGCGCTGGATCAGCCGTGCGAGTTGCATGCCCGGCGGTTGCTCCAGCAAGGGGCCGGGCGGTGCGTCGTGGTGGTGCAGCACGGCTTGCAGCCAAAGTTCGTCGGTGACGCCCAGTTCGCCCAGCAGTTCGTGGCCGCGCTCGGCATGGCCTTGCACGAGGTCGCGCTGGTCGGGGGTCAGCGGGCCGTCCTGCAGCGCCAACTGGTCTTGCAGCCGGGTCATGCCGATGTTCATCGTCAACGCCGCGTGGCGCAGGCTGCGGCGCATCGTTTCAGTGAACTCGGGCAGCAGCTGGGCCGCCAGTTCGCACACGGAGGTGACCAGCACCGCGTGGCGCACGCTGTAACGCTCGGTGTAGGCGCCGGCACTTTGAATCATCAACAGCAGCGAGCGCTCGGACTCTTCGCTCAGCAAGGCAGTGATGTCGTCATCGACGCGTTGCACCGCGGCCAGGAATTGCGGCGCGGCGGGGTCGCGCAGCAGGGCGCCGGCGCGCTGGCTGATGCCCTGCCAACGCTCCACCAGCTCTTCGGCGCGCAGGCGCGGCTTGTCGGCGCGCGCCGGTTCAAGTGGGAGGGGGGAGGAGGGCTGAGCTGCCTCGTGATCGAGGACTGCGGTTTCCGATGCCATGGACGTGGAGGTGCGGCGGGGCCGAACAGTGTTTTGGTTATGCACTGGTTGTCGGCTCTCGCTGTCGACACTTGAGCGGGCAACACCGTCCAGCGGAGGGCACACTGCGCGGCGGGTGGGGTGAGGTGGCCGCTCACATTTCCAGCCTGCCTGCCGATCCAGGGTCTGATGTTGCCGGTCTACTTTGCCGGCCTACTTTGCCGCGCTACTTTGCTGCTTCTGCGCCCGGGCGCGCGCGCTCGCCGATCAGGATGTCGAGCTTGCGCTGGTCGGCCGGCAGCGCGCCGCGGCCGCCGCGGCCCGCCACGACGATGCGCTGCGGCGCCACCCCACGCCCCACCAGCCAGTCGCGTGCGCTCGCCGCGCGCTCCAGCGCCAGCGCGCGGGCGCTGTTGTCGTTGCCGGTCGAATCGGCGTCGCTGACGATCTGCACTTCAGCGCGCGGCAACTCGCGCAGCGCCACCGCCACCTGGTCGAGCCACGCCGTGGCCGGCGCCTTCACGGCCGCGCGGCCGGTGGCAAACGCTGCGTCGCCCGGCAGACTGACCCACAGGCGCAGATCGGTGGTCTGCGACACCGCCACGTTGTTCGCCTGCAAGCCACTGCGCAGCTTCTGGGCCACCGCGGCGAGTTTGTCGGACCAGGCGTAGACCGCGCCGGCTGTGCCCGCAGCGCCCGGTGCGCGCGGCGGCACGTTGCCCGGTGCCACCGACGGCGCCTCGATCGTGGCCGCCGACGGTGGCGCAACGACCGGCGGTGCGGCGCAACCAGCCAGCCAGAGGGCGGCGGCCAACCCGGCATGGCGCCAACGAGGTGCAAGAAGCTGTGCGATTCGAGTCATGGTTCGCATTGCACGCGAAGCGGGCGGTGACGGCAAGCCCAATGGGTGATTTGGCGCAATTTCGCGTGCTTTCGCGCGAGTTCCGCGTCAGTTTGGAGTGAGCCGTTGTAACCGTACAATCCCGGCTCCGCCCAAGGAGCGTTGCGACAGCCCGGACCTTTTCGTCCATGGCTGCCAGGCTTGGGCCCGGAGCCGGCGCAATTCGGCTCCGTGACAACGGCGCTCACCCGACCTCAGTGGGCCGCGGTGAGTTGTGCGGCCTGCAGATCCCGAACGATCGAGATGCAGCCCATGAATGCCACCCCGCCCGCCCGCCAAGCCGTTGCCGTCCCGCCGATGAAGCTGTCGGGCCTGGAGCCGGTGGCCATCGGCGAAGGCTCGTTGTTCGTCAACATCGGCGAGCGCACCAACGTCACCGGCTCGAAGGCGTTCGCGCGGATGATCCTGAACGGGCAGTTCGAAGAAGCACTGAGCGTGGCGCGCCAGCAGGTCGAGAACGGCGCGCAAATTATCGACATCAACATGGACGAGGCCATGCTCGACAGCCAGGCGGCGATGGTGCGCTTCCTGAACCTGATCGCCGGCGAACCCGAGATCGCGCGCGTGCCGATCATGATCGACAGCTCGAAGTGGAGCGTGATCGAAGCCGGGCTGAAGTGCATCCAGGGCAAGGGCATCGTCAACTCGATCTCGCTGAAGGAAGGCGTCGACGCCTTCAAGCACCAGGCCAAACTGGTGCGGCGCTACGGCGCCGCCGCGGTGGTGATGGCCTTCGACGAAAAGGGCCAGGCCGACACCTACCAGCGCAAGACCGAGATCTGCGAGCGGGCCTACCGCATTCTGGTCGACGAGGTCGGCTTCCCAGCTGAAGACATCATCTTCGACCCGAACATCTTCGCCATTGCCACCGGCATCGAAGAGCACAACAACTACGCGGTCGACTTCATCAACGCCACGCGTTGGATCAAGCAGAACCTGCCCGGCGCCAAGGTCAGCGGCGGCGTGAGCAACGTGAGCTTCAGCTTCCGCGGCAACGACCCGGTGCGCGAGGCGATCCACACCGTGTTCCTGTACCACGCCATCCAGGCCGGCATGGACATGGGCATCGTCAACGCCGGCATGGTGGGCGTGTACGACGACCTCGAGCCGATCTTGCGCGAGCGTGTCGAAGACGTGGTGCTGAACCGGCGCGAAGATTCGGGCGAGCGCCTGATCGAGATCGCCGAAAGCGCCAAGGGCATGGCCAAGGACGACAGCGCCCGCCTGGCCTGGCGCGCCAAGCCGGTGGCGGAGCGGCTGAGCCACGCGCTCGTGCACGGCATCAACGATTTCATCGTCGAAGACACCGAGCAGGTCTACCAGCTCATCCTCGCCAAGGGCGGGCGGCCGCTGCATGTGATCGAAGGGCCGCTGATGGACGGCATGAACATCGTCGGCGACCTGTTCGGCCAGGGCAAGATGTTCCTGCCGCAGGTGGTCAAAAGCGCGCGTGTGATGAAGCAGGCGGTCGCGCACCTGCTGCCCTACATCGAGGCCGAGAAGAAGCTGCTGGTGGAGGCCGGCGGCGAGGCCAAGGCCAAGGGCAAGATCGTGATCGCCACCGTGAAGGGGGACGTGCACGACATCGGCAAGAACATCGTCACCGTCGTGCTCCAGTGCAACAACTTCGAGGTCGTCAACATGGGCGTGATGGTGGCCTGCCAGGACATCCTGGCCAAGGCCAAGGTCGAGGGGGCCGACATCATCGGCCTGAGCGGGCTGATCACGCCGAGCCTGGAGGAGATGCAGCACGTGGCGGCCGAAATGCAGCGCGACGACTACTTCCGCATCAAGAAGATCCCGCTGCTGATCGGCGGCGCGACCACCAGCCGGGTGCACACCGCGGTGAAGATCTCGCCGCACTACGAGGGCCCGGTGGTCTACGTGCCCGATGCAAGCCGCTCGGTCAGCGTGTGCAGCGACCTGCTCAGCGACGACCGGGCCACGGCCTACATCGCCGAGCTGAATGCCGACTACGTGCGCGTGCGCGACCAGCACGCCAACAAGAAGGCGACGCCGCTGGTGAGCCTGGCCGAGGCGCGCGCCAACAAGACGCCGATCGATTGGACCGCCTACGACGCCCCGATGCCCAAGTTCACCGGCCGGCGGGTCTTCAAGAACCAGGACCTGGCCGAGATCGCCGCCTGCATCGACTGGGCGCCGTTCTTCCAGACCTGGGACCTGGCCGGCCCGTTCCCGGCGATCCTGACCGATCAGATCGTCGGCGAGTCGGCGCGCCGCGTGCTGAGCGACGGCCAGCGCTTGCTCAAACGCCTGATCGAAGGCCGCTGGCTCAGCGCCAACGGCGTGATCGGGCTGTACCCGGCCAACAGCGTGAACGACGATGACATCGAGATCTACACCGACGTCACGCGCAGCGAGGTGCTGATGACCTGGCGCGGCCTGCGCATGCAAAGCGAACGGCCGGTGGTCGATGGTGTGAAGCGGCCGAACCGCTGCCTGGCCGACTTCATCGCGCCCAAGGGCTCGGGCGTGGCCGACCACATCGGCCTCTTTGCCGTGACCGCCGGCATCGGTGCCGAGAAGAAGGACAAGCAGTTCATGGACGACCATGACGACTACAGCGCGATCATGCTCAAGGCGCTGGCCGACCGACTCGCCGAGGCCTTTGCCGAGCGCATGCACCAGCGTGTGCGAACCGAGTTCTGGGCTTACACCGACGACGCCGGCCTGAGCCCCGCCGACCTGATTGCCGAGAAGTACCGCGGTATCCGCCCCGCGCCGGGTTACCCGGCCTGCCCGGACCACACGGTCAAGACCGACATGTTTCGGGTGCTGCAATGCGCCGACATCGGCATGGCGCTGACCGAGAGCCTGGCGATGACGCCGGCCGCCAGCGTCAGCGGCTTCTACCTGGCGCACCCGCAGGCCGCGTACTTCAACGTCGGCAAAATTGGTGACGACCAGCTGAAGGACTGGGCCGCGCGCAGCGCGCAGCCGCTGGCTCAAGTGCGCCGCGCGTTGGCTGCACTGAGCTGAAGTCTTCAGCCCGGACTTGTTTCTGAAGTCCCTCGATTCGATTCAGCCACTTACAGAAGCGCCGTGCGTGGATGACGCTTTTGCGTTGTCCCCCTGCGCCACCTGCTTCGGCTTGTAAGACTCTGATCGACAACAAACAGTGCGCGACTCGACCGCCTGATCACTCCAACATCCGCTTCACGTTCCGGGGCCGCCATCGGCAAGCCACACGAGAACGTGAACCGAACACGTCAGGAGGTTGTCATGATTCCAGGTCGTCTAACGCTCGGTGAGGCGTGCGGCGAAACGCCGCAACGCCCCCGGTCGGCGGGCTCGGGCAAGGGAGCGGCACGCGTTGCGCGCACCGCGCGCACCGTACGTTTCGCTCTGAGCGGTTTGTTCGTTGGCCTGTTGGCCGCGTGCGGTGCGGGCACCGATGAAGCGGGGGCGGACGGGTCCGCCGGCAGCGCATCGATCGCCTCGGCCTGCACCAGCGCGCCGGCCTCGTTCAGCGCCACCGTGTGGAAGGACATCAGCGCGTCGTGCACCACCTGCCATGCGCAGGGCCGCGTGGCGGGCGGCACCAACCTGGTGTTCGTGGCCGCGGGCAGCGAGCTGCAGAACTACAACATCCTGCGCGACTTTGCCAAGGACCGCGGCGAACTGGTGCTCTCCAAGTCGGTCGGTTTGCCGGCGCACGCAGGCGGCAAGCCGTTCGGCGACTCCAACTCCACGCAGTACAAGGCGCTGGCCGCATTGGTGCCCGAGATGGCGGCGCAGGTCTGCCAGACCGCGGTTGCCACCGCGCCGGGCGCGGGCGCGGGTGCCGCGGGCGGGTTCTGGTCGGGCGTGCAGATGGCCAGCGACACCACCGTGCTGGGCAAGGCCTCGGTGCTGTTCGCGGGCCGCAACCCGACCTCGGCCGAGGCCTCGGCCGCTACGGCCAACGCGCCG
>JANMYQ010000230.1:0-11020 GCA_031382215.1 Methylibium sp.
CTCGGCGGTACTGCTCGAATCCGGCGCCTTGGTCGGCAGCTGCGGCAAGGGTCTGTTGCTTCATCGTCGGCCTCCGTGTTCTCGAAGGTCAAGCATGCAATTCGCGCGCCGGGGTGCGGGACTTGTTCAGCGTAGCCCTAGGCAGTGCGCGTCAGATCGCGCCGCCCTTGCGCAGGGCTTCGATTTCAGCTGCGCTCAAGCCCATCTCCTTCAACACCTCGGCGGTGTGCTGGCCCAGCAGCGGCGGCGCCCGGCGGTATTGCACCGGCGTGGCCGACAGGCGCATCGGGCTGGCCACCAGACGAACCGATCCGGACAGCGGGTGGGCGATCTCGACGGTCATGTCGCGCGCGCGCACCTGCGGGTCGGCAAACACCTCGGCCAGGTCGTTGATCGGCCCGCACGGCACCTTGGCCGCTTCGAGTGAGCTCAGCCATTCGCTACGGGTGCGCATCTTCATCACAGCGGCCAGCAGCGGCACGAGCGTCGTGCGGTGGCGCACGCGGCCGGCATTCTTCGCGAAGCGCGGATCGGCGGGAATGTCGCGCAAGCCGGCCACGGCGCAGAACTTGACGAACTGGCTGTCGTTGCCCACTGCCAGGATCAGGTGGCCATCGCCCACTTCGAAGACCTGGTAGGGCACGATGTTCTGGTGCGCATTGCCGGCGCGCTGCGGCGCCACGCCGGTGGTGAGGTAGTTGGCCCCCAGGTTGGCCAACATCGCGACCTGCGTGTCCAGCAGCGCCATGTCGATGGCCTGGCCACGGCCGGTCAGGTCGCGGTGGCGCAATGCGGCCTGAATGGCCACTGTGGCGTACATGCCGGTGAAGAGGTCGGCCACTGCCACACCGACCTTCTGCGGGCCGCCGCCGGATTGGTCGTCGGCGATCTCGGCGCGCGACGGGCCGGTCACGCTCATCAAGCCGCCGATCCCTTGCACGGCGTAGTCGTAACCGGCGCGCTCGCGGTACGGGCCGGTCTGGCCGAAGCCGGTGATCGAGCAGTAGACCAGGCGCGGGTTGAGTGCGAGCAGGCTCGCGGCGTCCAGGCCGTAACGCGCCATGTCGCCGACCTTGTAGTTTTCGACGAACACATCGCTGCGCAAGGCCAGGGTACGGATCAGCGCCTGCCCGGCCGCGACGGCGATATCTGTCGTGATCGAGCGCTTGTTGCGGTTCGCGCCCAGGTAGTAGGCGGCCTCTGCCGTGTCGTGGCCGTCACGGTCCTTCAGGAACGGCGGCCCCCAGCCGCGCGTGTCGTCGCCGCCCGGGTGGCCCGCGCCCGGCGGGCGTTCGACCTTGATCACGTCGGCGCCCAGGTCGGCCAGGGTCTGCGTGCACCACGGGCCGGCCAGCACGCGCGACAGGTCGAGCACGCGCACACCGGCCAGCGGTAGGCTTGCTTCGGGGTGAGTCGGCTCAGTCATGCGCGGCATTGTGCGGCAGCGCCGGCACCCGAGGCGACCCAGGGACGGCCCGGATAATCCAACGATGAAATCGTCTTGCCTGGGGGTTGTGGCCCTGCTCGTCGCCGGCTGCTCGCCGAGCCTGGATTGGCGCGAAACGCGCCTGGAGGGTACCGGCGTGGTGGCGCAGTTTCCGTGTCGGCCGGACCGCCATGCCCGCCCCGTCGTGCTGGCCGGGATCAGCGCTCGAATGGAGATGCTGGTGTGCACCGCCGCCGGGGTGACGTTCGCCGTGAGCTTCATCGACATGACCGAGCCAGCGCTGGTCGCGCCCGCGCTGGCAGAGTTGCAGGCCACCGCGTTGGACAACATCACTGGCCGCCAGGTTGCCAGCGCGCCGGTCCGGGTCAGCGGTATGACCCCGAACCCGCAAGCGGCGCTGGTGGTCATGGCAGGCCGGTTGCCGGACGGCGCCGCGGTAGAGGAACAGGCGGCGTTCTTCGCCAAGGGCTTGCGCGTCTACCAGGCGAGCTTGATCGGCGCGACCTTGGCGCCGGAAGCGGCGGCCACTTTTTTCGCCGGCTTGAAGCTGCCTTCATGAGTGGTGCAGCCTTGCGCCCCGACGCCGTGGCAGACGAGCACACACCACTGCCACTACCGTTGCGGCAAGCCGTGGCGGTGTTCCTGAGCTTTGCCTTCGCCTACTTCCTGTCAGCGCTGGTGAGGGCGGTCACGGCCACCTTGGCGCCGCAGTTCAGTGCCGAACTTTCCCTGAGCTCGGGCGAACTGGGCCTGCTGGCCGGTGCTTACTTCTTCGGATTTGCCGCGATGCAACTGCCCCTGGGCAGTGCGCTGGACCGCTTCGGCCCGCGCCGGGTCTTGCTCGTTTTCCTGGCGGTGGCGGTGCTGGGTTGCGCGGCGTTTGCGCTGGCCCGCAGCTTTTTGTGGCTGACCTTGGCGCGTGCGCTGATTGGCGTGGGCGTGTCGGCCTGCCTGATGGCGCCGATGACCTTGTTTCGGCACCGCCTGGGTCCGGTGGCACAGATGCGCGCCAATTCATGGATGCTGATGACTGGGTCGCTCGGCATGGTGGCGTCGACCTTGCCGGTTCAGTGGCTGTTGCCGTCGCTGGGCTGGCGCGGGCTCTTCTGGGGCATCGCCGTGCTGGTGGCGCTGGCGCTGGCGACCATTGCGTGGCTGGTGCCGCGCGACGGCCCTGCGGCGCCGCGCCCGAGCATGGCCGCGCCCGGTTATGCCGAGGTGTTCCGTCACCCGACCTTCGTGCGGCTGGTGCCGATGGGCTTCTTCAATTACGGCGGGTTGATCGCCGTGCAGTCGCTTTGGGCGGGCCCCTGGCTGGTGCGGATCTGTGGCTGGACGCCAGCAGAGGCGGCCCAGGGCCTGTTCGGTGTCAATGTGGGCATGCTGCTGGCGTTCCTGGCCTGGGGCACGGTGCTGCCGCGCCTGTTCGCGCGCGGCTGGACGGCGCAGCGCCTGCTGACCTTGGGTGTTCCGGTGAGCCTGGCGTCGTTGCTGCTGGCCATCGTGCTGGGCGCGTCGGCCACCGCCTGGGTCTGGGCCCTGTTCTGCGTTTCCAGCACGTTCGTCTCGCTGTCGCAGCCGGCCATCGGCCAGGCGTTTCCGGCGGCGTTGGCGGGGCGCGCGCTGTCGGCTTACAACCTGGCCATCTTCGCCGGCGTGTTCGCGTTGCAGTGGGGAATCGGCCTCACGATCGACCTTTTCCGGGCTGCCGGCTGGCAGGACCTGTCAGCCTTTCGAGGCGCTTTTGCGTTGTTCGGACTGTGCTCTGTGCTCTCTTACCTGTGGTTTTTGTGCCGCGACGATGCCGTCGCACCGGCCGAAACAAAGTTTTGACGCTGAACTGCCGATAAATTCCTGCCATGCCCGGACTCTTCATCATTGCCCACGCCCCGTTGGCAACAGCGCTCAAGTCGGTGGCCGCACATGCCTTCCCGAACTGCGACTGCCCTCTGGAGGCGCTGGACGTGCTGCCCGACACACCGGCCGAAGAGATCGAGGCACAGGCCCGCGCGCTGCTTGAACGTGTGCGCAACCCCGACGCGCTGATCTTCACCGATGCTTTCGGGGCCACGCCCTGCAATGTCGCCCAGCGCCTGGCGGACGGTACCCACATCAAGGTGATTGCCGGCGTCAACGTGCCCATGTTGTGGCGCTCCTTGTGCTACTGCAAGGAGACGCTGGACGCGCTGGTGGTGCGCGCGATGGCCGGCGCCACCCAGGGCGTGATGCTGGTCGCCACGTCGCGACCGCAGAACCAGACCTTCAACCCCGGCGGCAATGATCAAGACCAACATCACCATCAGCAATAAGCTTGGCCTGCACGCACGCGCGTCGGCCAAATTCACCAAGCTGGCGAGCAGCTTTCAAAGCGATGTGTTCCTGACCCGCAAGGATCGCCGGGTCAATGCCAAGAGCATCATGGGCGTGATGATGCTGGCCGCAGGCATCGGCACCGAGGTCGAGATCGAGATCGACGGCCCCGATGAACAAGCCGCGATGGATGCGCTGATGGCGCTCGTCAACGACAAGTTCGGCGAAGGGCAGTAAGCGCCTCCCGCCCTGGCAGGTTATTCGCCCATGAAGTGGCGGCGGTAGCGGCCTGGCAGGTCGCCGATGCGGAGCAGCAGCGGCAGATCGGCGGTGTTGAAGTCGGGGTCCCAGGCCGGCGCGCCCAGCAGCTTGGCTCCACAGCGCAGGTAACCTTTGACGAGTGCGGGCGCTTCGACGATCAGGTCACGGCGCAATTCTTCCACCGGCAAGGGCATGCGTGGGCTCACCTGCCACTCCACCGGTGCCGGGTGCGTCTTGCGCAATTGCTCCCACAGGCTGGCCGCCACGTGGCCGCCGTCGCGCATGCTGACGCTGGCGCAGCCGATGATCGTGTCAAGCCGGTTGCGCAACATGAATTCGGCCAACGCGCCCCACAGCGCCATGATGGCGCCGCCCGAGCGCCAGCCGGGGTGTACGCACGAACGGCCGAGCTCCACCATGTTCTTGCTCAGCGGCCAGAGACGAGTGAGGTCGAACTCAGTCTCGCTGTACCAGCCGCCCACACGTTTTGCGGCCGCTGGCGTGAGCACGCGGTAGGTGCCGATGACCGGCCCCGGCTCACCGTCGCCGCCCACTGCGCGAACCAGCAGATGCTCGCAGAAGGGGTCGAACAGATCGACATCGAGCCCAGCCGGGGTTCCTTTGGGCACGCTCAGGCGCGCGCCCATCTCTTGCGCGAAGACCAGGTAGCGCAGCTGCTGGGCTTGGCGCACATCGTCTTCGTTGCGGGCCCAGATCACCTCGAACCGAGTTCGGTCGGCATGCGCGGCGGCCGGGTCAGATGGCTGCGCGGGGCGCGGCGTGGCCCAGGGCGCGACCGGTGTACCCAAGTTCGAGAAAGGAAAGGTCGGTTGGGGCAGTTCCCGCATGGCGGTCTCCGAGGAGTGACACCCAAATGTTCGACGGCCACGGTGACACGCCTGTGAAGGCCGAATGACGCCGACGTGACACGGCGACCTTTGATACGAAGCGCCAGCAGGCAAGTCCCGATGCCGCTCCGGATGGGCGCTGCTAGCATGCGCCGCATGAGCATCCAGGTGTTCGGCTTGCCGGTGTCACGCGGTGTCGCGATCGGACGCGCGGTGCTCGTCGCATCGAGCCGCGTCGATGTAGCGCACTACTTCATCGACGAAGCGCAGGTCGATTCGGAGATCGTGCGGCTGCGCGCGTCGCGCGACGCCGTTGCCACCGAGCTGAGCTTGCTGCAGCGCGACCTGCCGGCCGACGCGCCGGGTGAGCTGTCGGCGCTGCTCGACGTGCACCTGATGCTGCTGCACGACGACAACGTCATCGGCGCAGCCAAGCAGTGGATACGGGAGCGCCACTACAACGCCGAGTGGGCCTTGTCGGCCCAGCTCGAAGTGCTGGCGCGCCAGTTCGACGAGATGGAGGACGAGTACCTGCGCGAGCGCAAGGCCGATCTGGAACAGGTGGTGGAGCGCCTGCTGCGCGCGATGGCGCGGGAACCCGGCTCACCGCCGACACCAGCGCCGGCGGCGAGCCCACAAAGCGCTTCGACCGAAGACGCGCTGGTGTTGGTGGCCAACGACATCGCCCCGGCCGACATGCTCCAGTTCAAACGCAGCGTGTTCAAGGGCTTCATCACCGACGTCGGCGGCAAGACCTCGCACACCGCCATCGTGGCCCGCAGCATGGACATTCCGGCGGTGGTCGGCGCGCGTGAGGCGAGCTGCATCATTCGCCAGGACGACTGGCTGATCATCGACGGCGATGCCGGCATCGTGATCGTCAATCCGTCGCCGATCGTGCTGGAGGAGTACCGCTTCCGGCAACGCCAGAGCGGCCTCGAGCGCGAACGCCTTGCGCGGCTGCGGCACACACCCGCCGTGACCCTGGATGGCGAGCGCGTCGAACTGCTGGCCAACATCGAGCTGCCGGCCGACGCGGCCGCCGCACTGGAGGCCGGCGCTGTCGGCGTCGGCCTGTTCCGCAGCGAATTCCTGTTCATGAATCGCGGTGGCGAGCTGCCCGGCGAGGACGAACAATTCGAGGCCTACCGCGCCGCTGTCGAAGCGATGCGGGGGCTGCCGGTCACCATCCGCACCGTGGACGTGGGGGCGGACAAGCCGATGGATCGTCACTCTGCCAGCGATTTGCGCCACGAGCATGCGCTGAACCCGGCGTTGGGGCTGCGGGCGATTCGCTGGAGCCTGTCGGAGCCTGGCATGTTCCGCCAGCAGTTGCGCGCGATCCTGCGTGCCAGCGCGTTCGGCAAGGTGCGGCTGCTGATCCCGATGGTGGCGCACCTGAGCGAAGTCCGCCACACGCTCGAGGCCTTGGCGCGCGCCAAACAGCAGTTGACCGAGGCGGGCAAGGCCTTCGTGGACATTCAGGTCGGCGCAATGATCGAAGTGCCGGCCGCGGTGCTCGTCCTTCCGGCCATCCTCAAACATTTTGATTTTGTGTCGATCGGCACCAACGACCTGATCCAGTACACGCTGGCGATCGACCGGGCCGACGAGACCGTGGCGCACCTCTACGATCCGTGGCACCCGGCCGTGCTGAAGTTGATCGCCCAGACGATTGCGATGGCGCACGCCGCTGGAAGGCACGTTAGCGTGTGCGGCGAAATGGCCGGCGACCCGGAGTTCACCGAATTGCTGCTGGCCATGGGCCTGCGCAGTTTCTCGATGCACCCGTCGCAGGTGGCAACGATCAAACAGCGAATCCTGCGCGCTGACGCCGGGCGTTGGGCGGCTCAGCTCGAATCGGTACTGGAGTCAGACGACCCAGAGGCTCACAGCCGCGTCATCCGCCAGAGCCTGACGGCCCAACAGCCCCGTGGAAGCGACACCGATTGAGGTAGTGTCTCAGTTTGATTGCAACGCCGATTGAAGCGTTTCACCGGGCGTGCTAGCCTTCCCCGCATGCCTACCCGCTCAAGCAAGCCCGCCCCGGTCAAGCGCCCCGCGCGCCTGGACATGAACCAACTCGCCAAGCGCATTCTTGACGAGGCAACCGGGGATCAGCCCAAAGCAGAACCGCCGCCCGTGAAGAACGCGGCGGCGGTTGCGCTGGGCAAGCTGGGGGGCATGAAGGGCGGCGCAGCGCGTGCGGCCAAGCTCACCCCTGAGGAACGCTCAGAAATCGCCAGAAAGGCGGCATCTAAGCGCTGGGCGAAGGATCGTTGAACGGCAAATCAAGGGTGTCACCCTTCTTCTTCATCACCTGATCGACCATGTGCATGAACTTCTGCCAGCCCCAGCCGTTGGCGAGCGCCAATCGTTGTAAGGTCAGGATCGATTGCATGTGACTCGCCAGCATCGGGTCGCCGACGTCGCTGCTCAACCATTGATGCAGCTTGTTGTCGCGGTGGCCCTTGTCGTCCTTTGGGCTTTTGCTGACAAGCTCATCCAGCAAGCCCGGCGCCATGCGCTCGTAGACAAGGTCCCGCGTGTAGTGAGCCACGACGCTGTAGCGGTTCTTGTTCATGCCAGGCCAAACCCAGCCGCGTAGTTTGTAGATGTTCTCGTAGAACTCATCGGGGAACTTCTTCGCCCAAACGGCCAACTCCTTGCGGATCAGCAGTTCTAGGTACTGCTGAAGCGCATCCTTCGGCCTGACGTCTTGGAAGCCGGTGGCCTCATCGACAAGGGCAACAATCCCGAGAGTGGCGAATCCTCGGTAAAGCGCCCTGGCGGCTTCGGCAATGTGCTTTTGGTTTACTTTCAATTGGCCGGCACGCTCCGCATCCAGGAAGACGTCGCAGAACTTCGGGAGTGTTTCGGCCTGAAAGCCAAACGCGACGGCGCCCGTGAGTGTCACGAATTCGATTTGACTTGACGTCAGCTCTAAGTCCTTGGAAATAAAGGCTTTTAGGTTCTTTGCCTGTAGGAAGGCGGGCAGGTTGACGTCAGCATCGAAGTAGCCGCGCCCCTTCACTTGGCGCGCACGCCCCAAGGACAGCATGACGTCACTCTGCGTCAGCAAACGCCGGCCGTCCTCCAATACTGCGCAGCGAATCTCAAGCTCGCCCATCTTGATGACGCCCTCTCGGATCGCCTTCGGCAGCGAATCCTTGTTTGGCCTGTGCCGCGCGATGGCGGCCTTGCGCGCAATGTCGCTGCGCTGTTCTGGCGTGAGCTTGTCTCGCCGCGCGATGCCACCCTTTGCGCGACCTTTGACGTCATCCTTGTCATCTTCCATTGCAAGCATCCCAAGTTGCGGTGCTTGCATTCTGCCAACGACATCGCGACAATGCAAGCATCATCAACGATTGTGCTTGCATTTAAAGGAGCGCTCAAGCATACTTCAGTTCAGACAAGGGCCTGAACATGAACCGACTCCCCATCGAAAAGCGCGCACAGATCATCGGCCTGTTGGTCGAGGGTATGTCGATGCGCGCCGTGACCCGCGTCACCGGGGTGTCGATCAACACCGTGACGAAGCTGTTGGAAGACATTGGCTTTGCCGCCGACCTGTACCAAGCGCAGACCTTGGTGAACCTGCCCTGCAAGCGCGTGGAGTGTGATGAGATTTGGGCGTTCTGCTACTCCAAGCAAAAGAACGTCGCGCCGTCCCAGCAGGGCGTTTTCGGCTTCGGCGACGTGTACACGTGGACGGCCCTGTGCGCCGACACGAAGCTGATGATTTCCTACCTGGTCGGCCAGCGCACCCTTGAGGATGCCGAGACCTTCATTTGCGATCTGGAGCGCCGCCTGGCCGAGCGCATTCAACTGACCACGGACGGGCACGGTCAGTACGTGCCGGCTATCTCGCTGGCTTTCGGCGGTGGCGTCGATTACGCGATGGTGATCAAGCAGTACGGTGGCGTTCAGCACGTGCACGAACAGCGCCGCTACAGCCCGCCAGAGTTCACTGGCGCAGAGAAGCGCGTCATCAGCGGCGCGCCCGACGAAGCGAAGATTTCCACCAGCTACGTGGAGCGCCAGAACTTGACGATGCGCATGGGCATGCGCCGGTTCACCCGGCTGACCAACGGCTTCTCAAAGAAGGTGCAGAACCTTGAGCACGCTGTCTCGCTGCACTTCATGCACTACAACTTCGCGCGCATTCACAAGACGCTGCGCGTGACGCCTGCGATGGCCGCAGGGGTCAGCGATCACGTTTGGTCGTTGGAAGAGATTGCGAAGCTGGCTGACTAACCGGCCGCTCGCCATGCCTCAATGCCGCCGGCAGCGGCTATCTCGGCATCCAATGCAGCCTGCGCATCTTGGAGCGCCCTGAACGCGTCCGGGCCATCAAAAACGAGCCTGTCTCCAGGCTGGACATCAGCGGCCGGTTTGAGAAGCAATGATCCATCGGACGCCTCGACAAGGAAGGTCTCGGTCATGATTGCTGCCTCCAGTAGTCGAACCCGAGGTTCGCAGACATACGCTGCCACGTGCGGTGCAACGCCTCAGCGCCAAAGTCAAATGGGTGCACGAGTCCGCGCTTTACCTCGTCTTGCACAGAAACGATCGTTGCTGCCTGAGTGGTCCCAAAGGATCGCATCAGGGGAACGATTTGCAGCACACTCAGCATCAATACGCCGTGGCGGAAGTTCTTCGTCACCACGCGAATCTCGTGCATCCCGTAAGCCGCTCCAAGATGGATGTCATCGAGGCTTGGGCCGTAGCCATTCGGGTGATTGTGCGTGTACGTCGTGCCTCTGAAGCGCTGCAGCTCCTCTCGCGTGAAGGCGACACGGTCTACCAATCCTTTGCGCTTGAGCAAGGTCGCTCCGTCAGCGCCGATGAACACACCAGTCTCCACGGGGTTGTGCCGAATCATGTTCTCGATGCCAACGGCGGCCTTGCGTGCCGGGGTGCTGACATCTGGCTGGGACATGGACCTCGATTCTGAAAGCCGGCAACCAGTCTCGCCATTGGTATCGGCCCTCGGCAGGTTGACAAGCAAGACGCGATCCAGTTGCGCGATACAGACCAGAATACGAGCGCAGACCTCATCAATCTGTAGGAGGTCGCGCCGGCTTGGACCTCCACAACCGGCCCTTTGCGGATGAGACTTCCCGGCTTCAACCGCAGGAGAGAAGCCGTGGCAAAGAAGCAGTCAACTTCCGGCACCTCAACGCTGGCGTCCGATGTCCTGGCGGGCAGGACCAAGCCGACGCCCAAGCAGTCGCGCACGCTGGCCGCATCCGTCTTGGGCCAGGACGAGAAGAAGGGCAACAGCCCGACCCCGCCAGCAAAGGCGGCGGCAAAGAAGACGGGCCGCCGGTAGATCACTCGACCTCCCGCAGGGCAACCTGCCGGATGATCGACGCGACCGGGATTCGGATGAATCCCGACGCCTGAGCGTCGCCCTGCGCGACAACGTCGCCCAGGTTCGGCGCCAGCATCCTGACGGCCTTGCTGGCGCCAACGAGCCACCCCACTGACTTGCAGTGAACCACGGCAAGGCTGGGCAGATCATTGAGAAAGCGCCAGCCGGGCAGCGGCTGCGCGCTGTCCACCCACTCGATCAGAACCAACTTCTGCTTCATCTTCTGCTTCATCGCATCTCCCCGCGACCCGCGCCGCCGCTAGCTTTCCGGCCGATCTGACCGTTACACATCAGACTGAGACACTACCCCGATTGAGCAAGGCTTGACGGGCCTTCAAAAAACGTGGCAGAATCGCGGTCTTCGCTGAGAACTGAGCTTCTTGGCGTCCCGCAGGAGGGTCAATTCTTCTGCGAGTTCTTTAAAAATCTGCAGCCGATAAGTGTGGGCGTTCGAGGGCGAGAGCCGAAGGTTGAAAGACCGAAGGTTCTTGGGTTGAGGTTTAGGCTTGGGCTTGAGGCCTTGAACGCTCATTGAAACGTGGATGGAAGCTGGTGGAGGGGTGGTTTGCTTAAGGCAGGCTGCTTTGAAGCCAGAGAGATGTTCACGTCAATTCTTTGAGTAGTTATATGTTTAAACAAGATCGAACTGAAGAGTTTGATCCTGGCTCAGATTGAACGCTGGCGGCATGCCTTACACATGCAAGTCGAACGGCAGCACGGGAGCAATCCTGGTGGCGAGTGGCGAACGGGTGAGTAATACATCGGAACGTGCCCAGT
>JANMYQ010000238.1:0-7724 GCA_031382215.1 Methylibium sp.
GAAGCGTGAGTTGTACTTTGGAGGAAGGGCACGCACCTGTGGGTGGTAAGCGCACCCCCGCTCTTCGTCGCAAGCCCCAAACGGTTGCAGCGCGGCAGGCGGTGCCCGGCAGGGGCGATTTCTGGGGCTTTGATGCGCTCCGCGCTGGGGTCGGCGCGCTTGCGCGCTTCAACAACTGACTCGCCGCGGCTGTTAGAACGAAGCGAACGCAGTGAGCGAAGTGAGTTCTGCGGCGCGACCCCAGCGTGAGCACCGCAGCGGAGTCGGCGTACCCGCCGACCGCCCCAGCATGAGCCCCTGCCGGGTACCGCCTGGCGCGCCGCGCGGACGCAAATGGAGGGGCAAACACTTTCAATGCCCCACCACCCGCCGCCCCAGCTTGCGCTCGCCGACCACAAACTGGATCGCCGCCGTCACCAACGACATCAACAACATCAGCACCGTGCAATACGCCAATGCCACGCCGTAGTCGCCATTGCCGACCCGGCCGATGATGTAGGTGGTGGCGAGTTCGTTTTCGGCCGTCACCAGGAAGATCACCGCCGACACGGTGGTCATGCTGCGCACGAAGCTGTAGACCAGTGCGGCCACCAGCGCGGGCTTGAGCAGTGGCAGCACCACGCGGCGCAAGGTGGTGGCGGTGCTGGCGCGCAGCATGGTCGAGGCTTCGTCGAGCGACTTGTCGATCTGCTTGAATGCGGCGGTGCCGGCGCGCACGCCCACCGGCAGGTTGCGGAACACGAAGCACAGCACGATGATCAGGCCGGTGCCAGTGATCTCGATCGGCGGCACGTTGAAGGCCAGGATGTAGCTCACGCCCAGCACCGTGCCGGGGATGGCGAAGGCCAGCAGCGCGCCGAACTCGAACACGCCCTGGCCCTTGAACTGCGTGCGCGCCAGCAGCCAGGCGATCAGCAGGCCGAGGAAAGCACAGACCGGCGCGGCCACCGCTGACAGCTTCACGGTTGTGAACAACGAGTTCCACGCGGTGCCGGCCCACACCAGGCCGAACTCGCCCCACTGCAGGTCGAACGCGGTCTTCAGGTGTGCCAGGGTGGGCGTGTAGTCGCGCCCCCAGGTCTGCACAAAGCCGCCGACGAAGGCGAACAGGTACACGAGCACCGTGAACGCCAGCCAGGGCAGTGCTACGGCGAGCATGCCGCGACGCAGACCATCGGGCAGCGGCATCGGCAGGCCGGCGTCGCCCTTGCCGGACACGGTGGTGAAACTCGTCTTGCCCAGCACGCGGCGCTGGATGAAGAACACCGCGAGCGCGAACGCGGTGAGGATCAGCGCCAGTGACGCAGCACGGCCCTGGTCGTACTGCGCGCCGACGATGGCGAAGAAGATGTCGGTCGACAGCACCGCGAACTGGCCGCCCACGACGATCGGGTTGCCGAAGTCGGCGATGCTCTCGATGAAACCGACCAGGAAGGCGTTCGCCAACCCTGGCTTGAGCAGCGGCAAGGTGATCGTGAAGAAGGTGGTGCGGCGGTCGGCACGCAAGGTCTGCGCCGCCTCTTCGAGCGACGGGCCGATGCCGGCCACCACGCCGCGCATGATCATGAAGGCGATCGGCGTGAACGCGAACAACTGCGCCAGCCACACACCGAACAGCCCGTAGAACCAGCGCGTGGGCGGGATGCCGAAAGCCCACTCGAGGAACTGGTTGAACAGCCCGGCGCGGCCGAACAGCAGGATCAGCCCGAGCCCGACGACGAACGGCGGCGTGATGATGGGCAGCAAGGCCAGCACGTTGAGCGGCTTCCTGAGCCGAGGGTTGCCGCGTTCGGCGATCAGCGCGATGGCGGTGCCCAGCGCGGTGGTGCCGGCCGCCGTGAGCAGCGCCAGGAACAGCGTGTTCCAGGCCACGCCGCAGCGCACGCCGCCGATCAGGAAGATCAAGCCCCAGACCCGTTCATTGCCGATGCGCTCGAACAGTGCCGGCACCGACGGCGCGCCCGCCTCGGTGAAGAACGCGCCCGACAAGGCCTTGAGCACCGGCAGCGCAACGAACAGCGCCAACAACGCGCCACTGAACACGACCGCCGCGGCCACGAACATGTCGCCGCGAAAGTACCCCAGCCGCGCGATGCCGGCGCCCAGCAACATCAGCAACGCCACCAGCACGAGCGCGCCACCGAGACCGATGCCGAACTGGCCGCCAGCGAGCGGGCCGAAGGCGGCACCCAGGCTGTCGAACGCCCAGCCCTTGGCACCGATGGCAAAGCCGCTGGCCACCAGGCACACCACGCCGAGCGCCGAGCCGAGCAGCAGGATCCAGCCTTGCGCGCGGCCTGCCGGCAGGCGCCACGCCACCCCCGCAGCCACGAGTGCCAGTGCCGCGACCCACAACCACGGCTTGCCATGGCGCGCCGCCTGCACCGCGCCGCTGGCAGTGTCGGCGGCGCCGAAGACACCGGGCAGCGACGCCAGCACCGACGTGTCGGCCAGGAAGTACCAGGGCAGGAAGACGAAGGCGAACGTGCCGAGCAGCAACCACAGAGCGATAGCGCGCTGCCCCCTCACCTGCAGTGCGCGTTCCGGCTTGCAAGCCGAAACCGCTCCGCGGGCTCGCCGCATGCGGCTCGAAAGCCCCGCCTCGCCCCCAACCCTCTCCCCCGGGTACGGTGGAGAGGGAGCCGCATTGCTCGAAGAGCTCACCGCGGCAGCGAGTTCACATCCTTCTCCCACTTCGAGATCAGCCGCCGCCGCTCGGCGCTGGCGCCGTACTTCGCGTAGTCGTAGTTGATGAACTTGATCTTCTTGAAGTCGGGCACGTTCGGGTCGATCGGCGTGGCCTTGTTCGACGGCACCTGGAACTGCTTGGCCGCCGCGCCGAACTGCTGGGCCTGCGAGGTGAGCGCCCATTCATAGAACTTCTTCGCAGGCTCCAGATTGCGCGCGCCCTTGATGATGCTCATCGAGCCGATCTCGGCGCCGGTGCCCTCGGCCGGTGTGACGGTCTCGACCGGGAAGCCCTGCAGCTTCTCGCCTGGCCCGTCGTGCACGAAGCTGATCGACACCGCCGTCTCGCCGCGCGCCACCGCCTTGATCGGCCCGGTGCCCGAGCGCGTGTACTGGCCGATGTTCTTGTGCAGCGCCTTCATGTAGTCGAAGGCCTTGTCCTCGCCCATCAACTGCACCAAGGTGGCGACCATGGTGTACGCCGTGCCGCTGCTGGCGGGGTTGGCCACCTGGATCTCGCCCTTGTACTCGGGCTTGAGCAAATCGGCCCAACTCTTGGGCACGGCCAGCTTCTTCTTCGCGACCAGCTCGGTGTTGTAGCCAAAGCCCAGCGGGCCCGAATAGATGCCCACCGTCTTGTAGTCCGACTGCTGCGCCTGCTGCTGCGCCCAGGTGTGCAACTGCGGCAGGCTGGCCGACTTGTATTCGAGCGACAGGTCCTGCTCGGCCGCCTGCAGGTGCGGGTCACCGGTGCCGCCGAACCACACATCGGTCTTCGGGTTCGCCTTCTCGGCGATCAGTTGCGCCAGCGCCTCGCCCGAGCCCTTGAGCGTCATGTTGACCTTGATGCCGGTGGACTTGGCGAACACCGTCTGGATCAGGTTGCACCAGTCGGCCTGCACCGAACAGATGATGTTCACCTGGCCTTGCTGCGCCAGCGCGGCCGGTGCGGCCAGCGTGGTCAGCATGCCGACAAGCAGGGCGGCGGTAGGAGCCTTCATGGTGTGTCTCCGGGTGGATGTTGTGCTGCCATCGTAGCCCGCGCCCGGCCGTAACGCCGGTACAGCGGCTCGGGACTAACCCGAGACCGTGCCGTGGCGGCAATGCACCGGCGGGTTTGACCCGCCGAAGAAACTCGTGCATCATTCGAGTGAAACAAAGTTACATCGCCGCTTCGGCGGCAGCCCACCATGTCCTTCGACCTCGTTCTGTTCGGCGGCACCGGCGACCTCACCTGGCGCAAGCTGATGCCGGCGCTTTTTCAGGCCTTCCGCCACGGCAAACTGCCTGAAGGCGGGCGGCTCATCGCCGTGGCGCGCGACGAGCGCAGCGACGACCAGTACCGCGCCTTCATCAAGGAGCGTTTCGTCGAGGTCGAAAGCTCCAAACAGCCGAGCGACGAAGAGTTCGCGCGCTTTGCAGAGTTGCTGCACTACCGGCGCATGGACCTGTCGAAGCCGGAAGACTACGCTGGCCTGAAAGACACGCTGGCCGCACGCGGCGCCGACACGGTGGTGCTGTTCCTGGCCACCAGCCCGCACCTGTTCCCGCAGATCTGCGCGCAGCTTGGCGCGGTGGGCCTGAACGGCCCGAACGTGCGCGTGGTGCTCGAAAAGCCGCTCGGCCACGACCTGACGAGCGCGCAGGAAATCAACCGCGTGGTGCGTGCCGCCTTCGTCGAGAACCAGGCGTTGCGCATCGACCACTACCTGGGCAAGCCGGCGGTGCAGAACCTCGCGGCACTGCGCTTCGGCAATGCGTTGTTCGAGCCGCTGTGGCGGCGCGAGAGCATTGCCAACATCCAGATCACGCTGGCCGAAAGCCTGGGTGTGGGCACGCGCGGCGACTACTACGACACCACCGGCGCGCTTCGCGACATGATCCAGAACCATGCGCTGCAGTTGCTGACGATGATCGCGATGGAGCCGCCGCCGACGAACGACGCCAACTGCATCCGCGATGAAAAATTGAAGGTGCTGCGCTCGCTGAAACCGTTCACACCCGAAGGCGTGGCGCGCGACGTGATCCGCGGCCAGTACAGGGCCGGCACGGTGGACGGCAAGCCGGTGCCGGGTTACCTGGAAGAGGTGAAGGTGCCCGAGGGCAGCACCTGCGAAACCTTCGTGGCACTGCGCACCGAAGTGCAGAACTGGCGCTGGGCCGGCGTGCCCTTCTACCTGCGCACCGGCAAGCGCATGGCCAAGCCCGAGGCGCAGATCGTCATCAACTTTCGCGAGGTGCCGCACCCGATCTTCCCGGGCGCGAGCCGCGCCAACAAGCTGGTCATCAAGCTGCAGCCCGAAGACGGGCTGGAGCTGCACCTGCTGGCCGCCAAGGGAAGCGGCATCAGCGAAGTGCTGGCGCCGGTGTCGCTCGACCTCGACTTTGACAAGGCCTTCTCGAGCCAGCGCGTGGGCGCGTACGAACGCTTGTTGCTCGACGCGATTGCGGGCCGGCTGAACCTGTTCGTGCGCAGCGACGAGCAGGAGCAGGCCTGGCGCTGGGTCGAGCCGGTGCTGGAAGCCTGGCGGCACGACAACACCGGCCCGCGGCCGTATGCGGCGGGCACGTGGGGGCCGGCGGCGGCGAGCGCGCTGGTGGCCCGCGACGGGTTCGCGTGGTCCGAAGAACATTAGCCAGAAGAACGCCGTGCTTGACCGCATCCGCGCCTCCATCCCTGCCCTGCCGCCGGCCGAGCAGCGCGTTGCCAAGCTGGTGCTGCTGGACCCGCGCAGCTTTGCCAGCCTGCCGGTCACCGAACTGGCCGAACGTTCGCACGTCAGCAAGCCCACCGTGGTGCGCTTTTGCCGCAGCGTGGGTTACGACGGGCTGACCGACTTCAAGCGCAAGCTCGCCGGCAGCGTGAACGAGGGCGTGCCCTTCGTTCACCGTGCGGTGGATGAAGACGACAAGGCCGGTGACATCGTCGTGAAGGTCATCGACAACGCGGTGAGCGCGCTGCTGCGCTACCGCAACGACGCCGCCAACCACGCCTTCGAACGTGCGATCGTGGCGCTGACCGAAGCCGGCGCCAGTGGCCGGCGCATCGAGTTCTACGGCGTCGGCAACTCCGGCATCGTGGCGCTCGACGCCGAGCACAAGTTCTTCCGCCTCGGCGTCACCGCCGTGGCCTGCAGCGACGCGCACGTGCAGGTGATGAGCGCCACCATGCTCAAGCCCGGCGACTGCCTGGTGATCTTCAGCAACTCCGGCCGCAGCCGCGACCTGCTCGACGCGGCCGAGATCGCGCGCAAAAAGGGCGCGACCTTGATCGTGGTCACCGCCAGCGGCTCGCCCTTGGCACAGCTGGGCCAGGGCAGCGCGAACCAGATCCTGCTCGCAGTAGACCACCCGGAAGACTACGACCGCTACAGCCCGATGGTGTCGCGGCTGCTGCACCTGGTGGTGATCGACATCCTGACCACCGCGGTGGCGCTGCGCCTGCCGGGCGAGCTGCGGCCGATGCTGCAGGAGATCAAGAAAAACCTGCGCGCCAAGCGTTACCTGCAGCAGGAGTAGGCCGGCCGGTCGCCGGAACAGCGCAACTCTGCTGCCGCTGATCGAAGGCTCGAACGGCCCTTTGCAGCTGGCTCGAAACAATCCAGCAAAGCCTCGTATCAACAATGGTCGGGTCGCTACCGCGTCATTGCGGCAGCGGCATCTCACCCCACCATTGAAAGGAATCACGATGAGTACGATCAGCGGGATCGGCGCCAGCGCCTGGTCCACGATGAGCAGCACGCGCTCTGCGGCTGCGCGGCCACCGGGCGGCATGGACCCGAGCAAGATGAAGGAAGAACTGTTCGCCAAGGTCGATGCCGACGGCAGCGGCAAGGTCGACAAGACCGAGCTGCAAGGCATGCTCGACGCAACGGTGAACAAGAGCGGTGGCACCACCCGCGCCGAGGACGTGTTTGCCAGAGCCGACGGCGACGGCGATGGCAACCTGAGCGCCGACGAACTTGACGCCGGCATGAAGAGCCTGATGCCGCCGCCGGCCAACACGCTGGAGTTTGCGCAGTCGCGCGGCGGGGCAGAGGGGCCCAAAGGCCCGCCGCCGGGCCCACCGCCGTCGGCTTCGGAGGCATCGTCCACGGGCGAACTCGACCCGCTGGACACCAACGAAGACGGCACGGTATCCGAGCAGGAGCGCGCTGCCGGCGAACTGGCCGAAGCGATGAACGATCTCTTGAAGGCCATCGACGGCAACGGGGACAGTTCGATCAGCGACAGCGAGCGCGACACCTTCCTGCAGATGGTGAGCGCGGCGACCGAGCAGGTCAGCCAGACAACATCCGGCGCGAATGCAGATGGTTCGTCCGACGCATCGCAGGACTCGGCCCGAAACGGCTCGTTCGACGTGACCGAATTCGCCAACATGGTCCTGCGCCAGTATGCGCAAGCAGCGGCCGATCCGGCTGCGGAAGGCGTGGGCACCACGTTGAGCGTGGCCGCCTGATCCGGGTGCACTGACCCGGAACCTGAGCCCGCCGGCACCAGTCAGGCCCCTCAGGTCCTTGCTTGACGATTCTTTACTTGCCGGTTTCTCCGCGGCAAACCTCTGGACACACCCGATCGATCCAATCGCGCTCGCTGGCACGTCGTGCCGGCGGCGGCGTGTTCGCACGCCAGGCCACTCAACAACGATCGAAGGATTCCAGATGAAGATCACGCGGCGCACAACGCTCATTGCCATGGCAATCGCCACCAGCCTCTTGCAAGCCTGCGGCGGTGGCGGCGACGACGCCGTCAACAGCGGCGCAGTGCGCCTGATCAACGCCACTCAAACCCACCGGTCGTTGGACCTGCTGGCCAGCACCACCAAGGTCATCTCCGCCACGGCACTCGACGACACCAGCGCCTATGTGGCCCTGGCCCCCGGCAGCACCACGCTGCAGGTCAATGATGCGGGCGGCAGCAACTCGCTGGCGCTGACCACGTCGGTCATCGTCGAGGGCCTGCACTACAGCGTTCTGGCCTATGAGTCAGACGGCGCGGTCAAGCTGGCCACACTGAGCGAGGACATCACCGCGCCC
>JANMYQ010000258.1:0-5548 GCA_031382215.1 Methylibium sp.
CTTGGGGCACCTCGCCCGAGATGGTTCTGTCGATCGACGACCGTGTACCCGACCCCGACCGCGAGAAAGACGCGAACAAGCGCGGCGCGATCGAGCGCGCGCTCGAATACATGGCACTGGCGCCGAACAAGCCGATCGCCGACATCCTGATCGACAAGGTCTTCATCGGCTCGTGCACCAACTCGCGCATCGAAGACCTGCGGGAGGCGGCCGCCGTGGTGAAGCGGATGGGGCGCAAGCTGGCCCCGAACGTGAAGCTGGCGATGGTCGTGCCCGGTTCGGGGTTGGTCAAGCAACAGGCCGAGCGCGAGGGGCTTGATGCGGTGTTCAAGGCGGCCGGCTTCGAGTGGCGCGAGCCGGGCTGTTCGATGTGCCTGGCGATGAACGCCGACCGGCTCGAGCCCGGCGAGCGCTGCGCGTCCACCTCGAACCGCAATTTCGAAGGCCGCCAGGGCGCGGGCGGGCGAACCCATCTGGTGAGCCCGGCGATGGCGGCAGCAGCGGCGATCGAAGGCCACTTTGTCGATGTTCGGCGCCTCGCCTGAGCAGGAGAGATCAGCATGCAGGCATTCAAGATTCACAAGGGGCGCGTGGCGCCGATGGACCGCGAGAACGTCGACACCGACGCGATCATCCCGAAGCAGTTCCTCAAGTCGATCAAGAAATCGGGCTTCGGCCAGAACCTGTTCGACCAGTGGCGCTACCTGGACCCGGGCTTTCCGGGTCAAGACCCAGCCTCGCGCCGGCCCAACCCCGACTTCGTGCTGAACCAGCCGCGCTACAAGGGCGCGTCGGTGCTGCTGGCGCGCAAGAACTTCGGTTGCGGATCGTCGCGCGAGCATGCGCCGTGGGCGATCGACCAGTACGGTTTCCGGGCGCTGATCGCGCCGAGTTACGCCGACATCTTCTTCAACAATTGCTTCAAGAACGGCCTGCTGCCGATCACGCTGCCCGAGCATGAAGTGGCGAAGTTGTTCGACGAGGTCTACGCCTTCGTCGGCTACGAACTGACCATCGACCTCGAACGCCAGGTGGTGCGCAAACCCGACGGCACCGAGCTACCGTTCGACGTGGAGCCGTTCCGCAAGTTCTGCCTGCTGGGCGGATTCGACGACATCGGCCTGACCTTGCGCCACGCCGACAAGATCCGCGCCTTCGAGGCCGAGCGGCTGTTGAAGAAGCCGTGGCTCGCGCACCGAATCTGATGGCTGCCGCTGCCCCGTACAGCCGCCTGTACGCGTTCCTTGCGCGCCGCTGGTGGCTGGCGTTTCTGTTGATGGGCGTCAGCTTCGTGGCGTTCGGCCTGGTCACGCTGGACTTGCTGTACACGCTGGGCGCCAATTTTGCGTTCTTGTCGATGTACGGTGCCGATGCGGTGCGTGAGGGTGGCCTGGTTCAGCTCTTGCAAATGGTCGTGTCGGGCTACCTTGCGGCGGCGAGCTACATCGTCTTCAAGCTGTGTGAAAAGATCCTGGTCGAACGGTTGGCGACCAGCAACAAGGGAATAGAGTCGTGAAGATTGCAATCCTGCCGGGTGACGGCATCGGCACCGAGATCGTCGCCCAAGCGGTTCGGGTTCTCGAAGCGCTGGACCTGAAGCTCGAGACCGAGCAGGCGCTGGTCGGTGGCGCCGCCTTCGAGGCCCACGGCCACCCGCTGCCCGAGTCGACCCTCAAACTCGCGCAGGCCGCCGACGCGGTGCTGTTCGGTGCCGTCGGCGACTGGAAGTACGACAAGCTTGAGCGCGCCCTGCGCCCCGAGCAGGCGATCCTGGGCCTGCGCAAGCACCTGGGCTTGTTCGCCAATTTCCGTCCCGCGATCTGCTACGAGCAGCTGACCCATGCGTCGAGCCTGAAGCCCGAACTGGTGGCCGGGCTCGACATCCTGATCATTCGCGAGCTGACCGGCGACATCTACTTCGGCCAGCCGCGTGGGCGTCGCACCTCGCCCGATGGCGCGTTCGCCGGCGCCGAAGAAGCCTTCGACACGATGCGCTACACGCGCCCCGAGATCGAGCGCATCGCGCACGTGGCCTTCCAGGCGGCGCGCAAGCGCAACAAGCGGCTGACCAGCGTCGACAAGGCCAACGTGTTGGAGACCTTCCAGTTCTGGAAGGACGTGGTCACCGAGGTGCACGCCCAGTACCCCGACGTAGCGTTGGACCACATGTACGTCGACAACGCCGCGATGCAGCTCGTGAGGGAGCCGAAGAAGTTCGACGTGGTGGTCACCGGCAACATGTTCGGCGACATCCTGTCCGACGAAGCGGCGATGCTGACCGGCTCGATCGGCATGCTGCCGTCGGCGTCGCTCAATGCATCGGGCAAGGGCTTGTACGAGCCCAGCCACGGCAGCGCGCCCGACATCGCGGGCAAGGACATGGCCAATCCGCTGGCTACAATATTGTCCGCCGCCATGATGCTCCGCTTCTCACTCCAAAGACCTGAGGCTGCCGACCGCATCGAAGCGGCCGTCCAGCATGTGCTCGCCTCGGGGTTGCGCACGGCCGACATCTGGTCGGAAGGCACCACCCGGGTCGGAACGCGCGAAATGGGTGCGGCCGTGGTCACTGCCCTCGCCAGCGCGACCACCAAAAAGATCATCACCAAGAGCTAGCAAGCTCCGGTTCGTCTCGCCCGTCCCCGGCGAACCGAGCCGGGGAACAAGAGGTTTCGACAAACTTTCTGAAAGGGCAAACACGATGAGACTCACAGGATTGGTCGGCTGGCGCGGCATGGTTGGCTCCGTGCTGATGGACCGCATGCAAGCCGAACGCGACTTCGACCTGATCGAGCCGCTCTTCTTCAGCACCAGCAATGCGGGCGGGGTTGCACCGTCGATGGCGAAGAACGAGACGCGGCTGCAGGACGCTCACGACATCGACGCGCTCAAGCGTTGCGACGTGATCATCACCGCGCAGGGCGGCGACTACACGAGCGAGGTGTTTCCCAAGCTGCGCGCCGCGGGCTGGAAGGGCCACTGGATCGACGCGGCGTCCACCCTGCGCATGAAGGACGACGCCGTCATCGTGCTCGACCCGGTGAACCTGCCGGTGATCAAGAACGCCATGGCGCGTGGTGGCCGCAACTGGATCGGCGGCAACTGCACGGTCAGCTGCATGCTGATGGGCGTGGGCGCGCTGTACAAGGCTGGGCTGGTCGAGTGGATGAGCACGATGACCTATCAGGCAGCCTCCGGCGGCGGCGCGGCGCACATGCGCGAGTTGCTGACGCAGTACGGCACGCTGCACGCCGAGGTCAAGGGCCTGCTCGACGATCCGAAGAGCGCGATCCTCGAGATCGACCGCCGAACCGTTGCCGCGCAGCGCGCGATGGGCGAGGCAGAGACGGCCAACTTCGGTGTGCCGCTGGGCGGCAGCCTGATCCCGTGGATCGACAAGGATCTGGGCGGTGGGGTGAGCCGCGAAGAGTGGAAGGGCGGCGCCGAAACCAACAAGATCATGGGCCTGGCCGACTCTGCCGCGGTGCCGGTGGACGGTTTCTGCGTGCGCGTGGGAGCGATGCGCTGCCACAGCCAGGCGTTGATGTTCAAGCTGACCAAAGACGTGCCACTGGCTGACGTGGAAGCGCTGATCGCCAACGACAACGCCTGGGTCAAGTTGATCCCGAACAAACGCGATGCCACGCTGCAGGCGCTGACGCCGGTTGCCGTGACCGGCACGATGGACATCCCGGTGGGCAGGCTGCGCAAGATGGCGATGGGCCCGCAATATCTGGGCGCGTTCACGATTGGTGACCAATTACTTTGGGGCGCCGCCGAGCCGCTGCGGCGCATGCTTCGCATCCTGCTCGAGGCCTGATTTGCCCTGCGGCTTAGGGGGGTGCCTCCCTGTTGCTGTGGTGCACAATCCCGCGATTGAAGGGGCGCAGTTCGTGAAACAGGTCCGAATGTCAGCCATTCCTTGAGCTTGTCAGCGTATCTCATTGATGCTATTGTGTTTTTATTCTTGCGCTGAGGAAATGCTTGCATGATGTCGGTGCCGCTGTCGGCGACGGCGGGTGCGCTCGAACACCCGTTTGATCTATTTTGGGAGACGCCTTGAAAAAGAACACCATTTTCTCAGGGCGCTTTGCCCTGACCAGCATCGCAGCGGCCGCGCTGTGGATGCCGGTTCAGGCCGTATGGGCGCTGGGTCTGGGCAAGCTGGCGGTTCAGTCCGCTCTGGGTGAAACGCTGCGAGCCGAGATCGACGTCACCAGCCTGACGGCCGAAGAAGCCTCCAACCTGCGTGTGCGCGTGGCGCCGCCCGAGTCCTACCGCGCCGCCGGGGTCGACTACAACGCCGTCCTGCCCGGCACCGTCGTGGTGCTGCAACGGCGCGCCGACGGTCGGCCCTATCTGCGCCTGACCAGCGATCGTTCGGTCCAGGAGCCGTTTGTCGATGTGATCCTCGAACTGTCCTGGGCCACCGGCCGCCTGGTGCGCGAGTACACGCTGTTGCTCGACCCGCCGGCCACTGCCCGCGCGCCGGCACCGGCCGCACCGGCGACCGCGCCGGTGATGGCTGCAGCGCCGGCCGAAGCGCCCGCTGCGCCGCCCGCGCCCGCGGCGGCCTCCCCCGCACCATCGGTTGCCACCGCACCGCGCGCGCCCGCGCCGTCGGCACCGCCCAGGGCGGTGGCCACCGAACCGGCCGCGCCGCGCAGCACGGCCAAGGCCGCGCCGTCTGCCGGAGCCGACGAGTACCGCGTGAAGACCGGTGACACCTTGTCGAGCATCGCGTCGCGCACCCAGCGCCCGGGTGTATCGCTGGACCAGATGCTGGTCTCGCTGTTCCGCGGCAATTCGCAGGCCTTCGTCGACAACAACATGAACCGGCTGAAGGCCGGCGTGGTGCTGGCCGTGCCCAGCGCTGATGCGGCCAAGGGCGTGACCCCTGGAGAGGCCAAGCAGGAAATTCGCGCCCAGAGCGCTGACTTCGGAGCTTACCGCCAGCGCCTGGCGGGTCTGGCACCGGCGGCCAAGACAGAAACCAGCTCCCGCCAGGCCAGTGGCAAGGTCCGGGCCTCGGTCGACGACCGCAAGCAGGCCGCCGCCCCGGCACCCGACAAGCTCACCCTCAGCAAAGGCGCCGCTTCGAGCAAAGCCTCGGCCGCCGAAGAGAAGATTTCAAAAGAGCGCGAGAAGAAGGACGCTGCGACGCGGGTTGCCGAACTGTCCAAGAACGTCAAGGAACTGACCCAGCTGACTGGCGCCGCTGCTGCCGCTGCAGCGGCTTCGAAGGCGCCGGGCGTGACCGTGCCCACGCCAGCGCCAGTGGTCCCGGCGAAGCCGACTGCTCCGCCGCCTCCCCCGCCAGCACCGCCGCCACCGCCACCGCCACCGGCTCCGCCTCCGCCACCGCCGCCTCCGCCCCCGCCCCCGCCACCGCCTCCGCCACCGCCACCGCCGCCACCGCCGCCACCGCCGCCACCGCCACCGCCGCCACCGCCGCCACCCCCACCGCCACCGCCACCGCCACCGCCACCGCCCCCCCCCCCGCCCCCGGCACCCGCACCAGCGCCGGGCGCGGCGGCCCCCCCTCCGG
>JANMYQ010000305.1:0-59311 GCA_031382215.1 Methylibium sp.
GCTCGGCGGTACTGCTCGAATCCGGCGCCTTGGTCGGCAGCTGCGGCAAGGGTCTGTTGCTTCATCGTCGGCCTCCGTGTTCTCGAAGGTCAAGCATGCAATTCGCGCGCCGGGGTGCGGGACTTGTTCAGCGTAGCCCTAAGCGTCAGGCCAGCTAACCAACCCTCCCTGGCTCACGTCGAGCGTCCCAGGGCAGCTTCTGCAGGGTTAGCGGTACTTACCAACGGGCGGAGAAAAAGCGTCTGTTCCGCTGCCGACGCGGTCTGCACACTCGCAGGCATGGGCCCGTGACAGGCATCGGGCCCGAACCGCACAAGGCGCCAAGCGCCGCAAGGAGACATGAATGAACAAGCGTTCGCTACTCGCATTCGCGCTGGCGTCGATGGTGGCTGCCGGAGCGCAGGCCCAGACCTACCCGGACAAGCCGGTCAAGGTGATCCTGCCCTTTCCCCCCGGCACCGGCCCCGACACCGTGATGCGGATGGTCGGCGAGCGGCTGGCGCGCCTGTGGGGCCAGCAGGTCATCATTGATAACCGCGCCGGCGCGAACGGCTGGCTGGCGATGGACGCCGCCAAGCGTGCCCCCGCCGACGGCTACACCCTTTTGCAGGCCGACGCGCCGCCGATGACCGTGGCGCCGTTCCTCTGGAAGAAGCTCCCCTACGATCCGAACAAGGATTTCGAACCGCTCGCGGGCCTGTACCGAACGCACTACTTCGTCGTCGTCGCGGCCGATTCGAAGTGGAACACCGTCGGCGACCTGATCGCCGCGGCCAAGGCGGAGCCCGGCAAACTGAACTACGGCTCTTCGGGCAACGGCGGCAACCTGCACTTCGGCGGCGCGATGATGGAAAAAGCGACCGGCACGAAGATGACGCACATCCCTTACAAGGAAACGACACAGATCTACATCTCCATCAACACGGGCGAACTCGGCTGGGCGGTGGGCACGGCCTCGACCACGCAGCCAATGCTCAAGGCGAACAAGGTCAAGTACCTGGCGATCACGGCACCGAAGCGCAGCCCGCTGTTCCCGAACGTGCCGACCGTGGCCGAGGCCGGCGGACCGTCCGGCTACGAATTGCAGACCTGGGTGGCCCTGTTCGCACCCGTCGGCGTGCCCAAGGCGATCTCGGCCAAGATCAATGCCGATGTCGCGAAAGTGCTCCAGGACCCCGAACTCCGTGCCTACCTGAACGGTGTGGGCTTCGAACCGCAGATCGAGACGCCGGCCGGCATGCTCGCGGTCATGAGCCGGGACACCGCCATGTTCAAGGAAGTCGTGAAAGACCTGAACCTCTCGCTCGACTGACCTGGCCTTCCCGGCAACCGACGAAGGCTCCTCGATGCGCGGCGTGGTGTTCACCGGTGATCGGCAACTCGAGCTGAGGCACTTCGCCGACCCGGCTCCCGGTGTCGGCGAGGTCGTGCTCGAGATGAAGGCCTCGGGCTTCTGCGGCAGCGACCTGCACCACTACCGCGGTGAACGCGGTGCCGCGCTGCGGGGCCGCAGCGCGCCGTACCTGGCCGAACGCGGGCTGACCTTCGACTCGCCGGTCATTGCGGGTCACGAACCCTGTGGCGTCATCGCCGCGGTCGGCCCGCACGTCGACCCGCGAGAGTTCCGCGTGGGCGACCGTGTCATGGTCTACCACTACGACGGCTGCCGCTGCTGCGACCCCTGCCGCAGCGGCTGGGTGCAGATGTGCGACCGCGGCGCCACGGTCTACGGCCACACTGCGCATGGCGGCCATGCGCAATACATGAAGGTGCCTGCACTGTCGCTGATCCACCTGCCGCAGGAGATCAGCTTCGCTGCGGGCGCGGCCATCTCGTGCGGTACCGGCACGGCCTTCGCCACCGTCGAGCGGCTCGAGCTGAGCGCGCGCGACACGCTGGCGGTGTTCGGGCTCGGGCCGGTCGGCCAGTCGGCAATCCAGCTCGCCAAGGCGATGGGCGTGCGCACCTTTGCAGTCGACATCTCGGACGAACGCCTCGCGACCGCCACCCGCTTCGGCGCCACCGAGACCTTCAACTCAAGCCAGGGCGACCCGGTCGAGGCCGTCATGCAGTGGACGCAGGGCAAGGGCGCGACGGTCGCGATCGATTGTTCCGGCGTCGCCGCGGCTCGCCAGGCCGCGGTGCGCTGCACTTCGAACTGGGGCCGCATCGCGTTCGTCGGCGTGGGCGGGAGCGTGTCGCTCGAGGCCTGGCCCGACCTGATGGCGCGCCAGCGCACGATCATCGGCCACTGGACCTTCTCCAACGTGGGCATAGCCCGCTGTGTGCGCTTCATCGCCGACCATGGCGTCGATCTCGACCCGCAGTTCACCGACCGCTGGCAGCTCGACGATGCGGCCGAGGCCTACCGCAAGTTCGACGCGCAGACTGCCGGCAAGGCCTACTTCGGCTTCTGAGCGCGCCCGCGAGGCCGTCAGTCGACGGCGATCTTCGCCCGGCGGATCACCTGGCCCCAGCGTTGCACCTCCTCCTGGGCAAAACGCTGGAACTCCTGCGGCGAACCACCCACAGGCACGATGTTGAGCGTGTGCAGGGTGCTGACCATATCTGGCGCCCGCATCACTTCGGCCACGGCGGCGGACAGTTTGGCCGTGACCGCCTGCGGCGTGTTCGGAGGTGCCACGAGGCCGAACCAGACCGTCACCGAAAAGCCCGGCAGCGTCTCCGACACCGCCGGCACGTCGGGCAACGCACTCGCGCGCTTCAGGTTGCCGGTGGCCAGGATGCGCAAGCGCCCGGCCTGGACGTGCTGCAGCGATGCGGCCAGCTCCACGAACATCAGGTCGATCTGCCCCTGCATGAAACCATTGAGCGCCGCTGCGCTGCCGCGGTACGGCACATGGGTGATGAACACGCCCGCCATCGACTTGAAAAGCTCGGCGCCCAGGTGCGCCGTCGTCCCTGAGCCGCCCGAGGCGTAGTTCAGCTTGCCCGGGTTGGCCTTCGCATACTGAATCAGTTCGGCCACGGTGCGGAACGGCGCATCGGGCCGAATGACCAACACGTTGTCGATCGTCGCCACGAGCGAAATCGGCGACCAGCGCGACGGGTCGTACCCGAGCTTGGGGTAGAGCACCTTGTTGATCGCCAGCGGCCCGGCCGCCGCGAACAGCAGCGTGTGGCCGTCGGGCTCGGCGTTGGCGACCGACTCGGAACCGATGTTGCCGCCGGCGCCTCCGGCGCGGTTCTCGACCCTGACGGTCTGGTTCAGCTTGCCGCCCAGTCGCTGTGCAAGGTGGCGTGCGATCGCATCGGTGCTGGCGCCGGGCGGCACCGGCACGACGATCCGGATCAGCTTTGAAGGGTAGCTGTCCTGCGCCCTGGGCAATGACGGCAGCGCGAGCAGCGCAGCGCCTGCCGAGACGATCACGCTGCGGCGTGCAACTGTCTTTGACATGGCTTCTCTCCCGTCAATTCGATCGAACAAAGGTCAGTGGGCTGGCGCTTCTGCCACCACCAGCGCATCGACGACCCGCAGGCCCGCGCCCTGCCGGTCGACGATCACCGGGTTGAGCTCGAACTCGCGAACGTCGGGGCAGGCCAGCAACAGGTCGCCCAGCCGCACCGCGGCCGCCACCAGCGCATCGACATCGGCCGGCGGCTTGCCGCGGAATCCCTTCAGCAGCGTCCACAGCTTGAGCCGGCCGAGCGCGGCGCGCACCTGCTCAGGCGACGCCGGCAGCGCGAGGTGCGCGATGTCGCGGTGCAGTTCCACTGCGACGCCGCCGCTGCCGATCGACATGATCGGGCCGAAGTCGGTCTGGCGCAGGAACGAGACGACCACCTCGACGCCGTCACCGGCCATCTCCTGCACCAGGATGCCAGCGGCGGGCTTGCCCATGCGCGCGCGGAAATCGGCGGCGATGGCGTCCACGTCGGCTGCCGAAGCGACACGCAGCTTCACGAGGCCGAGTTCGCTCTTGTGTTCCGCATCGTCCGGCAGCACCTTCACGACCAACGGAAAACGCAGCCCGGCGCAGGCGGCCTCGGCACGGTCGGCCGGCGCGAGGATGCGCCAGGCCGCCGGCGTGGCGCCGGCCGACTCGCAGAATTCCATCATCGCGGGCCAGCCCTGCGGCGGCGTGCGGCGCGCCGGTGCCGCACGCGGCGCCGCGGCCGTGATCGCGTCGCCCGCGCGCAGCCGGTACAGCATCGACAGCGCGTTCATCGTCGCCGACGGTTCGGGCGACAGCAGCACGCCAGCGTTGCGGAATTCCTCGCGCGTCTCGGCCGGCAGCACGTCGCCGACGAAGCTGACGATCACCGGCAGCCCGCCGGCAGCGACCTGCTTGTAGACCTCGCCGTCTTCCTTCAAGTACTTGCGGCCGCTGCTCGCGTGCTGCACCACCACCGCCTCGGTGCGCGGGTCGTCCGCCACGGTAGTGCAGGTGTCGCGGAACAGATGCTTCACGCTGTTGATCTGGCCGGTGAGGTCGATCGGGTTGTCCTTGCGCGCGAAGTCGGGCAACAGGGCCTGCAGCCGTTCGGCCGTGGCCGGGCTGAAGCGGGCCATCGGCACGCCCAGCTCGCTGCTGTGGTCGGCCAGCAGCGCCGCCGCGCCGCCGGAGGAACTGAGGATCGACACGCCGCCCAGCGCATCGCCGCTCGCGCGCGGCAGCGGCATGAAGGCCAGCACCTCCACCGACCACAGCAGCTCGGCGAGGTTGTTCAGCGACACGATGCCGGCCTGCGCCAGCACGTCGGCGTACACCGTGTGCGCCGAGGCGATCTTGCCGGTGTGCGAGGCGGTGGTCTGCTGGCCGAGTTCGGAGCGCCCGGCCTTGAGCACGACGATGCGCACGCCGCGCTGGCGCGCGCGCTCGGCGATGCGCAGGATGCGCCCGCCGTCCTGCAGGCCCTCGAGATACAAAGCCACGACACGCACGTCGTCCTGCTCGACCAGCCAGCCGAGCGCGTCGAGCGCATCGAACACGCTTTCGTTGCCCACGCTGACCATGTAGGAGCAGCCCAGGCCGCTGCGGTGCAGCGAGCTGCACAGCGCCCCGGCGAGCGCGCCGCTCTGGCTGACGATCGCGATCGGCACGTGACGCACGACGTCCATGTTCAGCGCCGCCGGGCTGTACGACAGCATCGCGCGGTGCCGCACCGACCACAGCCCGTTGCAGTTCGGGCCGACCATCGTGACGCCGTGGCGGCGCGCCGTCTCGGCAAGCCGCACGGCCAGTTCCTTGCCTTCGTTCGATTCCTCGAAGCCGGCGCTGAAGACGATGGCGTTGCGTGTGCCGCGGGCGCCGCATTCTTCGATGATGCCGGGCACCGTCTGGGCCGGCGTGACGATCAGCGCGACGTCCGGCGTCTCGGGCAGGTCGGCGAGGGTCTTGTAGGCGGTCAGCCCTTCGACCTCGCCATGCGTCGGCGAGACAGGGTAGATGCGGCCGGCAAAGCCGTGTTTGATCAACACGCGCAGCAGCGAGTTGCGCGGGCTGCCCTGCTTCGGCGAGGCGCCGACGACGGCGACGCTGGCGGGGCGGAACAGGCGGTCGAGGCCGGAGTCTTGGGGCATGGTCGGGGAGCTTTCTTCCGAGACGTGAAAAGCGTTGGATTCAGACGAGGCCGTGCAGCAACGCCGTGGCGTCGGCGGCGGACTCGAGCCGATGGATCGCGCCGTGTGTGGCGGCCACCGCCTCGGCCGTCGGCGGGCGGGCCGCGACTGCGGCGCAGTCGGTGAACTTGCGGACCAGGTCGTCCCAGCCCATCGGCGCGTCGACGTTGCCCGGCACGTGGTCCGCAAGGCGCTCGAAACGCCGGCCGTCGCGCAGCACGATCTCGACGCGGCCGGGCGGCAGGTCGAGCTTCCAGTCCATCGCCGGGTCGTCGACCGGCACCACGCGCTCGGCGAGCGCGAGCACCTGTGCATCACGCAGCGCCTTGGAGCGGAAGTCCACCAGGCGCAGGTCGCCGCGCAGCGCGACGGCCGCAACGAGGTACGGCAGGCTGAACTTCGCCTCGACCAGCGTGGCTGGCGCACGCCGCTGCGCCAGCGGCTCGCACATCAGGCGGTGGTAGTCGCCGACGAAGATGCGGATCGTGTCGATCTGCGCCGGGTCGATGGCGTGCTCGGCCACGAGCCCGATCGTCGCGTGCAGGTGGCCGTGCGCCGTGCCGACCGCGGGCCAGCGCTTGTAGAGTGTCTGGCCGCCGGTGTACTCGGTGCCGAGCCCGTCGAGCAGCGCGGCGCGGTCATAGCGGCCGCCGAAGTGCAGTTCGAACACGCCGAACGGGCCCTCGAACAGCCCCGGCACGCCGCCGATGCCGCGTTCGGCGAGCAGCGCGGCCGTCACCGCACCGCGCGCAGTGAACGCGGCGTACAGGCCGCGCAGGTCGCTGCCGGTCGCGTTGATCACGGCGGTGGAGCCGCACGACTGCATGCTCGCGATGCCGAAGGCCTTCGCCACCGCGTCGCGGCCGAGGCCGAGCACGCGGCACGCCGCGGCCGTCGCGGTGTACACGCCGATCACGGTCGAGAAGTTCCAGTCCTTGCGCCAGTCGACATGGCGGCGCAGGCGGTTGAACAGGTCCTGCCCGACCGCCACCGCGGTGATCAGTTCGCGGCCGGACACCGGCGTGCCACGCGCCGACGCGCGCTCGGCCAGCGCCAGCACCGCCGGCACGAGGGAGCTGGCGGCGTGCTGGCCCCAGGGCGTCTGGTCGTCGTAGTCGAGCGCGTGCGCCAAGGCACCGTTCGCGAACGCGGCCGCCATCGCCGGCAGGCGCAAGCCGAGGCCGACCACGGAGCTCTCGGGCGTACCACCGCCCTCGCACGCCAGATCGACCACGCTGCGCGCCGACGGCTCCATGCCGCTGGCGGCGAGCATCACGCCGAGCGTGTCGAGCAGCGTCTTCTTCGCGCCCTCCACCGCATCGGGCGGCAACTGCTCGAAGCGTGTGCCGACGGCATGGTCGGCGAAGAGTTCGCACAGGTCGGGATGAGTCGGCATGGCACGGCTTCCGCACGAGCCGGCGGCCCGCATCGTGTGGCGCGAGTCTGCTTTCCGACCGTGCGCGCCGTCCAGTCGCAAGTTCCGTTGCTGCGGTAAGCGTGCCTGACGCCTGATGCGCGCGGGTCAAGGCGGAAGCTCGGTGGCTGCGGCAGGCCCGGGTGGGGCCCGTCGCCTGCGAGCCATGGGTAAGAGGTGCTTACCGCCGGGTCTAGAAATGTCGTCTCGACTTCAGAGTTCGGTTTCGAAAGAATGGATTTTCTCCGGTGACCTTCGCGCGGCAACGACGGCGAGGAGCCGGCAACCACGCCCATCCATTTGCCCCGCACCATGGAACCGCTCAGCATGACCAACCTCCAGATCAACGACCAAGCTCGAACCACCAGTGCCCCCGGCGAGACGCCGCTGTTGTGGGTGCTGCGTGACGAACTCGGCATGACCGGCACCAAGTTCGGCTGCGGCATGGCGCTGTGCGGCGCCTGCACCGTGCATGTCGACAACGTGGCGACGCGCTCGTGCGTCACGCCCTGCAACGCGGTCGGCGGCCGCTCGGTGCACACCATCGAGCACATGGAGACCGACCGCGTCGGCCGCGTCGTGCAGCAGGCATGGGTGGAACTCAACGTGGCGCAGTGCGGCTACTGCCAGGCCGGCCAGATCATGACGGCGACAGCGCTGCTGAAGAAGACGCCGAAGCCGAACGCGCGCCAGATCGACGAGGCGATGACCGGCAACATCTGCCGCTGCGGCACCTACCCGCGCATCCGTGCGGCGATCGAACTGGCGGCGAAGCGCCTGAATGGAGCCCGAGCATGAACGCGACCGAACTGCTGATCCCACGCCGGCAACTGCTGCAGGGCGCCGCCACCGGCGCCTTCGTGCTGGCCATCGGGCTCGACGGCGAGGTGCGTGCCGCTGAACCACCGAAGTACGGCGCAGCGTCGATGCCCGGCGGCACGGTCGACGACCCGCTGGTGTTCGTCTCGATCGCCCCGGACGGCACCGTGACCATCGTCGCCCACCGCGCCGAGATGGGCACCGGCGTGCGCACCAGCCTGCCGATGGTCGTCGCCGACGAGATGGAGGCGCGCTGGGAGCGCGTGAAGATCGTCCAGGCCCCCGCCGACGAAACGCGCTACGGCAACCAGAATGTCGACGGCTCGCGCAGCATGCGCCACTTCTTCCAGCCGATGCGTCGCGTCGGCGCCGCGGCAAGGCACATGCTCGAAGCCGCCGCGGCAGCCCGCTGGGGCGTGCCGGTCAACGAGGTGCGCGCCGCGAAGCACGAGGTGCTGCACACGCCGACCGGCCGACGCCTCGGTTACGGCGAGCTCGCGGCCGACGCGGCGCGCCAGCCGGTGCCCACCGGCACCGGGCTGCGCTTGAAGACCCCAGACCAGTGGGCCTACATCGGCAAGGGCCGCATCGGCGGCACCGACATGGACGCGATCGTGCGCGGCAGCGCCATCTACGGCATGGACGCCCGCCTGCCCGGCATGGTGTTCGCAGTCGTGGCGCGCCCGCCGGTGGTCGGCGGCAAGTTGAAGCGCGTCGACAGCAGCGAGGCGCTCAAGGTCGCCGGGGTCATCAAGGTCGTGGAGATTCCGGCGTTCCAGGGCCCGGCCGCCTTCCAGCCGCTCGGCGGTGTGGCTGTGGTCGCTCGCAACACCTGGGCGGCGATGCAGGGCCGCGCGGCGCTGAAGCTCGAGTGGGACGACGGCGCCAACGCCTCGTACGACTCGGCCGCGTTCCGCCGCGTGCAGGCCGAGGCGGTAAAGTCACCCGGCACCGTGTTCCGCAACGACGGCGATGCGCCGAAGGCGCTGGCCGCAGCGTCGCCCCAGCGCCGGCACGCGGCGGAGTATTTCGTGCCGCACCTCGCCCACGCGACGATGGAGCCGCCGGTGGCCACCGCCCTCGTCAACGACCAGGGTTGCGAGATCTGGACCTCGACGCAGAACCCGCAGGCCGCGCTCGGCGGCGTGGCGGGCGCGCTGGGCTTGAAGCCCGAGCAGGTGAAGGTCAACGTGCTGCTGCTCGGCGGCGGCTTCGGCCGCAAGTCCAAGCCCGACTATGTGACCGAAGCGGCGCTGGTCGCGAAGGCGATGCCTGGCACGCCGGTGAAGCTGGTGTGGACACGCGACGACGACATCCACCACGGGTACTACCACGCCGTCTCGCTCGACCGGCTGGAAGCCGCCGTCGGCGACGACGGCTTGCCCGCCGCCTGGCTGCACCGCACCGCGGCGCCGACAATCACGTCGCTCTTCGTGCCGGGTGCCAAGAAGCCGTCGCCGTTCGAGCCCGGCATGTCGGCGACGCCCATGCCATTCGCCGTGCCGAACGTGCGCATCGAACGTGCCGAGGTGGAGGCCCATGCCCGCATCGGCTGGTTCCGCTCGGTGGCGAACATCCCGCACGTGTTCGCGATTCAGAGCTTCATCGCCGAACTCGCGCACCGCGCCAGGCGCGACCCGCTGCAGTACGCGCTCGCGCTGATCGGCCCGGCGCGCAAGGTCGACCCCACTGCGTTGTCGGACTCGTTCAACTACAGCGAGTCGCCGGAGCAGTACCCGATCGACACCGGCCGCATGCGCGCCGTCGTCGAAGCGGCGGCGCGTGGCGCGCGCTGGGGCCGCAAGCTGCCGAAGGGCCATGGCCTCGGCCTCGCATTCGCCTACAGCTTCGTCAGCTACACCGCCAGCGTGATCGAGGTGGCGGTGGATGCGAAGGGCGGGAAGGTGCGGGTCGTCGCGGTCGACATGGCACTGGACTGCGGCCCGCAGGTCAACCCCGAGCGGCTGCGCGCGCAGATGGAGGGTGCCGCGGTGATGGGCCTCTCACTCGCGTTCACCGGCGAAATCACGTTCGAGGCCGGCCGCGTGAAGCAGAGCAACTTCCACGACTACGAGGTGCTGCGCCTGGCGCAGACACCACGCACGATCCGCACCCACCTGGTCGGTGGCGACCCCTCGCTGCCGCCGGGGGGCGCCGGCGAACCGCCGCTACCGCCTGTTGCGCCCGCCCTCGTCAACGCGATCTTCGCAGCGACGGGCGAGCGCATCCGTGAACTGCCTCTGCGGCGGCTTTGATGCAATAGCCCATGCGGCGTGCCGCACGACGAAGGCATTCCGGCGGGGCCGACCTTCTTCAAGAACCTGTTCGTCGGCGGCGGCCCGGCGCCGGTGCGTGCGTACATCGACGAGCTGCCGCCCGACGTGCTCGAAGGCCGCATCCAGCCCGGCCGCGTGTTCGACCGGACGATGGCGCTGCGCGACACGCCCGAGGGCTACCGCGCGATGGACTCGCGCGAAGCCATCACGGTGCTGATCGAGCCGTGATCGCCGCGCCGCCCGCTGCGCGATGACCTCGACGCGGCTCGAAGGCGCCGCGCTGAGCCGTGCGCTGGTCGCGCCGATGGTGGTCGTCTTCGTGCTGTTCGGCCTCACCGGCCTCGCCATGCCGGTGCTGCCACTGCACGTGCACCACGCACTCGGATTCAGCACGACCGTGGTCGGCTGGACCGCCGGCAGCCAGTTCGCCGCCGCCTTGGCTACACGCCTGTGGTGCGGCCACCTGAGCGACACCCGTGGCAGCCATGCCGTGATGGGCGCGGGCCTGTGGGCGGCCTCGGCGTCCGGGGTCCTGTACCTGCTGTCGCTCGCACGACCGGACGCGCGTGAGCTGTCCATGGCATTGCTGCTGGCCGGGCGCATCACGCTCGGCGGGGCGGAGAGCTTCGTCGTGACCGGCGCACTGGCCTGGGGCCTGGCGCGCGCTGCACCCGGTGAAGCCGGGCGAGTCATGGCGTGGATCGGCATCGCGATGTACGCGTCGTTCGCCGTCGGCGCGCCCATCGGTTCAGGGCTCTACGCGTGGTGCGGCTTCGGCGCGGTGGCGATCGCCGGCTTGCTGCTGCCATGGATGGGGCTCGCGACGCTCCGCCTGATGCCGATCCTGCCGGTGCTGCCACGCCGCATTGGCACCGATTGGCGCGCCGGGCTGCGCCATGCTTGGCTGCCAGGGCTGGGCCTGGCACTTGCAAGCCTCGGCTTCGCAGCGACGACCACCTTCATCCCGCTGCTGTTCGTCGAGCGCGGCTGGGCACCGCCGTGGATGGGTGCGAGCGCGTTCGCCGGCGCTTTCGCGGCCGTCCGCGTGGTCGGCGGCCACCTGCCCGATCGGTGGGGCGCCGGCCGCGTGGCGCTCTGCAGCGTGGCGGTCGAAGCCATCGGACTGGCGATGGTGGCATCGTCCGGTGGTCCGGGCTGGGCCGTCGCCGGCGCGGCGCTGGTGGGCGCCGGCTACTCGCTGGTCTTCCCCGGCTTTGGCCTTCAGGTGGTGCGTCGCGCCGCCCCGGAATACCGTGCCGTCGCCATGGGGGGCTACACGGCGTGCCTCGATCTGGCGCTCGGTCTCGGCGGCCCGGCGTTCGGACTGCTGGCCGAAAAGGCCGGGCTCAGTGCCGTTTTCGCCGGCGCCGCGCTGTTGGTGATGCCGGCTGCGGGCTTGGCGCTCTACTTCATGCGGCGCAACCCCGCAGCCCCGACAGCATGACGAACAATTGGCGGTGGAATCATCACGCGGCCAACTTGGGCCAAGCCTTCATCACTCAGGCCGCCCGAGGCGGGCTCACCACTCTGGAGGGCAGGCCGCCAGGTTGGCCTTAGTAATGATCGGCGTCTCGTAGATCACGAATCGTGCGTTGGCGGTACGCTTGTTCGTGATGGCTTCGTAGAGCGCCTTGGCAGCAACAATCACGCCACGGGGACCATTGCTCCGTGCCGACCGAAGAGGAATCAACCTTGCAAATCGACGAAGTTCGCGCCTTTCTCGACGACTATTTCGAGGTGCTTCAGACCCAGGAATTGACGCTCTTCGACACGGTCTTCCACAAGGACTGTGTGCTCTATTCACAGCAGAACGACACGCTGGTCGTTCGCTCTTTTGCGTCCTACCGCGAAGTCGTCCAGGGGCGCCAGTCGGCTGCGAGCGGTGGTTTCCCTCGCAGCGAACAGGTGCTGACGGTGGACTTCCTGTCGCCCACCATGGTGATGGTCAAGGTGCGCCTGAGGCTGTTCGACAGCATCGTCGACGACCACCTGAACCTCATGAAGCACGAGGGGCGGTGGATGGTCTACGCCAAGCACTACTCGCGCGTAGGCAGCGCCTGAGCAGGCGGCCTGACCGCGCAGTCAACCACCGTCGATCGCTTTATCGCATCGGCAAGGGCAGTGCGCTGGGTCCGGCCTCGGCCACTTGCTGGCGCAGGCCCTCGATGTCGCGCTTGGGAGGTGCGCCGAAGAGGCGGCCATATTCGCGGCTGAACTGTGAGGCGCTTTCGTAGCCCACACGGAAAGCAGCGCTGGCGGCATCCAGCCGTGCGTTGAGCATCAGGTGCCGCGCCTCATGCAGGCGCAGCCACTTCTGGTACTGCAAGGGACTCATCGCCGTGAGTTGTCGGAAGTGGTGGTGCAAGCTCGATGCGCTCATGTGCACATGTGCTGCCAGATCGTCGATGCGCAGCGACTCGGCGTAGTTCGACTTCAGCCAATCGATGGCCCGCGCGATACGGTGGCGCTGGCTGTCCATCGAGGCGATTTGCCGCACGCGCGCGCCTTGGTCGCTCATCAGCAAGCGGTAGTGGATCTCTCGTTCGATCAGAGGTGCCAGCATCGCGATCGAGGCCGGCTCATCGAGCAGGTCCAGCAAGCGCGAGAAGGGCTCCAGCAGGGTGTGTGTCAGAGCACCCAGAATGGCGCTGGCCTCGTTGACGCGGTCGCGCGGCGGCGGCATGTCGCTGTGGGCCACCATTTCAGCGATGACGCGCAAATCAAGCCGCAGCGCCAGGCCCAGGCAGGGCAGGTCCGCACTGGCTTCGAGCACCTGCGAACTGGCAGGCAAATCCAGCGAGGTGATCAAGAAGCGCTCGCGGTCGTAGGCGTAGGCCCGGTCACCGATCAGCAGTTGCTTGGCCCCCTGAACAACGAAGACGATGCTCGGCTCGACCACGCAAGCGCATGGATGGGTAGGCGCTTCGCGGCGAAACAGAAACAGGTTCTGGATGGGCGTGGCAACGTTTTCCTGCCCCAGCGTCCAGTGCCCAATGGTGTTGGCCAGGCTTGCCCTCAGTGTGTCCATCTGTGGGGGTGGTTGTGGTTTTCGGTCATCTTGCGAGGGCATGGCGCTTCCTCTGGGAGCGATGCGTTCATCGGTGGACTTCATCGTACCGTGCGCGCGGCGCATGGGCTGCACTGCGCTCCGCACCTTCGGAGGATCAGGCAATGAACCCGTCGGATCCCGCAATCGCATTGGGAGATGGGTACAGAGAATCGGCGACAGATCAATTGCACAAAGGTGAACACCGTGACGACAACTTCCCGAAACCAGACAGACGCTGCCACTCCCTTGGCCACAAACAACGGGCGACGTGAATTTTTGAAGGAGGTGAGTGTGAGTGCATCGATGGGTGCCGTGGCCCTGGGGGCTTTGTCTTTGGCCAGTACTGAGGCTGCGGCGCAAACCAAAGGGGCCTGGGACAAGACCTTTCCAAAAAGTCCTCGCGTCGTGCAGCGCAAAGTGGCCTACACCAACCGACTGGGCATCCGCTTGGTGGCCGACCTGTACCAGCCCAAAGACCTGGACCGCACGCGCAAACATCCAGCCCTCGTGGTTGGCCACCCATTTGGCGGCGTGAAAGAGCAGACAGCAGGCCTTTACGCACAGACCATGGCCGAGCGGGGCTTCGTCACCCTGGCGCACGACGCGTCTTACGCGGGCGAAAGCAGCGGGACGCCGCACTTCGCCGCCTCACCCGACGTGTACGTCGAGGACTTCTGCGCGGGCGTCGACTTTCTCGGCCAGCAAGCGCTGGTGGACCGCGAACGCATTGGCGTGCTCGGTGTGTGCGCCAGCGGCGGCTTTGCCCTGGCCGCAGCGCAAATCGACCCCCGAATCAAGGCCGTCGCCACCTCCGTCATGTACGACATGGGTGGCGCGATCCGCGACGGCCTCGGCAAGACCAATACCGACGACACGCGCCGTGGCATGTTGGTCGCGGTGTCGCAGCAACGCTGGAAAGAGGCTGCAGGCGGAAAACCGGAGCTGCACAAACTACCGTACAAGCTGGCAACCGACACCCCTGAGGTCATCCGCGAGTTCTTCGACTACTACCGCACGCCGCGCGGGCAGCACCCACGTTCGGATTCGGCCACCACCCTCACCGGTGCGCCGTCGTTCTTCCTGTTCCGCCCATTCGATCAGCTGCGCACCGTGTCACCCCGCCCGGTGCTGCTGGTGGCCGGCGAGAACGCCCACTCGCGCTACTTCAGCGAAGACGCCTACCAACTGGCCGCCGAACCGCGCGAGCTGTTCATCGTCAAGGGAGCTGGGCACGTGGACCTGTACGACCGGGTGAACCTGATCCCGTTCGACAAGTTCACCGCTTTTTTCCAGAAGCATCTCTGATCACCGAAGCGTCCCGACCGGCTTGAAGAGGTGCCCGTCGGTTGCCGGGCGTTCACGAGCGTGAGCCTGCGCACGTCAGCAGGCTCAACCTCGCAAGGCATGCCTGGAACGAGCCCTTCGAGCAGGCCAGCGCCGCGAGCCAAGGCAAGCCCTGCCAGTTGCTGACGCCTCGGATCGGCGAAGCGCTGTTTATCGGTGACCAGGGGCAACGGTTTTTGCCGTGGTGGGTGCAAGCGAAACAGGTCTCGCGTCCTTGAACATCGTGCCCATGCCTGAGAGCCTGCATGCCCACGCAGGTGTTGGGCACGCAATGACAGCCCATGGCACTCCGTCGCGATCGTGGAAGCGCGTCAGTTGGTCTTACCGTAGCGACAGAAGAACCGTCTGGTGCAGCGACGTAGCGCACCGCACACTGCTGCGTGAGCGCCAAGGGCTGCGGCAGTGTCACGTTGCCGCGGCCGATCCGGCGCTCTTGATTGTCGTCATGGGATCTTCGATCGGTCATGGCGGTCTTGCCACTCCGTGGCTGGCGCCCAAAACAGGAGACAAACAAGTGCCCCACTCATTCGCCCCGCGCTGCTTGCAGCGAGCCCTTGTCGTGTTGACCGGCCTCTGCGGCCTGGCCGTGTTGCCGCTGGCCCACGCGTCCGAGAACGATCGCGATCGTTCCCACGGACACGATCACGGCAAGACAGGCCGTTGCGATGCGCGACTGGCCACGGCCTTCGCGCCGAACCGCGACGCGCAGGTGCTGCTCGTCAAGGCCTTCCGTGCCGGTGAGCCGATTGCCTTGGCGAACACGCCGGCGACGCCTGCACCGCCGGTTGCGCCGGTTGACCTGTGCCTGATCAAGCTGGTGGTCGGTCCCGGTCATCCCGGCACCGAGGGCGCGCCATCGACATCCAAGGGCATCGGCATCGAGGTCTGGCTGCCGGCGCCGCGCGACTGGAACGGCCGCATCCGCGACATCGGCAGCGGCGGCTGGGCCGGCGGCGACCATGCCGACCCGACACGCATCGGTTCGCGCGCCAACCTCCTTGCGGGCGTGGCCAAGGGCTACGCCAGCAGCGCGTCGGACCATGGCCACAGCAACCGCAACATCGGTGGTTCGAGCGGATCCTTCGCCATGAAGGAAGACGGCACCATCAACACCGTGCTGTGGCACGACTTCGCAGAGCGCAGCCTCGAACAGATGGCACTTGCCACGCGCGCCGCCGTCAGGACGTTCTACGGCAAGCGCGCCGAATACACCTACTGGGACGGCTACTCCACCGGCGGCCGCCAGGGCTACAAGCTGGCGCAGAAGTATCCGCATCTGTACGACGGCATCCTCGCAGGCGCGCCAGCATTCAACTGGACGCGCTTCATCACCAACGAGCTGTACCCGCAGATCGTGATGCAGCGCGTCTTCGGCGCACCGCTGCCGACCACGAAGCTGAATTTCGTCAGCACCCGCTCGGTGACCTCGTGCGACGCACTGGGCCTGGGCTTCATCCTCGACCCACTGCAATGCCGCTACGACCCGACGCGTGACGCGCAGGCGCTGTGCACGGGCGTCGCCGGCAACGGCGTCGTCGGTGCCAGCACCGATGCCAACTGCGTCAACGTGACGGAAGCACAGGCCGTCAACCGCATGTGGTATGGCCAAACGGCCGACGGCAGCTACGCCGATCCGCAGGCCGACAACGCGCCAGGCCCCTTCCTCGCCACGTCGAACCATCTGTGGTTCGGCTTGGCGCGTGGCACCTCGCTCGGCCTGCTGGCCGGCGCGGCGCAACCGTTCACGATCTCGAGCGACGTGGTGGCGCTGTCGCTGCAGAACCCCACCATTGCGCACACCAACTTTTTCAATGCCACCGGCAACGGCCAGGCCCTGTGGAAGGAACTTTCGTTCGCGCAACTCGCCAATGCGTACTACCGTGGACTCGCGCTGCAACCCGAGTTCAGCTTCATCAACACCGACAACCCCGACCTGCGCGGCCTGCGCCGCGCCGGCGGCAAGGTGCTGAGTTACCACGGCCTGGCCGACGACCTGATTGCGCCGCAAGGCTCGCTCAACTACTACGCCCGTGTCGTGGCCGAGATGGGTGGCAACGAGAAGGTGCAGCGGTTCAACCGCCTCTACCTCATTCCCGGCATGGCGCACGACGGCAGCTTCTCGCGCACGGGCACCTTCGACCCGGCCACCGGCGCCACCACGAGTCCGAACAAGGTGCCGCAGCCGCAGGCCGTCGCAGGTCGCGACGAGTTGTTCGTGGCACTGCGAGACTGGGTGGAGAAGGGTGACGCCCCCGGTCGCATCGAGGTCCGCTCGGCCGATGGCAGTGTGTCGATGCCGCTGTGCGTCTATCCGAAGCAAGCACAGCACGACGGCAGCGGTGATCCGAAGGTCGCGTCCAGCTACCGGTGCCATTGAGGGCAGTGGCCAAGAAGCTCTCGGCCATCGCGATGTCGTCGGCATCGCCCACGCTGCTCATTCAGCGGCGCAAGCCCATCTCGTGGCGCCGTGGCGGCTGTTTCACGTCGTGACGGTGAAGCCACGGCGTTGGCTGATGCCGAAGATGGCGTTGCTTCTCATGAGCCGCGCCACGCACTTGCGACTCATGACAACTCCTTGGTCAGTCAGCTCGGCGCGCATGCGCGGCATGCCACAGGTGTGGTGAGTGTCGGCGCGTAGCTGTCAGGCGGCGAGCGGCAAATGCTGGCCATCGGCCGCGCGCTGATGAGCAACCCCAAACTGTTGGTGCTGGATGAGGCCACCCAATGGCTGGCGCAGATCGCCATCGACAAGAAGGTGAGCCACCTCCTGAAGCTGGCCGACCGGCACGACGTGATCGAGAAGGGCCGCATGATCTGAGCGCATTGCGCAATGGCGGGCACTGTTGCCTTGCGCCGCTTTCGACCTGGCGGGCCGAACCCAGGCAGGACAGCGCCAAGACCGAGCAGATGAAATCCGACGGTGGCGCCTTCTCCCCTTCTCCGCGATGGCTGCCAATTACGGCGTGTCGGAAGCTCAGCTACTCTTGCGCTGGGGTGTCCAGAACGGCTATGCGGTGCTGCTGAAAAGCCTTCAGGCCAAGCGCATGCGCCAGAACATCGATCTGGCGGGGTTCTCGCTCGACGACCAGGACATGGCGTTGATCAAGACCATGGATCGGGGAGACGGGATCGCCTGGTCCATCGGCGATCCCACGGGCCTGCCCGTCTGAAACGACGGCAGCCGGCAGCCGATCTCAGGTGTGGGGAGAGCAGGAACTCACGACGTCGTGCAAGTGAAGCTCGCCGCGCTGTTCTCCGTTCCCGGTGCGCCGGTGAAGCGCGGCCACATCGGCCAGCGACACATCGGCCGAGTACGTGCGGTCGCCGGGTCGGCTGTGTTGTTGTCCATCGATGTGATCGTCTCCGGTGCCTGCCCGGTTTCCACCCAGTTGTCGAGGATCGCGAGACCGTCGACGCCCAGGTTGTAGCGGCCCGAGCCGTGGTCGAATCCAGGGATCATGTAAAAGCGCATGAAGCTGTCCACCGCCGATTGACCGAGCGCCTGGACCTGCCTGTTGTAGTAGTCGACGGTGTTGTACGGGGTGATCAGGCGGTCGATCGTTCCGTGCGTGAGGATCAGCTTGCCGCCTTTGGCGCGGAATGCTTCCAGGCTCTGCTCGGTCACGTCGGTGATCGTGCCCAGCTGCTGCAGCCGGGTCTTGTACGCGGCCGGATCGAAGGTCAGCGCGTCGAACAGCGGATTCTTCGTCACGAAGTAGCGCACGTGCGCCACACCAATCGTGTAGAGGAACGCGTCGGCGGGCACGGTGGCTGCAAACGTCGGCACCGGAGCGGTACCGAAGGCACTGCCCGCACCGAAGCCGAACTCTCCCCCTTCGAGCAACGGCCAGCGCCCGAACACCTGCTGGCCGGCGATCGGAAAGCCGATGTCGAAGGGCGAGGCGATCTTGCGCACGGCCTCGATCTGCGCATCGGAAAGGCACCCATCGCCGGTATCGGCACCGCCCGGGCATCTCAGCGTAGCGATCACTGTATTGATGTTGAAGCTTGTGTTGCATGCGGCGATGTGGCCAACGATGCCGTCGGTGACGCCGTCGAGCGCATCGCAGGCTGCGTAAGTGGCATTCACCAGAAGCAGGCGCTTCGCGTTGTTGATCCAGCCCGCGCCACCGTTGTCGTAGACGGCCCGCCCCACGGCCAGTGAGGCTTGCTGCAGCAGCGAGATGTTGTAGGCCGGATAGTGCGCGACGACGCCGTCGTAGTCGGCCGCGTAGCGCGCCGCGGCGTCGAGTCCCTCGTGGCCACCTTGCGATCCCCCGATGAAGTAGAAGCGCGATGGCCTGGCGCCATAGCGCCTCTCGATGACCGCTACCGCGGCATCGTGCACCTTCTTGACCGACAGCTGCCCGTAGTTCATCAAGGCCTCGTCGTTCAGCGCGAACGTGCCGTCGAACACCGGACCCTTGTGACCGCCGTCGCCACCCAGCGTGACATAGCCGCGCGCCAGCGCGTTCTGCGCTCCGTTCGGCTGAGACGTGAACCGACCGAGGCCGGTCTGCAGCGTGCCGTTGTAGCCGCCGCCGCCCATCTGCAGCGCCTTTCGGTTCCAGGTGCTGGGCAGGTTCACCTGGAACTCCATCGTCGGTGCGCCGGCGCTCGCTGGAAAGATCATCCCGGTGACCGCGCAGTACTCCCCGTTGGTGTTGCCTTGAGCGCTGGCAGCCACCAGGGTGGCTGTCTGCACGATGGCGCCGGATGTCGGCCTGCCGATCGCGCTGGCCGCGATGCTCATGCTGGCGAGGGCCGTGCACGATTGTTCTGCCGTCGGCGCTGCATCTCCTCCTCCACCCCCGCAGGAAAGCAGACCGAACGACACCGTCACAACGGCGAATCCGCGCAGGCCGCGGTCCGCTGCGATCTTTATGCTCTGCATCTCGTCTCCAGAAGTGGGTCAACTTCAAGTTCATTCTGCAGAGCCGCCTGGCACCCGTCGAGTCGCCTTTTCTGCGCCGGACGGTAAGTCCCGCTAACTCAGCGGGCTGGAAACCGGGCCTCTGCCAGCGGACGAATGGCGAGGACCACATCCAGGACAGGGGGAAAGCAGCGCGGCTGAATTTCATCAGCGCGACGGATCGGTGCTTGATTCGGATGTCGGCACAGGTGCTGGAGCGGATCAATCCAGCGCGATGCCGTTGTCGTCGCTTCGCGCAATCGGTCAGCCAGGCTCGTCGGCACCATGCGCCTGCGCGGGCAGTTCACGTTCGGCCTGGGGACCCAGCGCATCACCGCTCACCCTGCGCAGAGCCACCCGACCGAGCAGTTCGAACAGCATGGCGCGCTCGGCCGCAGAGAAGGGCTCCAGCAGTGCAGACTCCATGTGCCTCGCCACCTCCCAGGCTCTGTCGAGCAATGTCCGGCCCGACGCGGTCAGCCGCAGGTGGCGGCTTCTGCGGTCATCCTCGGATGGCTCGCGGACAACCAGGTTGCGGGCAACGCTGCGATCCACGATCACGGTCAGGTTGGAAGGCGCAATGCCAAGCGCCTCGGCCAAGGTCGTCAGCGTGACATCGGCGTTTGACCCGATCAGCGTCAGGATCGTGAAGTCGACCTCTCGCAAGTCCAGCGGACCGCCGAGGTGCGCGTCGTACACGATCGACGCCGTCACCATCGCCTGTGCGAGGTTGTAGCCCAGCAAGGCTCGCATCAGCTCGTGATTCAGGCCACCGAGGTCGGTGGGTCGTCCGCGTTCGTTGGGCAAGCCCCCAGTGTGGGCAGACTTGGCGGCCGCCGAGGGCCGTCGGCGCGGTCGAGAACTTTGAACATGAGACATATGCAAGATGGACAAGACATGGAAAGCGGTTCCATGCCGATTGTCCCTGTATCAGCCTGTCGTTGATTTGATCCCGGCCAGGGATTTCACTATCCATTTGTTTGCTATTCATAAGTATATTGACGGTTCGGTTCAACCGAAAGCGACCGTTTAACCCAACAAGGAGACACGAATGCCCAAACCCTTCTTCGGCCACACCGCGCTGGTCATGTCCACCACCGCCGGCCTGTTGCTGACCGCCTGTGGGGGAGGCGGCGACTCCAGTCCCGCCGCGCCCCAGTTGGCCGCCGCCACCGGGGCCACCCTGTCCAGCTGCGCCGCGTTGGCATCGAGCTTCTCGTTCGCCAACACGACCATCGCCTCGGCCGAAACGGTGCCCGCCGGCACCTTGACCTGGGGCGGCGCACCGGTCGCCGCGCACTGCCTCGTCAAGGGAGAGATGTTCCGCCGCACCAGCACGATGGACGCCAACTCATACGCCATCATGTTCGAGATGCGCATGCCGCAGGCCTGGAACGGGCGCTTCTTCTACCAGGCCAACGGCGGCGCCGACGGCGTGGTGCAGACCGCGCTGGGCGGCGGTGGTGCGAACCCGAGCCCGGCGCTGACCCAGGGCTTCGCCGTCATCAGTTCCGACGCCGGCCATCAGGGCCAGGGCAACCTCGCCTTCGGTGTCGACTACGACGCGCGACTCGACTACGGCTACAAGGCCGTCGCCAAGCTGACCCCCATGGCCAAGACGCTGATCAAGGCCGCCTACGGCAAGACGCCGGACCGCTCCTACTTCGGCGGCTGCTCCAACGGCGGCCGCCACACCTTCGTGGCCATGACGCGCATGCCCGAGGAGTACGACGGCTACCTGGCCGGTGCGCCCGGCTACCGGCTGCCGCTGGCGGCCATTGCGAACCAGTTCGGCGCCAAGCGCTACGCCTCCGTCGCGACCGACCCGGCCGACCTGAGCACGGGGTTCACGTCCGCCGAGCGTTCAATGGTGTCGGCGCAGGTGGTGGCCAAGTGCGACGCGCTGGACGGCGCCACCGACGGCATCGTGGAGGACATCAACGCCTGCCAGGCGGCGTTCGACTTCCAGCGCGATGTTCCGACCTGCACCGGCGCGCGTGACGGCACCTGCCTCAGCGCCGCGCAGAAGACGGCCATCGCGCCGATTTTCTCCGGCGCAACCGACGCGCGGGGCAACAAGTTCTACGCCAGCTTCCCGTTCGATGCGGGCCACAACGCAGCCGACTCGTCGTTCTGGGAGTTCTTCGTGCCCCTGATCATCGACTCGGGCGCGACGGCGCAGATCTGGAGCACGCCGCCGGCCGACCCGGCCACGTTCAACGGGCCGGTGTTCGCGTTGACGACACCGATCGACAACATGCTGGCCGCGGTGTCGGCCAGCAATGCCACGTACACCGAATCCGGCCTGTCGCTGATGCAGCCGGTGGAGCCGACCAAGCTCGACAAGCTCAAGAACCGCGGCGCCAAGGTGATGGTCTACCACGGTGTCAGCGACCCGATCTTCTCGGTCAACGACACCACCGCGTGGTACGAGGGCCTGCGAGCGAACAACGGCGGCGACGCCTCGAGCTTCGCTCGCTACTACCGGGTCCCGGGCATGTCGCACTGCGGCGTTGGGCCTTCCACCGACCAGTTCGACATGCTGCCGGCATTGGTGGACTGGGTCGAGAAGGGCCAGGCGCCGGCCAGCGTGACAGCGCAGGCTCGCGGGGCCGGCAGCGCCTTGGGCGTGAACCCGGATGTGCCGGCCGGCTGGTCGGCCACGCGTACGCGGCCGCTGTGCCCGTATCCGCAGGTCGCACGGCTGAAGTCGGGGTCAACCGATCTGGAGAGCGCCAGCAGTTTCCAGTGCCAATAGCGGCATCAGGAACTGACCCCTTGGGATACGGCAGAAATCTTGGACTGGTCAGGTGCGACTCAGTCTTGTGATGCGCTGCCGCCATCCCTTCCGCCGTCCTGTGCGGCTTGCTGCAACAGCGTGATCAACATCCTCGCCGCAGGGGTGAGGTAGCTGCGCTCTCGGTAGGTGACGACCAGACGCCGGCGCATCGTCGTTTCCCTGATCGTCACCTCCTTCAGTGGCGAACGACCACCAGGGACTTCCAGGTGACGCCGGGAGACGAAGCTCAACAGTCCGGTCTCGGCGATCAGGGCCGGCAGGATCAGAAGCATCGTGCTCTCCACCTGCACTTTTGGCCGAGGCAGCCGCTTTCGATCAAACGTGTGGTCGAGCCAGTCTCGGGTGGGTGCGCCCGCCGGCTGCAATAGTTTTGAGCCGAACGACAACCCAGATGGGCTTCGCGATCTGAAGGCCTCGCGCGGACCGTCAATGAATCTACCGAAATCGACGGTCCGCGTCAGTCCAGCGCGAAGACTATGCGCTGGCTGCCTGTCCCCAATGCCTGCACGATCCCATCCACCTGGGTGACGCTCCCGATTCGCGTGTAGCTGTAGCTCGACGGAAAGGTCTTGTAGAACACCACCAAGGTGTCGCTGCCGTACAGCATCACATCCCCGGTTCGGATCGTTCCCGGCCGTACCGCTTGCGTCGGCAAGCTGCGCGGCAGCTGCACGTGTTTCTCGTTGTCGTTCAGGTCGGGCATGTCGAGCGTCAGGGGAAGCATCTGCGCAAACGCCCGCGCGGTCGGGTTGTTTTCCAGTGTCACGGCAAAGCGGTGCTTGCCTCCGATGGTCATCCACATCTGGGTCTTCTCCTGGGACGGCGTGGCACCTTGTTTTTGTCGGATGACGTCAGCGGCCCGGCTGCTGATGCTGCCGATCGCGAGCGCGGCCGCCAAGCCGAGCCCGGCCGCATGGCGCCACTGCCGGCCGCTGCGATCAAACGATGTGCGCAAGGAGATCCCCTTCATGACGTTCGTTGCGACCTGGCTAGCGCTTCGCTGCATCGGCCAATTGTCGGTCCAATGCCTCGCGCGCGCGCTGCGCTGCGTCCGGCCAGCCACGCTGTGCCAGCACGTCGGCCACTTGCCGCAACTGGTCGGCGGTCAGTCCCACATTCATGCTGATCAGCATGTGCGCCTGCAACTGGGACTCGACGCCCTGCAGCGCCGCCAGCACGCCGAGTGTTGCCAGTTCGCGGCTTTGCCAGTCGAGGTTGTCGCGGCTGAAGATGTCGCCGAACAGATGGGTCTTTAGGTACTCGTCGATGGCCGGCGCGAATTCGAACAGCGGGCCTGCGGCCGGCCCACCCAGGAGCTTCGTCTGGTTGGCGGTGCCGACCGCCAGCAGTTCCCTGCCGGTCGGAACAGGCGCCGCGGGTTCGCGGCCCGGTGCGTCATGCACGCATTGAGACTGCGCGGGAAGCCGGCATACGCGTAGAGCTGGATCAGGATCTCCTTGACCTCGCTGATCGTCAGCCCCGCGTCCAGCCCTTGCCCGAGCGCCGCGTTCAAACGCAGCATGTCGCCCACCGCCGCGGCGGCCGTGATGGGCGCTATGGCCTGCTGCTTCGCGGAAAGAATCTTGGCATTCGCCATCGGACGAGACTCCTGGCTCAGGGACGGGCCGGCAAGCGCAGCGCCCAGAACGAGCGCAGCCATCAGAACGATCGTCCGGCGCGTCTGCCGTTGAATGGGCGTGGTGCTGCTCATCGCTGACCTTCCTCATCCAGGTCACGTTCTTGCCGTCCCGCGCCCCGCTTCCGTTCAGACATGGCCTGCACCAGCCGGCATCAGGTTCGTCTCGAAGAATGCGGCCATCCGGTCGAACGGGATCACGTCCAGACGGTCATACAGATCGACGTGGTTGGCGCCGGGGATGATCAGCAGTTCCTTCGGCTGCGCCGCGGCCGCGAAGGCGGTTTCGCTGAAGTAGCGCGAGTGGGCCTTCTCGCCGTGGATAAGCAGCACGGGCCGCGGCGCGATCTCGGCGATGTTCGCCATCAGCGGTGCATTCATGAACGACAGCGGCGTGGTGACCGTCCACGAGCCGTTCGAGTTGATCGCCCTCGGATGAAAGCCGCGCTCGCGCGAGCGGTAGTAGCCTGCGTACTCCACCAAGAACTGCGGCTCGCCGCCCTTCAGCTCGTTGGCCACGGGGCCCACGGCGGGACTGCCCTTCTCCGCATCGAGCCAGCGCTGGCGGCTCAGCTGCTCCAGCGTCTGCGCGCGCTGCTCGGGGGTCACCCTGTCGTCGTAGCCCTTGGACATGACGCGCGACATGTCGTACATGGTGCTCGCCACCACCGCCTTGACACGCTTGTCCACCGCCACCGCATTGAGCGCGATGCCGCCCCAGCCGCAGATGCCGACCACGCCGATGCGCTCGCGGTCCACGAGAGGCTGCAGCCCGAGGAAGTCCACCGCGGCGCTGACATCCTCGGTGTTGATGTCGGGCGAGGCGACGTTGCGCGGCTCCCCGCCGCTTTCGCCGGTGAAAGAGGGATCGAAGGCGATCGTCGCGAAGCCTCGCTCGGCCAGCGTCTGCGCATACAGCCCCGAGGATTGCTCCTTTACCGCGCCGAAGGGGCCGCACACCGCGAGCGCGGCCAGCTTGCGCCCGCTGGCATTCTTCGGCACGTAGAGGTCGGCGGCCAGCGTGATGCCGTAGCGGTTCTTGAACGTCACCTTGCGGTGATCGACCTTGGCGCTCTTGGGGAAGGTCTTGTCCCAGTTGGTGGTCAGCGGCACGGCGGCTCTCCGGTTGAAGGGGCGGCGGTATTCGCCAAGGCCTCACGGGAGGTGCCGAGCGCTGCGGCCACGGCCACGGCGGAACCTTGAAAAATGCGCTTGCGAGACAGGGATGTGCTCAATGGTGTGGCTCCGATAGATCCAAGGTCTTGCGCCCACCGGACGGCGGGCCGGCGAAGCGCCTTGGATGTGTGGCGCCATTGTTCAGATCCGTCGCCGCCGAGCGGTAGACCGTAGCTGCAGAGTTCTTGCCTGATCCTCCAGAAAGCCTGAGTGCGACGTCGGGTTTGACATCCGTTTAGCCGCAGGGTCGGATTGATCGATCCCATGCAGATCTCACCCGAAATAGGTTGCAGCCGCATTGCAACGATGCAGGCCGACATCGCGGGCGTCATCGACGACACGCTCGCGACACGGCGCCGGCTTTCTGGCGCCTCGCAATGGACGCTACGACGCTACGGGCCCTTCTTCGGTTACACGAACTTCCCGCGGTGCACCCAAAACTGACGGCCGCCCAGTTCGACGTCCTCGCACCATCGGCGCCTATCCGCTGTCGCGCTCGCAGTGCGGTACCCGTTTGCAGGGTCGCCCGTTCAACGCCCGGGTACGTGTCAACACCCGCTTTCTTGGCACTTTTTTTTGGTACCGCCATGAAAAAGCACCTGGCGTCTCCGCTAAGTGCCTGATTCTCCTAACGAATTTGGTAGGCGCGAATGGACTCGAACCATCGACCCCCACCATGTCAAGGGGCTGCCCTTCGGGGTTGAAGCTCCAATGTGCCCGCTGTGCCGACGAACTTCGCGTCACGCCCGCCGTCTGGCTCCTTGGCAAAGCCCTGCATGGAATTGCCGAGCAGGCGTTGCGCAGGAAACGACGAGCGTCCCGATCTGAGCATCGCTCAGGTCTTCGTCGTCGAACTTTATCGCGGCCCCTGGATCGCTGTGTGTCGGCGTCGGGTCACTACGCGGCCACGGTGATACCAGCACCATGCGCGCGACGTGCCGGCCGAACGATGATCTCCACACGCTGGTCGAGCGATACGAGTGCCTGCATCAGGCGCTCAAGCGAGATGTTCTGAAGCTTGTAGCGGCGCACCTGTGACACCTTGGGCTGCGTCATGCCGGTGATCGCCGCTGCCTCCGTCTGGCTGAGCCCCCGTTTTTCAAGCAGCTCGTTGAATTTGACGGCGAGGGTGGCCTTCGCGGTCAACTCCTCCGCGTCCTCGAACCCGAGGTCGACCAGCACGTTGTCGATGCCTTTGTGACTGCGCTTGCTTTCCATCGCTATCTCCCGCCAAGCCCGTAACGGGCGAGTACTGCCTTCAATCGCTTCTCGATCAGATCAATGTCCGGCTGCGGCGTCGCAATGCCGGACTTGGACTTTTTCTGAAACGCATGCAACACGTGAACCGCATCAGCCACGTGCACCGCGTAGACAGCACGGAAAGTGTCGCCTCGATGATCCTCGACCAACTCATAGACCCCGGAGCCCAGGCCCTTCCAAGGCTTGGCCGAACCCGCCGTTTGCCCCAGCTGCGCGATGAAGAGCGCGACACCCATGTCTTTTTGGACGGGAACCGGAAACCCCTTAAAGTCCTTCTTGGAAGAGCCTTCCCAGAACAAAGGCCGGCGCTTTTCACTCATGAAATATACCCGTCCGAATATAAACCTGCAACCAAAATCAGCCTTTGCGCCTCGCAGAGGCATGCGCAGCTTCTGGCCTTTTCGCTAAAGCGACGATGAACTGAGTAAGGCGGCAGCCGCCCGTACACCGGGGTTCCGAGCTGCTGGTTAGCCATGCACAGACTGCCTCGCGGAACGGACAGGTATTTTTCGCAAGGTTTGTCGACGCGCTGCAGCCGTGGACAGCGAACTGACACGCGGGGCATGTGGCGGGGTTTGCGCCTGTGGGCGTGCAGCTTCGACAAAGTCGGCCACGGTCTGCCAACCAGCATGTAGCTGCGCTTCGCTCTTGCCGACGTAGTGACCCAACGTCACGTCGCCTCCGTCGGCGTGATTCAACATCCGCTTCAGTACGCCGCCGGAAACGAGCTCTTCGGCAATGCTCGCAAACGTGGCTCGCAGGCCGTGCCCTTGCACCGTCGTCCCCGCCAACGCGTTGATCCAGGCCAGCGTTTTGCGAGCATCGACGATCGCGAACAGCGGATCATCGGGCTCCTTGTCAAGGCAGTTGCGCTCAACGATCGCCAGCGCCTGGCGCGACAAGAGCAACTTGTGGTCGCTGCGGTTCTTGGTATCCCTCAGCACGATACGGCCGCCTTGCCGATCGACATCGCGAGCGACGATGGGCGGGTAGCCATCGCGTTTGCTTCCGTGAATTTCAACGCCTCGACAGCCCGTGAGCAGTTGGAACTTGTAGTAATCAGACGCGACCTTCGATGGCGCAGTGGCGGCGGCTTGCCACCAGCGACCGAGCAGCTCCGGTGGAACGGGCGCAGGGTTGCCCTTCGATTGGGTCAGGACGATGCGGTCACGGCCTGCGGTGTCACGCCCCAACGGGTTGTCGGGAACGACAACGCCGTGCCAGCGAAACACCGCGCGAAGCACCTGCATCGCGTAGGTGGCCTGCCGCAGGGATCGTTTCAACACCGCAGCGTAGACGCCGCGAATGTCATCGCCCGTGATCTTCGACATCAACTTCTCGGCGATGGGGTACAGCTCGCCATCGGCGAACTTCTTGCCGGACGAGGATGTCTTGCCAGGCGCAAGCATCGCGAGATAGTCCGCACGCGTGCGCGCCTTCAGCGGCAGGCCGTCCTTCGCCCGCCGCTTCTTCTGCACGTACTCGCGCAACGCCTTCGCGAGCGTCAAGCCATCCTCGCGCTCCGTCACTTCGCGTGCTGCAGCTTCGGCGCGGAGGCGAGCCTCTTCTTGAGCGGGCCAGTCCACGCCATCACGCGCAAGCGCCCGGATGCGCGCGGCCTCGGCGCAAGCCGCCGCAAGCCTGATCTGGCCCGGACCCTCGCCGTACTCCTGCGAGAGCCGGTGCTGGCGCTCTCCAGCTGTGCCTTTGACGGTGTAGCGAACGAGGAGAGTGCGCGCTCCATCCGGAGCAATGCGCAACTGCAAGCCGCGGTCCAGCGTGAGCTTGTAGGGCTCCACCTTCGGCTTGTGAGCATCGATGGCTCGCACGGTCAAAAGAGGCATCTGGCAGTTTCCGTGTCCGACTCGTGTCCGAAAAATCCTGAGATCGGATGCTATCGACCGGAATCGCCTGGAACAAGATTTCTTCGTAACCCGTTGATTCACATGGATTTTCTGGCGTCCCAGAAAATCCCAGCGCAGGCGGCTCCAGCACATCGAAGTCCACGTCCAGCGCCATCAGCCAGTACACCAGCGAATCCAGCTGGCCCGCGCCGCACCGCATGAGGCAGCGCGCATCGTCGATGGGCTCGAGCGTGGCAGCCGTTGGGTGGATGGTGCGGATCATCACCTCGCGCGGGCGGTGCAGCACCACGCGGGCCTGATCGCCCTGGTGCACACCCGCCAGCGCACCCGAGACGTAGGCGCGCAGGTCGCGGTAGTGAAAGCTCAAGCGCAGTTGGTCGCGGCAGGCCGTGCCCAGCCTGGCCAGCACACCGGCGTCGATGGTGGGCCCGATGCGCTGCACCGGCAGGATGGCCGAGCGCAGCGCATGGGTGCGGCGGCGCAGGCGGGCGGGCATCACCTGCTCCAGCTTCACCAACGCGCGCAGTGAACTTTCCTCGACGCCGCTCACGGTGCCGGCTGCGGCAATCTGCAACGCGATGGCGACGGCCAGCGCCTCTTCGTCGTCGAGCAGCAGCGGCGGCAGCGATTGCCCCGCACGAAACGCGTAGCCGCCCGCCACGCCGCTGCTCGCGTGAACGGGATAGCCAAGCTGGCGCAGCCGATCGATGTCGCGGCGCAACGTGCGCGGGTGCACCTCCAGCCGCTCAGCCAGTTCGGGGCCGGCCCAGTGGCTGCGCGTCTGCAGCAGCGACAGCACCCGAAGCAAGCGTGAGGACGACGAAAGCATGGTTGCACCTCTTGTTGAGGGCCGAAACTGTCCGCAATTAGCGCGACATTGCAGGCCCGTGTTCGACACGGTGTCGAACCGGCCTTCAACCCCTCCAAGGAGCCTCCTCAGGGCCAAGATCGTTCTCTACTGGCACCCCATGTCCAGCGCCACCCCCATCGCCTGCGCTCTCGCCGAGCTGGGCGTGCCGCATGAGCGCGTCAAGATCGACATCACCACCGGGGAGCAGCGTCGGCCCGACTACTTGGCCTTGAACCCCAACGGCAAGGCGCCCACGCTGACGGTCGACGGCGCGCCGATGTTCGAGGCTCTGGCGATCGAGATGTGGCTGGGCCAGACCTACGGCGTCGAGAGCGGCCTGTGGCCAGCCGATGGCACCCCCTTGCACCTGCAGGCGATGGCATGGAGCACCTGGGCCTACGTAAGCTACGGCATCGGCGCACCGATGGCCGCGCACCCGACCATGCTGGCCTGGCCGCAAGAGGTGCATGCGCGCCCGTCGATGCAGATCGAGGCCTGAAGTCGGCCGCTGCGCGCGGGTCGACGGCATCCGTCAGAGAATGAGCATGACGCGCTGCTCTGGGCCCGCGACCACGAAGGCCTGCTCGCGATGTCGGCCACGGCCGTGATCGCCTGAACCTCTTCACCATGAAACACACCCACGACCCCTACCAAGACATCCGCGACGCGGTGCGCGCGCTGTGCGCCGGCTTCCCCGACGAATACCACCGCAAGGTGGACGAGCAGCGCGCTTACCCCGAGGCCTTCGTTGACGCGCTCACCCAGGCCGGCTGGCTGGCCGCGCTGATCCCGCAGGCGTACGGAGGCTCGGGCCTGGGGCTGGCCGAGGCCTCGGTGATCATGGAAGAGATCAACCGCGCCGGTGGCAACTCGGGCGCCTGCCATGGCCAGATGTACAACATGGGCACCTTGCTGCGCCACGGCTCGGAGCAGCAGAAGCAGCACTACCTGCCGCGCATCGCCAGCGGCGAGTGGCGGCTGCAGTCCATGGGCGTCACCGAGCCCAGCACCGGCACCGACACGACCAAGATCAAGACCACCGCCGTCAAGGTAGGTGACCGTTATGTGATCAACGGCCAGAAGGTGTGGATCTCGCGCGTGCAGCACTCCGACTTCATGATCCTGCTGGCGCGCACCACGCCGCTGGCCTTTGTTGCGAAGAAGTCCGAGGGCATGTCGATCTTCATGGTCGACCTGAAGCAGGCTGTGGCCAAGGGCATGGAAGTGCGGCCGATCCGCAACATGGTCAACCACGAGACCAACGAGCTGTTCTTCGAGAACCTGGAGATCCCGGCCGAGAACCTGATCGGCGAAGAAGGCCAGGGCTTCAGATACATCCTCGACGGGCTGAATGCCGAGCGCACCTTGATCGCGGCCGAGTGCATCGGCGATGGCCACTGGTTCATCGATCGCGTGAGCAAGTACGTGAAAGAACGGGTGGTGTTCGGCCGGCCGATCGGCCAGAACCAGGGCGTGCAGTTCCCGATTGCCGAGGCGCACAACGAGATCGAGGCCGCCAGCCTGATGCGCTGGGAGGCCTGCCGCTTGTTCGATGCGCATCTGCCCTGCGGTGCGCAGGCCAACATGGCCAAGTACCTGGCCGCCAAGGCGAGCTGGGAGGCGGCCAACGCCTGCATCCAGTTCCACGGCGGCTTCGGCTTCGCGTGCGAATACGACGTCGAACGCAAGTTTCGCGAGACCCGGCTGTACCAGGTGGCGCCGATCTCCACCAACATGATCCTGAGCTACGTGGCCGAGCACGTGCTCGGTCTGCCACGTTCCTATTGAAGGCAACACCATGCACGACCACCCCAGCAAGACGCTCGCCACATTTGCCGCCGGCTTGCGCTGCGAAGACATCCCGGCCGCCGTGCAACGCCGCACCGAAGACCTGTTTCTCGACTGGCTCGGCTCGGTGCTGGCCGGCAAGGGCGCGCGGCCGGTGGAAAGCATCGCGGGCTTCGCACGCACGATGGGCCCTGACCACGGGCCCAGCGAGGTGCTGATTTCGCGCACCCGCACGAGCCCGTTGTTTGCGGTCATGGTGAACGCCGCCGCTTCACATGTGGCTGAACAAGACGACGTTCACAACGGCTCGGTGTTCCACCCCGCGGCCGTGGTGTTCGGGCCCGCGCTCGCAGTGGCGCAGGCCCACGGCGCCGCGGGCCGGGGGCTGCTCGCCGCGGCCGTGGCTGGCTACGAAACGGGCATCCGCGTGGGTGAGTTCCTCGGCCGTTCGCACTACAAGACCTTCCACACCACCGGCACCGCCGGCACCTTGGCGGCCGCCGCCGCGGTGGGCCGTCTGCTGGGGCTAAACGCAACGCAGATGCTGCACGCCTTCGGCTCGGCCGGCACACAGGCCGCCGGGCTGTGGGAGTTCTTGCGCGACGCGGCCGACTCCAAGCAACTCCACACCGCCAAGGCCGCAGCCGATGGCCTGCTCGCCGCCTACCTGGCGCGCGACGGCTTCACCGGCGCGCAGCGCATTCTCGAAGGGCCGCAAGGGCTGGCCGCCGGCATGTCGCGTGGCGATGCCGACCCGGCCCGGCTGACCGATGGCCTGGGCCGGCGCTGGGCCCTGGCCGAAACCTCGTTCAAGTTCCACGCCTCGTGCCGCCACACCCACCCGGCGGCCGACGCGCTGCAGCAGGTGATGCGTTCGCACGGCCTTGCGGCCGGGGACATCGCACGGGTGACGGCCCATGTGCACCAGGGCGCCATCGACGTGCTGGGGCCGGTGCTCGACCCGCAGACGGTGCACCAGAGCAAGTTCTCGATGGGTACCGTGCTGGGTTTGATCGCCGTGTTCGACCGCGCGGGCCTGGCCGAATTCGACGCCCACTACCGCGACCCACACGTGGTGGCAGTGCGCAGCAAGGTGTTCATGCAACTCGACGCCGAGGTGGACGGTGCCTACCCGCAGCGCTGGATCGGCAAGGTGGAGGTGCTGACCACCGACGGCCGCAGCTTGTTCGGCCGCGTCGACGAGCCCAAGGGCGACCCCGGCAACACACTGAGCCGCAGCGAGGTCGAGGCCAAGGCGCGCCAGCTGGCGGCCTATGCCGGCGGCGCCAGCGAGGCCGAGATGGACGCCCTGATCGCACGCGTGTGGCAACTGGCCGACTGGCAAGCTACGGAGCGGCTGTTGCCGTGAGCCGGTGCATGAGAAGGTGGGTGTTCAGCGGCAAGACGCCGCGCTCGTAACGCGCCTGGCGACAATGCGGCTCCCCCTCACAGGAGCCGGCCATGACGATCACCGTAGTCCGCGACACCGCGCAGAAGATGAAGCACACCGTGCACGTGCGCCAGCACACGTTCACGGTCGACGAGCCCGAGGGCAATGGCGGCGAAGACCTGGGCGTGACGCCGCACGACCTGTATGACAGCGCACTCGGCGCGTGCAAGGCGCTGACCACGTTGTGGTACGCGCGCCGCAAGCAGTACCCGGTCGAAGACATCCGCGTGACGGTCGAGCGCGACGACAGCGCCGAGCGCCAGGGTGTCTACCGGCTGAATGTGACCTTGGCCGTCACCGGCGCCCTGACCGATGCCCAGCGCCAGGAGCTGCTGACCGTGGCCGACAAGTGCCCGGTGCACAAGCTGATGACACGGGCGACGACCGAGGTGGTCACGGCGCTGGCGCCAGCCTGACACTTCAACTCAATGCGTAGAGTTCGGCGCGCGTCGGCAGCCCATCGCAGTCGCCGGGGTACTGCACGACGCGGGCGCCGATCGTGTTGCCGCGCGCCGCCGCGCCGACCAGGCCCAGGCCTTCGAGCAGGCCCGAGATCACGCCGACCGCGAAGCCGTCACCGGCGCCGACGGTGTCGACGACCTTCTTCACCGGCACGCCGGCCGCACGCCCGCGTTCGGTCGCGCTGGCGAAGTACGCGCCCTCCGGCCCGAGCTTGACGACGACGCCTCGCGCACCACGGTCGAGGTAGAACGCGGCGATGCCTTCGGGCGAGTCGCGGCCGGTCAGCAGCCGGCCCTCGGCCAGCCCGGGCAGCACCCAGTCGCTGAAGCCGGCCAGCCGGTTCATGCACTCCACCATCTCGGCCTGCGTGCGCCACAGGGTCGGGCGCAGGTTGGGATCGAACGACACGCTGCGCCCGGCGGCGCGCGCATCGGCGGCGAGTTCGAACACGAGTTCGCGGGTGGACGGCGACACCGCGACGTAGATGCCTGTCAGGTGCAGGTGGCGCGACGCGGCGCAGTAAGCGCGCGGGTTGTGTGCCACCCCCAGGCGGCTGGCGGCCGAGCCGCGGCGGAAGTACTCGGTCTTCGGGTCGCTGCCGTCGTCGTTGCGCGACTTGATCATGAAGCCGGTGGCATGTTCGGCGTCGGTGCCCACGTGGGTGCGGTCGACGCCTTCGCGGTCGAGCACCTGCGCGATGTGCCGGCCGAGGCTGTCGTTGCCCAAACCGCTGATGTAACCCACGCGCAGGCCCAGGCGCGCCAGGCCGATGGCCACGTTCAGCTCGGCGCCGGCGGTCACGCGCGTGAAGCTCGCCACGTCTTCGAGCGGGCCGGTCTGCAGCGCGGCAAACTGCACCATCGCCTCACCGACGGTGATCACGTCGAGGGTCATCGCAGCGGCCGTCAGTCGAAGCTCAGCAGGACCTTCATCGCCTGCGTGCGGTCGGCGGCGAGAGCGAACGCCCGGCCCGCGTCGCGGAACGACAGCGTGGCCGACACCAGCGGCTTCAGGTCCACCAGCCCCTGGTTGATCAACTGCACGGCCACACCGAATTCTTCATGGAAGCGGAACGCGCCGCGCATGTCGAACTCCTTGCCCACCACCGTGTTGAACGGCAAGCTCAGTTCGGTGGCCGACAGCCCCACCTGCACGATGATGCCGCGCGGGCGCAGCACCTCGAAGGCCGAGCGCAGTGCACGTTCGTTGCCGCTGGCTTCGAACACCACATCGAAATGGCCCTTGTCGACGTTGTATCGGGCCAGCGCCTCGGGCTGCTCGGCCACGTTGATGGTCTCGTCGGCGCCGATCAAGGCGGCCTTGCGCAGCGGCTGCGCGACCACGTCGGTGGCAACGATGTGGGTGGCCCCGGCGCGGCGCGCGGCAATGATCGTCAACGCGCCGATCGGCCCGCAACCCGTCACCAGCACCGACTTGCCCAGCAGCGGCCCGGCCCGGTTGACGGCGTGCAGCGCCACCGCCAGCGGCTCGGCCATCGCGCCTTCGGCGTCGCTGATGCCGTCGGCCAGCGGGAAGGCCTGGGCCGCTTCGATCACCATCTCTTGCCGGAACGCGCCCTGCACGTGCGGCATGCGCATCGCGCTGCCGTAGTAGCGCATGTCCAGGCAATGGTTCTGCAGCCCCAGTTGGCAGAAGCGGCAGGTGCCGCAGGGCCGGCTGGGGCACACGGCCACGCGCGTGCCGTTGACCACTGCCGCCACACCGGGGCCAATGGCCTCGACGATGCCGGCCACCTCGTGTCCCAGCACCATCGGCTGCTGAATGCGGATGGTGCCGAAGCCGCCGTGCTGGTAGTAGTGCAGGTCCGAGCCGCAGATGCCGCCGGCGCGCACGCGCACGCGCACCTGGCCGGGGCCGACGGCGGGGGTCGGAACATCCTCGATGCGAAGGTCGCCGGGGGCGTGAATGACGAGTGCGTCCATGGTGGGAGAAAGAGTGGGGAGTAAAGGGCCGGAGGGCGCACGCGACAGCGTGCCAAGCCCGCAGGCGTGTCTCCGATCTGTGTTGAGGCAATGTATCACCAGCCCCGAACACATCGGCCTCCGCGCTAACCCCAGCCCAACAGCTCCGCCAGGCGGCGGATCACCCACTCGGCCTCATCGGGCGACACCGAAGCATCGCCCGTCACCAGCCCGCGCTGGATTCGCTCCAGCACGTCGAGCTCGGTCACACCCAACTCGAACAGCTTGGCCGACGCGTGCTCGGTGAGCAGGTTCGCCAGGTCTTCGCAGAACTCATGGCGTGCGGCAATGTGTTCACGCGTCGCGCTCGGCTTCGTTCTACCTGGCTCGATGAACAGCGCGATGAACGAGGGCGCGACAAATATCTGGCTTTCGTCGGACATCGGGCCATTCTCGCAGCACCCGACTCCGGCAGGCCCGCTGCCGGGCCAGTATGGTTCAGCTCTTGCCGAACGTCTTCTTGGCCGACGCCACGCAGGTGGTCTTGGCGTCACCCGCCAGCGCGTCGCACTTCTCGGTGGCCAGTTTGTAGTCTGCGTCGCGCTTGGTCTCGTTGGCGTCCATCTTGACTTCACCGATCTGCTTGCCGGCCTTGGCGTCTGCCAGGGCCTTCACTTCGATGGCCTTGGCCTCCTTCACGCACACGTCTTTCACGTTGCCGGCCTTGTCGTCGCACTTTTCCTTGGCCACCGCATAGGCGGTCTCCGCCTTTGCGACCAGCACCTTGTTCTGGTCGCCCATCTTGCCGGTATAGCCGTACTCCAGCTCGGCGCGCGCGACCTTCTCCTTGGCCTTGGCTTCTTCGGTGCAAACATCCTTGGCGTTGCTCGCCAGTTGCGCGCAACTTGCCTTGGCGGCCTTGTATTCGGCTCCGATGCGGCTCTTGGCAGCCTGGTAAGCCGGTTTGTCCATGGAGGCAGCGTGAGCCAGCGGCAGTGCCAGCAGGCCGGCCATCATCAGTGAGGCCTTGAGGCCGAATGTCTTGTTCATGAGAGTCCTTTGGGAGTGAGAAGGGGGTGAGAAGGGGAAGGTCAATCTTCGAAATGCATGCCGTCGAACCCGACGAACGAGCTGAGCTCTTCGGTCGTGTCGGACGTCACCAGCCAGACCCACAGCGCCAGCCCCAGAACGGGCAGCACGCCGACAGCAGCCACCAGCAAGGGAATGAGGTTCATGGGAGGCCGTTGGTTTGGTTATCAGAAGCAGGAGCCAAGGCGCTCAGGAACGCGGTTCGCCTTGGCGGTTGACGGTCACGGTTCGCCCCGGCTGCGAGGTCATCTGGATGTGATGTTCCTGGCCGCGGAAGACGTAGCTCACGTCCCAATAGTCGGGCCGCGCCGACGCCGGCACGGCTTCGCAGCGCTGTACGTCGCGCGTGGTCGGCTGCCCGCCGCGGCCGACGTTGGCCCCGACCGCAGCGCCGGCCACCGCTCCGCCGGCGGTGGCGATGTCCTTGCCACGCCCACCGCCCACCTGGTGACCCAAGATGCCGCCCAGCAAGGCACCCGCAATCGCGCCCGGCACGTTGGCGCTGCTGCGCACCGCCGGCACCTGCTCTTGCTCGACCCAGCAGCGCTGCTCAGGCGTGCCGAGCACGGCTCGCACCGAGGTCACGTCGGCCTGGAACAGGCGTTCGTCCTTGCGCCGACGGCTGTCGTAGACCGGCACCGGCGGTGGCGGTGCATATCGGTCGTCGGAGATGCGGTCGTTGTTGCCGACCATGCGCACCGAGGACACACGGTCGTTCATGCCCATGTCGGCCAACGACGCATAGCGGCCCGGCCGCAGGATCGTGCAGCGTCCTTCGAAACGGACATCGGTGCAGACTTCCCAGCGGTCGCTCACCACCACAACAGACGATGCGCGGTCGTTGAAGCCGTAACGCTCGAAGTTGCGAACCTGCCGGCTGGTCGTGAACGATCGGCCGTCGAAACCGTCCCGTTCGTAGAACGTGACCTGTGCGCCGGCCTGGGTGGCCAGCGTTGCCGTGACAAGGGCGATGGTGGCGACCAGGGCGGTTCTGACGGAAACGGCGTTCATGCTGAGCTCCTGGAATGAATGATGTGCAGCGGGCCCGGCTGGGGCACGCGTCCACCTGGAGTGCAGTATCGAAAGAGGGCCGCGGCGCGAAAAGCAGACGGCACCGCCAGATGCCGTAGTTCATTTCCTACATCCCCGACGCTGGCGGGCGTGGGGCAGCGTGTAGGAATCGTCCGACAGCGGGCTACGGCAGCTACCTATGGCGTGAAGCCGGACGCACGACCACAATCGGCGAAAATCTTCATGTCCACCACTTCATCTGCCAAGAATTCCATCGGCCACGATACCCAACGTATCGCCAGGCTGACGCCGCGGGACCTGGACTCCACATCAACAGCGAAGTCCATGCCTCCGCTCAAGACCTACATCGTCGAAGACAGCCAGGTCATTCGTGAAAACCTGATCGCCACGCTCGAAGAGCTGGTGCCGGTCGAGGTGGTGGGCACTGCCGAGGACGAAGCCACCGCCGTGCAGTGGCTCTCGCGCCCGGGCAACCAGTTCGACCTGGTGATCGTCGATATCTTCCTGAAGGGCGGTTCCGGTCTGGGTGTGTTGCGCGCCGCCGGTGGTTTGCCGAACGGTCACGCGCACCGACCCAAGATGGTGGTTCTGAGCAACTTCGCCACGCAGGACATGCGGCTCAAGTGCCTGGAGCTGGGCGCCGACAGGGTGTTCGACAAGTCGAACGACATCGATGCGCTGATCCAGTATTGCGGCCGCCTCGCCGACGGCGGTGGCACCAGCAGCGGCGCACTCGGCTGAGCGCCGCGTGTGTCGCGGTCCCGCGAGTGCCGGTGGTCTATTGAATCAGCCCGTTCTTCAGCGCGTAGTAGGTCAGGTCGCTGTTGGACTCGAGCTTCATCTTCTCCATCACCCGGGTCCGGTAGGTGCTGACCGTCTTGACGCTGAGCGACATGCTGTCGGCCATGTGGCCGATGGTTTCGCCCTTGGCCAGGCGCAGGAACACCTGCAACTCGCGTTCCGACAATTGCTCATGAAGCGGCTTGTCGCCCCCCCCGGCCAAGCCGTCGGCCAGCCGCTCGGCCACGCCGGCAGTGATGTACTTTCGCCCGCGGTACACGGTGCGGATGGCCTTGACGATCTCTTCCGGGTCGCAGTCCTTGTTCAGGTAGCCGCTGGCGCCCTGGCGCAGCAAGGTGGTGGCGTAGTGCTCTTCCGGGAAGCCGCTCAAGATCAGCACCGGCAGGTCGGGCGAGCGCGCGCGAATGGCCGCCAACGCGTCAACGCCGCTCTGGTCGGGCATCGAAATGTCCATCACGATGACGTCGACTTCTCCTGCGCGAACGATGTCGAGCGCGTCGCGGCCGTTGGCGGCTTCGGCCACGACGGCGAAGTCGATCTGGTCGGCGAAGAACTGCTTCAGCCCGGCCCGGACCATGGCGTGGTCGTCTACGATGGCAATTCGAATCATGGTGTTTGGCAGTGCGGCGAAATGAGCGGCGAAATGCATGATCCCACGTTTTTCGCTGAGACTTGCTGATGGATGTCTTTACCGTCGTCAAACGCAGCCCGTTTGCCTTTCCGCTGGCCTGCGTGGCGGCCGCCGCGATGATGTTCGTCAGCGAGGGCTCGTATTGGCAATCGGTCAACACGCTCGACGAGCTGGGGTCGATGGCGTCGGCGCGCATCCAGATCCAGAGCCTCGCCCAGGGCGTGCTCGACGCCGAGACCGGGCAGCGCGGCTACCTTCTCACCGGCCGCAAGGAATACCTGACGCCCTACGAAAGCGCGCTGCGCAAGATCAACGAGTCGTTCACCTTTCTCGACCCCTACTACAGCAAGAAGCCGGCGGCGAATGCGGTGCTGCAGCAACTGCATGAGCTGACGCAGGTCAAGCTGTCCGAGCTGGCGCTCACCATCAAGTTGCAAGACGAGGGCAAGCGCGAGGCAGCCACCGATCTGCTGCTGACCGACATCGGCAAGGAAAAGATGGAGGCGATCCGTTCGCTCAGCGCCGAGCTGCTGGCGATCGAGACCTTCAGCGTCGCGCGCGGACGTGGAGACATCTACCAGACCCTGCTGCTCAGCCGCGTCGGCGTGGCCGCTTTGAGCGCCGTCAGCCTGCTGGCGCTGTTCTTGTACCTGCGCCAGTCCAGCGCGCTGGAGCGCCAGCAGCAGGAACTCAAGCGCCAGGTGCAGGCCGAACGCGACCGGCTGGAAGCGGAAGTGACGCACCGCACCGCGCAACTGACCGAGCTGACGCACCACCCGCAGACCGCGCGTGAAGACGAACGCAACCGGCTGGCGCGCAACCTGCACGACGAGCTGGGCGCACTGCTCACCTCGGCCAAACTCGACGCGGCGCGCATCCGATCGCGCTTGGGCAACACCGCCCCCGAGGCACTGGAGCGGCTGAACCACCTGGTGGACACGCTCAACGGCAGCATCGCACTGGGCCGCCGCATCATCGAAGACCTGCGCCCCTCGACCCTGAGCAATCTGGGCCTGGTGGCCACCCTCGAGATCCTGACGCGCGAGTTCGCCGCGCAATCGGGCATCGAGGTGCATACCGCGCTCACCCCGGTGAAACTCGAACCCACTTCCGAGCTGGTGATCTACCGCGTGGTGCAAGAAGGCATGACCAACATCGCCAAGTACGCCAAGGCACGCAACGTCTGGGTGGCGCTGGGCATGCACGACGGGAAGGTGAGCGTGACCGTGCGCGACGACGGCATCGGTTTCGACGCCGATGCCAAGCACAACTCGGCTTATGGGCTGGTGGGCATGCGCTTTCGGGTCGAGTCCGAAGGCGGCACCCTCACCGTCGCGACCGCGCCGGGCAAAGGCACGACGATCCTGGTGACCTTGCCGGAGTCGAGCCTGGTCGAGGCCTGATCCGGCGCCGGCGGCGCACGCTGTCAGCGCCCTCCTACACGCGCGCACTCGCTCGCCCGACAGCGCGTTGGCAAGGCTGCCTATCGCGCCCGACGGTGCGGTAAACCACACTTTGTTCATCGCAACAAGATGTTGCGGTTCATCAACCTTGTCGGGCGGTCCGCCGCTGGTCACTTCAGGAGAGCCTTCCATGCTGCACTACGCCGTCGTCTTTTTCGTCATTGCATTGATTGCCGCCGTGTTCGGCTTTGGCGGCATTGCCGCCAGCGCCGTGGGCATCGGCAAGATCCTGTTCATCGTGTTCGCGATCCTGGCCGTGGCCAGTTTTCTGTTCGGGCTCATCAAGAAGAGCTGAGCGCGCGTCGAACGCAAAAAAGCACTCCATACATCACCACACAAAGGATTCCTCATGTTCTCCAACAAGACAGTCGAAGCAAACAACGGCCTGGCCGACCAGGCCGCCAAGTCGGCCGACCAAGCCATCCGCTCGACCCAGCGCGTGGCCAATGAGGCGCTCGATGGCCTGGCCGGCAGCGTGCAAGACCTGCGCCAGCAGGCTGCGCCCCTGCTGAACCGTGTGAGCGAGCAAGCCGGGGCCATGGCCCAACGCGGCGTCGACGCCGTGCGTGACGGCTCGGCACAACTTCGCGAGAAGGCACTGCAGGCGCAGGACACCACGGTCAGCTACATCAAGGACGAGCCCGTCAAGGCCATGCTGATTGCCGCCGCCGCGGGTGCTGCGCTGATGGCGATGCTGAGCCTGATGACCCGTTCGCACGACCGCCGCTGATCCAACGCCGGCACAAGCGCCATGCTGCACCCGCTGCTCCACCTGGTTGCCACGCAGCCGCAGTTGCTGGCCGAACACGCCGAGGCCTATGCCGAGATGGTGGCCGCACAAGTCGGCGCCGCCTCGGCGGCCTGGAAACGCCGCGCGGCCTTGAGTGCGGTGGCGCTGTGTTGCGTGGGCGTGGCCGCGGTGCTGGCCGGCGTGGCGCTGATGTTGTGGGCGGTGTCGCCGCCCGGCACCATCCACGCGCCATGGGCCTTGCTGGCCGGGCCGCTGTTGCCCGCGGGGGTGGCCGTGGTTTGCCTGCTGGCGGCGCGCGGCGGCGGCGCAGCGGGTGGATTCAGTGCATTGCGTGAGCAGCTCAAAGCAGACATCGTGATGTTGCGCGAAGCGGGCGCAGCATGAGCCCGACGGGGCTGTCGGGTGCATCGGGTCTGGCGGGTCCATCGGCCGTGGCAGGTCCGGCCGAGCGGCTCGTGTTGTCGCGCGAGCGCTTGCGCCTTGCGATGGCGCCGCCAGTGGCGCGCGCGGGATCATCTGGCGCTGCCCGGAACCCGATTGGCGCATGGTTCGATGATCTGAAAGCCAACCCGGTGAGCGCGATGCTCATCGACGCCGTAACACGCTGGTGGGCCCGGCACCCGCTGCGTCTGGCCGGCATGGTCGCGGCCGGCGCCACCACCGCGGTGGTGCGGCCGATGGCGCAACGTTACCCGCTGGGCCTGGTGGTGGCCGCGCTGGTGATTGGCGGCCTTCTGGCATGGAGCCGGCCCTGGCGCTGGTTGCTGACGCCGGCCTTGCTGGCCGGGTTCGTGCCTCGGATGTTTTCCAGCCTGATGGCGATGGTGCCGTCGCAAGCCTGGATGGCGGTGCTCACGTCTCTGACTCAGCCGCAGCAGCCGCAGCAGCAGCCGCCAGCCAATGTTCCCGTTCAGCCGACCGACGCGGCAACGAAGCACGAATAACCCTGCGCCGTTCGCCGCCCGCAGCGTCGGGCCCAGGGGGCGCGACCACTGCATGTGCCTGCGCCAAAGCGGCATGCGCTGCGGCCAATTCGATCTCGAGCTCGTGTCGCCGGGCAAGTTCGTGGCTCAAGGTCAGGTGCAGCTGGTCCAGCGCCGCCACGCATTCCAGCACGCTGGTCTGCACCGCGAAGGCGGCATCGAGTGTCAGCAACTCCGGGATCTGCGCCAAACGATCGGCCACCGTGAGCCGAAGCTTGGCCCTGACGGCATTCAGCAGATCGTCCAGATCGCCAATCGCCACGTCGGCGGGCAAGCAGGGAATAGGCATGTGCAGCAAATGCACCACGTCGGCGCCGGGGGCGCCGAATGGGCGCTCAACCGTCAGCCCTTGCACACTCATCATCGCGGATCCCTCCTTGGCGACAGGGTGGTCGCGTACAAGCGGAGGCTCGCACGTCGGACGGACGCGGTCGGTACGGCAACGCACATACCGTCAACTGTTTGCGCGTCAATCGACGCCCGGGGGCCAAACAGGGACTCTCAGCGGGAGGCGCGAAACTGCTTTGATCGCCCGCATTGGCCGGGCCGGAACCAGCGCCAGCGTCGCCAGCGTTGCTTTTGCGCTCGGGTCTGAGGCGCCCGAGTGGGAGACCTCGGCGGGCGGGTCAATCGCATCGGGCTTCTTGAGGGGCGGAAACGGAATGGGCGGGGGCTGGGTCATGTCGGTCTGCTCCTGTGGGCGGGGTTGCACCGGCTGGCCCTTTCTTTTACGCGGGGCTCGCCCGGTCGTCTGTTCGATAGCGAACACATCCCCCTGGATGGGCGGGTTTCACAGCCAGTACTCCCAGGCGCGCGCGAACGCTTCCTTCATGCGCCACTCGATCGGGCGGCGTTGCCACGCCTCCAGCGTGATCGGGTCGGAAGCGGCCAGGTCCTTGTTGAACATCGCCTGCACCTGGGCGCCGAACTCGGCACCGAGCACCACTGCGTTCAACTCGTGGTTGTGCAGAAAACTGCGCCAATCGAGGTTGGTCGAGCCGACGGTGGCCCACACGCCATCGATCAGTGCGGTCTTGGAATGCAGGATCACGCCGCGGCGCTCGAAGATCTTCACCCCCGCGCGCAGCAGCCGGTCGTAGTAGTTGCGCCCGGCGTGGAAAATCAGCCACGAGTCGGTCTGGCCGGGCAGGATCAGGCTCACTTCCACACCGCGTGCGGCCGCCGCTTCGAGTGTGGCCAGCAGTTGCGGGTCGGGCGCAAAGTACGCATTGGTCAGGTGCACGCTGGTTTCGGCGCTCGCAATCGCCGACAGCAGCGTGACGTAGATCTGGCTGTACGGCTCGTCGGGCGAACTGCCGATTGCGCGCACCACCTGCTTGCCCACACTTTCGGGGCGCGGAAAGTAATTCTTTGGCGCGAGCGGCGGGCCCTTCTGCTTGTCCCAGGTGGCGATGAACAGCTTCTGCAGGTCGGCCACTACGGGGCCTTGCAGTTGCAGGTCGGTGTCGCGCCAGCCCGGGGCAGGGGCTGCGTTGGCCACTGCGGCGTCAGCCGGCGGCGCCGCGCGCGGGCGCGCCGACCGGCCCGACGAGCCGCTGGAATACACGCTGCTGATGTTGATACCGCCCAGGAATGCGGTGCGCCCGTCGACGATCAGCAGCTTGCGGTGGTCGCGCTGGTTCACGGTCCAGTCCTGGCGCACTGCCAGCGGGTTGACCGGGTTGAACTCGAGCACACGAATGCCCGCATCGCTCATGCGCTGGAAAAAGTCCGCCGGCGTGCCGATCGTGCCGACGCTGTCGCGGATCAGATTCACTTGCACACCCTGGCGCTGCTTGGCGATCAGCGCCTGCGCGAACTGGTGGCCCACGTCGTCTGCCTCCAGGATGTAGGTCTCCATGTTGATGTGGTCCTGCGCTGCGCCAATCGCTGCCAGCATCGCGGCATAGGTGGCCGGGCCGTCCTGCAACAGCACGACCTGGTTGCCGGTGGTCAGCGGGCTGCCGGCGATGGCTTCTTCGAGTGCGAGGTGGCGGTCGAAGATGTCGGTCTGCTTGCCACTGCTTTTCAGCCGCTCGAGCACGGCCTTGCTTTGCGCCGCGCTCAACGGGCCGCGCGCGCCCTCCAGTTGCACCGGCGTGCCCGAGCGGCGAGCCAGGTCAGGGTTGATCGTCGGCAGGCTGCTGCAGGCGGCCAGCGACAAGGCCAGCCAGGCCAGCGATGCCGTCAGAACGCCGCGCCACATGGCCGACACCACGCTCGTCAGGGCCCGGCCGAGACGCGCCAGACCACGTTGCCAACGTCGTCGGCCACCAGCAGCGCGCCACCTTTGTCCAGCGCCACGCCGACCGGCCGGCCGCGCGCCTTGCCGCTGTCGGTGAGAAAGCCGGTCAGCACATCCAGCGGCGCCGCACCCGACGGCCGGCCGCTCGCGAATGGCAAGAACACCACCTTGTAGCCGCTGTGCGGCCGGCGGTTCCACGAGCCGTGCTGGCCGATGAACATGCCGTTCGCAAACGGCGCCGGCAGGCTGGTGCCCACCGACGAAGCGAGCCCGAGCGACGCGGTGTGCGGCCCGAGTGCGTAGTCGGGCACGATCGCCTTGGCCACCAGCTCGGGGTTTTGCGGCCGCACACGTTCGTCCACATGCTGGCCGAAATAGCTGTAGGGCCAACCGTAGAAACCGCCGTCGCGCACCGAGCTCAGGTAATCGGGCACCAGGTCGCTGCCGATCTCGTCGCGCTCGTTGACCACGGTCCAGAGCACCGAACTCGACGCCTCCCAGGCCATGCCGTTCGGGTTGCGCAGGCCGGAGGCAAAAATGCGGTGCGCGCCGGTGGCGGTGTCGAGCTCCCAGATCGCAGCGCGGCCTTCTTCGGCTTCGATGCCGCGTTCGGCCACGTTGCTGTTGGAGCCCACTGTCACGTAGAGCCTGGCGCCGTCGGGGCTGGCGATGAGGCTTTTGGTCCAGTGGTGGTTGATGGCACCGGCCGGCAACGCCACCACTTTCACGCTGGGCGCGCTGATGCGCGTGTCGCCCGCGGTGTACGGAAAGCGCAGCACTGCGTCGGAGTTGGCCACGTACAGGCCGTCTCCCACGAGCGCCATGCCGAACGGCGAGTACAGCCCTTCGAGCAGCACCGAGCGCAGGTCGGCCACGCCGTCGCCGTCGGTGTCGCGCAGCAGGGTGATGCGGTTGGCGCTCGGCGTGGCGGCGCCGGCGCGCTTCATCACCAGGCCCATCAACCAGCCCTTGATGCCCTTGGCGGCGTCGGGTTTGGGCGGCGCGTTGGTTTCGGCCACCAGCACATCGCCGTTGGGCAGCACATGCAGCCAGCGCGGGTGGTCCAGACCGCTCGCAAAAGCGGCCACGCGCATGCCCGGCGCCGGCTGCGGCGTCGTGCCGTGTTCCCAGCCGATGGCCGGCGCGATGTTGACGGTCGGGATCAGGCCCTTGTTCGGCGCCGGCAGGCTGGGCTGCGGCCCGGTGCCTGCTGCCACCGGCAAGGTAGCCATCTCGCCGCAGCCTGCGAGCAGCACGGCCATCAGGCCGATGGCCACGCGCTCGAACATCACAAACGTCCGGTCAGCAGCAGCACCACGACGACGACCACGACCAGCCCCAGCACGCCGCTGGGACCGTAGCCCCAGCTCCGGCTGTGCCCCCAGCTCGGAATGGCGCCGATCAACAACAGAATCAACACGATCAACAGAATGGTTCCCAGGCTCATGGCTTTCTCCTCGTTGTTGTGGTGTGGGTGTCAGTTCGCCGAAGCCGCTGGCGCCGCAGGCGTGACGATGACGGTGGTGGCCTCGCCAGGCTTGCCCACTTCGCCCTGGGTACCGGTGCTGCCGGTGCTGCCGGTGCTGCCGGTGCTGCCGGTGTTCCCCTGGTTGCCTTGGTTGCCCTGTTTGCCCTGGTCGCCGGTCGCGCCTGGCGGGCCGGCGGGTCCGGGCACCGAGATGGGTGCGGAAGGCACGTTGATGACGGTGTCCGGTCGCTTGTCGCAAGCGGCCAGTGCGAGGACACCCAGCAGCGCCGGGAGCATCAGGATGGATCGGTTCATGGTGAATCCTTGTGGAGTGAAGGCGTGTGGCGCGACGCTGATCGACGCAGGCCCACAACGGCCATGGTCGACTCCGCCGGGCCAGCCGACCATCGGCCGCCGCCGGCTTCGGGTGTGAGCCTCTTCCTACAGAGGTTCCTCCTGGCGAGGTTCGCTGCGCCGGTTCACCGGTTGGGCGGGTCGGTGCCGTCGCAGCGCCTGCGCCGGGCCGTCGCCGGCGCGACCGCCGGCACCTGTTCCCGGATCAGCAGCAGCACTTGATCGAGCGCCGCAGCGCACTCCAGCACACCCCCGCGCAAGGGCTCGGTAGCTGGCGGATCGGCCACGAGCAAGCGCAGCCTGGTGCTGACGGCACGCAGCAGCGCGTCCCAGTCTTCAACCACGGCCACGGGATCCGGATACATCGGCGACGAGGGAGCTGGAGCGGCGGTCATACTTTGGCTGATGCGGAAAATCGACAATGGCGCAGTGGCTGCGTTCATGCGTTCCCTTTCAATGGCTTGAAAAACCCGAGGGCAATGTAGGGTCCCCGGCGAGCGGCTACTGTGTCAAAAGACATGCTCCCCGCGCCCGTCTCGAAGCTGCAACAACCATGACGCCATGACAGACATTCCCTGCCTGCAATGCCCTCTGCGGCCACTGAAACTGTTCCTTGACCACACGCCTGAAGAGCTGGCGCTGCTGCAGTCGCTCAAGCGCCGCGAGCTGCGCATGGCTGCCGGTGAAACGCTGATCCACGAGGGCCAGACCGATGCGCCGCTCTATACCCTGCTGGCCGGCTGGGCATTCCGCTTCAAGACCTTGCGCGACGGGAGGCGCCAGATCCTGAGCTTTCTACTGCCGGGCGACTTCATCGGCGTGCAGCAGCGCATGGGCGACGCCGCCGCGCATGGTGTGGACACCTTGACCGAAGCGCACTTCTGCGTCTTCCAGCGTGACTCACTGTGGGAGCTGCACCGGCAGCAGCCGTCGATGGGCTTCAACATCACCTGGCTGACGGCGCACGAAGAATCGCTCGTCGACGACACCCTGCTGTCGGTCGGCCGGCGCAGCGCCGAAGAGCGCATCGCCAGCCTGCTGATTCTGCTGTTCAAGCGCGCCGCCGCACTGCAGGCCGACGCCGGAGCGGGGGGTGTGCCCTTCCCGCTCACCCAGCAGCACGTTGCCGACGGCCTCGGGCTGTCGCTGGTGCACACCAACAAGACGCTGCGCAAGCTCGAGCGGCGCGGCCTGCACCGCATCGAGGACGGCAAGCTGTACCTGCGCGACGTGAAGGCGCTCGCGCGCCTGGCCGACCTGTACGGCGACGGCCGGCCGCCACAACGGCCGCTGATCTAGATGGCGCCGCTGACCCGACGCGACTGATCCCGCCGCGGCTTACGCTTGCGCCGCCGCCGGCTGCAGCGCACGCGCTGCCAGCAGCACCGCCGGCAGGTCACTGGCCACCTTCGACACCGGCGTGCATTCGGCAAGCCAGGGGTTGGGCGTGGCAAACCAGTGTGCCGCTTCCCAGTCGTCGTGAACTGCGTTCAGCGCAGCCAACACGGGCGCCAGGTCGCGGCGCGGCGACAGGTCGTCGGGGTTCAGCTGGAACAGCGGCAGCCAGGTGCGCGCCTGCCATGTGAAGCTGATCACCTGGCGCGCCACGATCCAGCGCGCCAAGGTCGCCAACTCATGCCCGCAGCCGCGCCTGAACGAGCTGAGCAACTCTTCGGCCGGCGCCAGGCCGCCGCTGCCGCGGTAGGCGTCGAGTGCGGCGACGAATTGAGGGTCGCTGCAGCACGACTGCGAGCGCCGGTACGGCAACTCCGACGCGGGGCTGAAGTGCCGGCCGGCGAGTGCCATGGCCGACGGGGGAACGGTGCTTTGTTGAACGTCCTGCATGAGGAACCTCCACGACGCAAGGAAACAGGACTCGACCTTATTCATCCGGCTTTGCGCCGTCTGTAGGCGCTCGCGGAGAGCGTGCGTGGGAAAGGCCTTACACGCAGGCTCTGTGCTCCTTGTCCGACACGCCCATGCGCCATCGCCCGATACAAGCGGCCCGACCCGCTGCCTACTCTTTGCCGCATGTTCAACCTTTGAAAGAGGACTCACCATGCGACGCTTCCCCATCCTCCCGGCCACCTTGGCCGCCGCCTCCCTCGTCACGCTGGCCGCCTGCAACCGCACGCAGGACGAGCGCAGCGTAGGCCAGAAAACCGATTCCGCCATCGCCAAGCTTGAGGAGAAGACCGACCGCGCCGCCACCGAGGTCAAGAAGGACCTCAACGCCGCGCGCGACACCGCCGGCCAGGCTGTCGATGCCACCGCGAACAAGGTGAAGGACGCGACCATCACCACCACCATCAACGCCGAACTGGCGCGCGACCCCGCGCTCAGCGCATTGAAGATCGACGTCGACACCAGCGCCGGCCGGGTCTCGCTGAAGGGCAACGCACCCGACGCACCGGCGCGCGAACGCGCCAGCCAACTGGCGCAGCGCGTCGACGGCGTCGTCAGCGTGGACAACCAGCTGCAGATCCGCAGCTAGTCCGCGCTGGCTCAACCGCGGCCGCAGCGGCAACCTCAGTTGCGGTGGGCGTAGGACATCGGCTACGGCAAGCGGCGGCACCGTCCGCTTCTTGCCTTGCCCGGTGCGCGCCAGACTGGGGCACACATTCACCCATTCAGACACTTCTCAAGGACTCTTTCGTGCATCACTTCAATCGCTTCAAACTTCTTCCCGGCGCCCTGCTTGTGGCCGGCCTGTTCGCCAGCTCGGCCTGGGCCCAGACCGCCGCTCCCGCCACCCGTGAAGAGGTGAAGGCAGACACCGCCGCCGCTCAACGCGACGGCAAGATCCCGCAGGGCGAAGGCGGCGTGACCAAGGACAACCCCAAGGGCGGCGCGCTGCCCACCGGCCCGAACAAGATGAAGGGCGAAAAGTCACGCGACCAGGTCAAGGCTGAAACCAAGGCGGCCATGGTCGAGGGCAAAGTGCCGACCGGCGAAGCCGGCGTGACGAAGGACATGCCCAAGGGTGGCGCGAAGATTCCCAAAGGCTCCGAAACCACCCGCGCCGCCGTGAAGGCTGAAGCCAAGCGCGCTGAAAAGGCCGGTGAAATCCCGCGTGGCGAAGCGAGCATGCCCGCCAAGACCTTGTGAGCCCACGCTGGTTCGGGCTGATTCTTGCTGCTTGCTTCTGCGCCACTGCCGGCCTGCCGGCGGTGGCGCAGGCTCAGGACGCCGCAGCGCTGCGTGCGCGCTACGCTGCCCTGAGTGAACGCCTGGCCAGCAACCCGTTCCAGCGCCCGCTGCACCTCGAATCGAGCGAACGCAGCAGCGACCTGAAAGGCGATTCGTACGCCGTCATCGACCAGGCTTTCGCCGTCGTCGGGCCGGCGCTGCAGGGCATGGGCGCGTGGTGCGAGATCCTGATCCTGCACCTCAACGTAAAACGCTGCCAGGCCTCCACCCCGCCAGCCGGCGACACGATCAGCCTGAACATCGGCCGCAAGTCCGACCAGCCGGCCGCCGATGCCTACCGCTTCGACTTTCTCTACAAGCTCGTGGCGACCCAACCCGACTACCTGCAGGTGACCTTGAACGCCGAAGACGGCCCGCTCGGCACCAGCCACTACCGCATCGTGCTCGAGGTGGTGGCGCTTGATGCACGCCGCAGCTTCATGCATCTGTCCTACGCTTACGCCTATGGCGTGACGGCGCGCATGGCCATGCAGGCCTACCTGGCCACGACCGGGCGCGACAAGCTGGGCTTCAGCGTGATCGGCACCCAAGCCGACGGCCGGCCCGCCTTCATCGGCGGCACGCGCGGCGTGGTCGAGCGCAACACCATGCGCTACATGCTGGCCGTGGAGGCTTACCTCGCCACCTTGTCGGTGCCGGCGCCGCAGCAGCTCGACAAGCGCCTGAACGCCTGGTTCAGCGCCGTCGAACGCTACCCGCTGCAACTGCATGAACTCGATCGCGAGGAATACCTGGCCATGAAACGCCGCGAGATCCGCCGCCAGGGCGCCAGCGGCTGACAGGAGCACCGCGGTGTCGTTCGCGATCTGGGCCGTCATCCTCGGCACGTTGCTGACGACGATGGCCTTGAGCGGCTCGCTGCTCAAGCGCATGCCGCTCAGCGCCGCCATGCTGTACCTGGCCGTCGGCGTGGCGCTGGGCACGGCCGGCTGGGGCCTGATGGCGCCCGACCCGATGCAACATTCGGTGCTGCTGGAAAGGCTGACCGAAATCGCGGTCGTGATCTCGCTGTTCGCCGCCGGGCTCAAGCTCGGGCTGCCGCTGTCCAACCCGCACTGGCGGCTGCCGCTGCGGCTGGCGTTCGTGTCGATGAGCCTCACCGTCGGGCTGATCGTGCTGATCGCGATGTTCGGGCTGGGCCTGCCGCTCGGTGCCGCGGTGCTGCTGGGCGGCATCCTGGCACCCACCGACCCGGTGCTGGCCTCCGACGTGCAGGTCGAAAACGCCGGCGACCGCGACCGCCTGCGCTTCAGCCTGACCGGCGAAGGCGCGTTGAACGACGGTGCCGCGTTCCCTTTCGTGATGCTCGGCCTGGGCCTGCTCGGCCTGCACGAACTGGGGCCCTGGGGCTGGCGCTGGTGGGTGGTCGACGTTTTGTGGGCGTTCGGTGGTGGCTTGGGGATCGGCGCAGCGCTCGGCGGATTGATCGGCAAGCTGGTCGTGTATTTGCGCAGCCGCCACCACGAGTCGGTCGGGCTCGATGAATTTCTGGCGCTGGGGCTGATTGCGCTGGCCTACGGCGTGGCGGTGCTGTGCTACGCCTCCGGCTTCCTGGCCGTGCTGGCCGCGGGCCTGGCGCTGCAAAGAGTGCAGGTCAGCGGCGCCGCGCCGGCGGCTGTGGCCGATGCGGCGTCGAAGCCGATCGAGTTGCAGAAGGCGCAGGCCACCGATCCCGCCTACGCAGGCGCCTTCATGATGCAGGCGGTGCGCGGCTTCAACGAACAACTCGAACGCATTGGCGAGGTGGCCGTGGTGCTGGTGGTCGGCGCGATGCTGGCCTACATCGCGCCCGATGCCGTGATCTTCGGTTTCGTGCTGCTGCTGCTGGTGGTGGTGCGCCCGGTGTGCGTCGCATTGGGGCTGGTGGGCGCGCCGGTGCTGCGCGACCAGCGGGTGCTGATCTCGTGGTTCGGCATCCGCGGCATCGGCTCGGTGTACTACCTGATGTTTGCGATCAACCACCAGCTGGCCGGCCCGCTGGCGCAACAGATCATTGCGATCACCTTGACCACGGTGGCGGTGTCGATCGTGCTGCACGGCATTTCCGTGACGCCGCTGATGGACCTGTACGCCCGGCGCAAGGCCAAACGCGCCGCCCGGGCACCGAAGCGGCAGGCGGTGAAAGGAAACAAGCCATGAACTCCGGAAAAGATGATTGGGCCTGGGCGAACACCCATCACCGCGAGGTGGCGGGCCTGTTCGAGGCCTACGACGGCTTGTGCGCGCGCCAAGCCTCCGAGCTGGAGAAGACGGCGGTGACGGATCGGATTCGCCAGTTGCTCGGCGTCCGGGCTCAGGTGGAAGACGAGGTCCTCGCCCCCGCGCTACGCCACACGAAGCTCGACCTCAAAGCGCTGGACCTGCGCCTGCAGCAACGCCGAAGCGAGCTGATGGCGCAGTGCCAGGCCAATCTGCGCGGCAGCCAGCGCGAGGACGAAAGCGCCGATCCGGTCGGTCGGCCGGGCAAGGGGACAGCCAAAACATAGGAGCAGCAAACCGGACCGGGCGCCGGAGCCGACAGCCCGCACGCCCCGCGCCAGAAAACGCCTACAAGCGGACCCGCACTCTGCCGATGGGCCGCTTCGCGCGCGCGCACGACACTGGTCCCTCGTCGTCGGAGCGCCCCATGAACCCGTTGCGTGGATTGCCGCTGGCCCAGCGCCAGCTCCTGATTGTCGCTGTCGTCCTGGCCGTGGCCTTGCTGTCGATGTACGTGCAGTTGCTGCACGATTCGCTGCAACGCGGTGCCGAACTGCGCGAAGAGCAACGCATCGCCGCCACCCGCAAACCGGCCAAGGTGGCGCGGGCCGAGGTGCAGCGCGCATCGCTGAGCGCGCGCCAGCCCGCCAACGTCGCCGACGCGCGGACGCGCTGAGCTTGCTCCACCGCGCAAGCTTGCGCTGGCGCAACGTGCGGCGCGGCGGCGTCGAATCGAATGTTCGTTAGCGCACAGACGCCAGTTCCGGGTCAGCGATAGAACTCGAAAGAATGAACTCCCCCACCCGCAAGCTCCACGACCTGGGCCAACGCCTGTGGCTCGACAACATCTCCCGCCCGCTGTTGGACAGCGGCACCCTGGCGCGCTACATCGCCGAACTGTGTGTCACCGGCCTGACGTCGAACCCGACGATCTTCGAGCAGGCCATCGGCGCGAGCACGGCCTACGACGCTGACATCCGCCGCCTGGCCACACTCGGCTTCGAGGCCCAGGACCTGTTTTTCGACCTGGCGCTGGACGATCTGCGCCGGGCCGCCGACCTGTTCCGGCCTGCCTTCGACGCAAGCGCCGGAGCCGACGGCTGGGTTTCGCTCGAGGTGTCGCCGCTGCTGGCGCACGACACCGCCGGCACGATCCGGGCCGCCACGCACCTGCATGCAAAGGCGGCGCGACCGAACCTGTTCATCAAGATTCCGGGCACCGCCGAAGGCATTCCGGCGATCGAGCAGAGCATCTTCAACGGCATCCCGGTCAACGTGACCCTGCTGTTTTCGAGCGAGCACTGCACCGCCGCGGCCGAAGCCTACCTGCGCGGCCTGGAGCGGCGCCTGGCCGCCGGCCTGCCGTTGAAGGTCGAATCGGTCGCCTCGCTATTCATCAGCCGCTGGGACGCTGCGGTCAAGGAGCAGCTCGCGCCGGCTTTGCGCAACCACCTGGGCATCGCGATCGCGATGCGCGCGTACAAGGCCCAGCACGACCTGCTGGCGTCACAACGCTGGCGCCGCCTCGCCGGTGCCGGTGCGCGACCGCAGCGGCTGTTGTGGGCCAGCACCGGCACCAAAGACCCGGCCGCACCCGACACGCTGTATGTCGACTCGCTCGCCGCGGCCGGCACCGTCAACACGCTGCCCGAAAAAACGCTGCTGGCGGTGGCCGACCACGGCCGCGTCGGCGCCGTTCTGCCGGCCGACGGCGGCAACGCCGAGGCGGTACTCAGCGAACTCCGGCACGCCGGTGTGGACGACGCTGCGCTGGCAATCCGGCTGCAAACCGAAGGCGTGGCGGCGTTCAGCGCGTCGTGGAGCACGCTGATGGCGCGCATCCGCGACAAGACCCGCGCCGCGACGGGTGCCGGCGCTGCTTGAGATTCATCAATCCGCAAGGGGGTGGCTCGCCGCATGATCCAGCCACACATGCCCAACTCCTTGCTCCTTCCGGCCGGGCCCGGCCCGGCGCCGGCGGCGCGGCACTTGCCGCTGTTCGGCAACACCGGCGGCACGGGCCACACCGGCGACGCGCAGGCCCGCTTCGACCTGCCCCTCGGCCGCCCGCTGGCCGTGCTGTGCGTCGAGCTGGAAGGGGTGCGCGTGGTCACCTGGGCCAGCGGAGCGGCCACTGGCGAAGAGTTGCTGAGGCTCATCCACGCGCGCATGGCCGGGGTGCTGGCCAGCGCCGACATCGTCTCTCACCTGGCCGGCGGCAGCTTTGCCTGCCTGCGCACCGGCGCGCACAACCGCGAAGCCCTGTGCCGGTTGGCCTGGCGACTGCTCGACGCCACGGCAGCGCCGATCAGCGTGGGCCGGTTCCGCTTCACCTTGCACCCGCACATCGGTATCGCGCTGCGCCCGGCCGACGGCATGGGCTACGCCCACCTTTTCAGGAACGCCCGGGCCGCCATGCACCGGGCCCGCCACCAACGTTCGGGCTGCGCGTTCTTCGATCCCGCGGCCGATGTGTGGGAACACGATGACTGACACCCTCTCACCCGACCTGCTGCGCAAGATGCACGCTTACTGGCGTGCGGCCAACTACCTGTCGGTCGGGCAGATCTACCTGCAGGACAACCCGCTGCTGGACGAGCCGCTGAAGCTCGAACACATCAAACCGCGCCTGCTCGGGCACTGGGGCACGACGCCGGGCCTGAACCTGCTCTACGTGCACCTGAACCGCTTGATCGCCGAACAGGGCTTGAACATGTTGATGGTCGTCGGTCCCGGCCACGGCGGCCCCGGCATCGTGGCCAACACCTACCTGGAAGGTTCGTACACCGAGCACTACCCGGCCATCGAGCGCAACCGCAGCGGGCTGCGGCGCCTGTTCCGCCAGTTCTCGTGGCCGGGCGGCATACCGAGCCACGTGGCGCCCGAAACGCCGGGCTCGATCCATGAAGGCGGCGAGCTGGGATATTCACTGGCGCATGCGTTCGGCGCGGCGTTCGACAACCCCGACCTGATCGTCGCCTGCGTGGTGGGCGACGGCGAGGCCGAGACCGGGCCTTTGGCCGCGAGCTGGCATTCGAACAAGTTCCTGAACCCGGCGCACGACGGCGCGGTGCTGCCGATCCTGCACCTTAACGGCTACAAGATCGCCAACCCGACCGTGCTGGCGCGCATCGGCAAGGCTGAATTGTTCGAGTTGCTGCACGGCCATGGTTATGAACCGCACTTCGTCGAAGGCGACGAACCGGGGCGCGCGCACCAGACCCTGGCCGGCACCCTGGACAAGGCGCTGGCGCACATCCGGCGCATCCAGGCCGAGGCGCGTGCCGCTGGCGCAAAGGTAGAACGGCCGCGCTGGCCGATGATCGTGCTGCGCACCCCCAAGGGCTGGACCGGGCCCAAGGTGGTGGACGGCAAACCGGTCGAAGGCAGTTGGCGTTCGCACCAGGTGCCGATCGCACACTTCAAGACGGCCGAGCACTTGAAGCAGCTGGAAGACTGGCTGCTGAGCTACGGGCCACGCGAGCTGTTCGACGAACAGGGCCGGTTCCTCGAAGAGTTCGCCGCACTGGCGCCCACCGGCCAGCGCCGCATGGGCTCGAACCCGCACAGCAATGGCGGCCAGTTGCTGCAACCGCTGGTCATGCCGCACTTTCGCGAGCACGCCGTGGCCGTGCCCACGCCCGGCAGCGTGCGCGGCGAAGCCACGCGCGTGCTCGGCGGCTTTGTGCGCGACGTGATGAAGCTCAACCTCGCGCGTGGCAACTTCCGCCTGTTCGGGCCGGACGAAACCGCCTCGAACCGGCTCGATGCGGTGTTCGAGGTCTCGGGCAAGACCTGGCTCGCCGATGCCGCGCCGACCGACGAAGCCGACCACCTGCGCCGAGACGGCCGCGTGATGGAGGTGCTGAGCGAACACCTGTGCGAAGGCTGGCTCGAAGGCTACCTGCTGACCGGGCGGCACGGGCTGTTCTCGTGTTACGAGGCCTTCATCCACATCGTCGACTCGATGCTGAACCAGCACGCCAAGTGGCTCACGGTGAGCAAGAAGATCCCGTGGCGCGCGCCTATTGCATCGCTCAACTACCTGCTCACCTCGCACGTCTGGCGGCAAGACCACAACGGCCTGTCGCACCAGGACCCGGGCTTCATCGACCACGTGGCGAACAAGAAGGCCGGCGTGGTGCGCATCTACCTGCCGCCGGATGCGAACTGCCTGCTCTCGGTGGCCGACCACTGCCTGCGCAGCCGCCACTACATCAACGTCATCGTGGCCGGCAAGCAACCCGAGTGGCAGTGGCTGGACATGGACGCCGCGGTGCGCCACTGCACGGTCGGCGCGGGCATCAGGCCCTGGGCGAGCAACGACGGCGGAGAGCCTGACGTGGTGATGGCCTGCGCCGGCGACGTGCCCACGCTCGAAACCCTGGCCGCCGTGACCCTGCTGCGCGAGTACGTGCCCGACATCCGCATCCGCGTCGTCAACGTGGTCGACCTGATGGTCCTGCAGCCGCCGTCGGAACACCCGCACGGGCTGGACGATCGCGACTTCGACCAGCTATTCACCACCGACAAGCCGGTGATCTTCGCCTTTCACGGTTACCCCGCCATCGTGCACAAGCTTACCTACCGGCGCACCAACCACGCCAACCTGCACGTGCGCGGCTTCAAGGAAGAAGGCACCACGACCACGCCGTTCGACATGGTGGTGCTGAACAACCTCGACCGCTACCAGCTCGCGCTCGACGCGATCAAGCGCATTCCGCGCCTGGCCCGCCAGGTGGAGGCGGCCACCGCGCGCTACTGGACCACGATGGAGCGCCACAAGCTCTACATCAGCGAGCATGGCGACGACCTGCCGGAGGTCCGCGACTGGCGGTGGACCCTTTGAGCAATCAAGTGAGCACCGTGCTGGCGCTGAATCAAGGTTCGTCGTCGCTCAAGTTCGGCGTGTTCCGGGCGGGGCCGCAGCAGCTCGACGGGGTGCTCTCCGGCGAAACAGAGTCGGTGCCCGGGTCGGTGGCCGGACCGGTGCCTGACTCCCTGGCCAACCTTGCCGGGCTGATCGCCGACAGCCAGTTGCCGACGCCCACGGTGGTGGGCCACCGCATCGTGCACGGCGGGCCGCTGTTGCGCCGGCACTGCCTGATCGAAGATTCGGTGCTGGAGCAGCTCGATGCTGCGGCGGCGTTTGCACCGCTGCACACGCCGGCCGCGCTGGCGTTGATCCGCCAAGCGCAGCAGCAGTTTCCCGAGGCGCTGCAGGTGGCCTGCTTCGACACGAGCTTTCACATCGACATGCCCGACGTGGCGCGCGTGCTGCCGCTCCCGCGCGCGCTGCTGCAGGAGGGCATCCAGCGCTACGGCTTTCACGGCCTGTCGTGCGAGTCGATCGTGCTGCAGCTCGGTGTTGCCGTGCCGGAGCGATTGGTCATCGCCCACCTGGGCCACGGCGCGAGCGTCACCGCGGTCCGCAACGGCCGCTCCATCGACACCAGCATGGGGCTCACGCCGTCGGGCGGCGTGATCATGGGCACGCGCAGCGGCGACCTGGACCCGGGCGTGCTGATCTACCTGATGCGCGAGCGCGCCTTCGACGCCGATGGCATCGAAGCGCTGGTCAACCACCAGTCCGGCCTGCTCGGCATCTCGGGCCTGGCCAGCGACATGCGCCGCCTGCACGAGGCTGCGCCGACGAATGCCGGTGCCGCACTGGCGATCGACATGTTCGCCGCGTCGGTGGCCAAGCAGGTGGCCGGCATGGTCACGGCGCTGGGCGGCATCGACGCGCTGGTGTTCACCGGCGGCATCGGCGAGAACGATCCGCTGGTTCGCGCCGCCATCTGCCGAGGCCTGGGATGGTTCGGCATCACGCTGGACGAGGCGCACAACCGTGCTGCGATCAACCCGATCAGCGCGGCCGGATCGCGCTGCTCCGTGCAGGTGCTGCCCGCGCAGGAAGAACAGCAGATCGCGCGCCACGCCTGGGGCCTGGGGGCACCGGGCGAACGCCGGTGAGTGCCCTTCCCCCCCCGACAGAACAAGCTTCTGCCCTTGACGCCGCCTTGGTGGCACAAGCCCTCGGCGCGGAGGTCGAGCGCGGCCTGACGGCCCCTGAAGCGGCACGCCGGCTCGCGCAGGACGGGCCCAACGAACTGCGCGCCGCGCTGCGCCGGCCGGCCTGGCGCCGGGCGCTGGCGCACTTGCACGACCCGCTCGTGTATTTGCTGCTCGTGGCCGCCGCGGTGGCGCTGGCGGCGTGGGCCATCGAAGGGCGCGAAGGCCGCACGGGCTGGCCGATGGACGCGATCGTGATCGTCGCCGTGGTGATCCTCAACGCCGTGCTCGGCTGGCTGCAGGAAACGAAAGCAGAAAGCGCCGTGGCCGCACTGGCGCGCATGACCGCGGCGACCTCGGCCGTGATCCGCGACGGCCGCCTGCTGCGCGTCCCGAGTGCCGAACTCGTGCTCGGCGACCTGCTCGTGCTGGCCGAAGGCGATGCGGTGGGCGCCGACGCCAGGCTCGTGCAGGCGGCGTCGCTGCGCGTGCTCGAAGCGTCGTTGACGGGCGAAAGCGAGGCGGTGCTCAAAGACCCCGCCACGCTGGCCGCCCCGGCCGCGCTGGGTGACAGGCTGAACATGGTTTTCAAAGGCACCGCGGTCGCGCAAGGCAGTGGCCGCGCGGTGGTCACGGCCACCGGCATGCAGACCGAGATGGGCACCATCGCGACCCTGCTCGACGCAACGCCGGACGCACCCACGCCGTTGCAGAAGGAGATCGCGCACATCGGGCGCACGTTCGGCATCGCGGCGGTGGTCATCGCCACGGTGGTGGTCGGCACGGTGCTGGCGCTGTCGAGCGTGCGCACGCTGGCCGATGCGATCCATGTGCTGCTGCTGGGCGTGTCGCTGGCGGTCGCAGCGGTGCCCGAGGGGCTGCCGGCCATCCTGTCGGTGGTGCTCGCGCTGGGCGTGCAGCGCATGGCGCGGCACCACGCCGTCGTGAAGAAGCTGGCCTCGGTGGAGACGCTGGGCTCGGCCTCGATCATCGCCACCGACAAGACCGGCACGCTGACGCGCGCGGAGATGACCATCGTGCGCGTGATGACGGCCTCGGGCGGCAGCCACGTCACCGGCGTCGGCTACGCGCCCGACGGCCAGGTCGAACACCAGGGCGCGCCGCTGACCGCCGGGCCGCTGCACGCCGAGCACGTGGTGATGCTCGGCGGCGGCAGCCTGGCCGGCAACGCGCAGTTGCAGCAGGCCGACGGCGGCGAATGGCAGATCCAGGGCGACCCGACCGAAGCCGCCTTCCTGGTGGCCGAACGCAAGCTGGGCACGACGGAGCGGCGGCGCGAGCGCTTCACGCGCATCGCCGAGATCGCGTTCACGTCCGACCGCTAGATGATGTCCACCAACGAGGTCGATCACGACCACTGCGATCATCGCGTGTTGGTCACCAAGGGCGCGCCCGACGTGCTGCTCGGCCGCTGCACGCGCGCCCGCGTGGGCGCCGAGACCGTGGTGCTCGACAGCGCGCTGCGCCAGCGTGTGTTGGACGACGTGGCAACGCTCACCGACGCCGCGCTGCGCACCCTGGCGGTGGCCTACCGACCACTCGCGCCGCATGAAGACCCGCAGGCCCTGGGGGATGAGCTCGACCTGCTCGAGCGCGACATGATCTTCGTCGGCACCGTCGGCATCATCGACCCGCCGCGCGAGGAGGCGGTGGTGGCGATTGCGCAGGCGCGCCGTGCCGGCATTCGCGTGATCATGATCACCGGCGACCACCCGCGCACCGCGCTGCGCATCGCCATCGACTTGGGGCTCGTGAAGCAAGGCGACACGGCCCTGAGCGGCACCGAACTCGACGCGCTCGACGATGCCGCCTTTACCGCCGCGGTGCGCACCACCTCGGTGTTCGCGCGCGTGGCGCCCAAGCACAAGCTGCGCATCGTGCACGCGCTTCAGGCCAGCGGCAACGTGGTGGCGATGACCGGCGACGGCGTGAACGACGCGCCGGCGCTGAAGGCCGCCGACATCGGCGTGGCGATGGGCGTGACGGGCACCGAGGTCAGCAAGGAAGCCGCCCGCATGATCCTGGCCGACGACAACTTCGCCACCATCGTCGAGGCGGTGCGCGAGGGCCGCGGCGTGCTCGACAACATCCGCAAGTTCCTGCGCTACCTGCTGTCGTCGAACTTGGGCGAGGTGCTGACGGTCTTCGGTGGCGTGGTGGGGGCCAGCGTGATCGGTCTTGACGGTGCCGGGGCGGTCGCAGGCAGCGCAGCTGGGGCCGTGGTGCTGCCCCTGCTGGCCACGCAGATCCTGTGGATCAACCTGATCACCGATGCGGGGCCGGCGTTGGCGATGGGCATGGACCCCGTCGTCGAGGACATGATGGCCCGCCCGCCGCGCCCCCGCGGCACGCGCATGATCGACGCCCGCATGTGGGCCGGCATCGGCGCGACGGGCATCGTCATGGCGCTCGTCAGCTTGCTGACCATCGACCTGTTTCTGC